>JAFSYB010000026.1 GCA_017443765.1 Muribaculaceae bacterium | reverse complement strand
CAAGCTGTTAGGAACTTTAATGGAGAAAATCACCGTTAAAGTTCCTTGTTTTTGCGCACTTTTGTACGCCCATTTGGGAATGATTTGGGATTGTCCCAGGTGCAACAAGCGCATTTTGGTCGCCGTCCCCGCATTTGGTCGCCGTCTCCGCGTTTGGGGTTTGTTTCTGTAATCGGTGGCTAAGCCTCCGCCCCCCCCACGCGCAATCCCCCTCGGCGGCAAGCCTCGAAAAAAAAACCGCGCCCCGGGGTGCGGGGCGCGGCCTGCATTGCTCACCGGAGTGAGCTTTGTTTTGGTGCTTACTTCACCACCTTCACGGCGCTCTTGCTGCCGTCGGTGTAGGTGGTCACCATGATGTTGACACCGTTGAATGCGTTGGCGCTCACCTGGCCGGCGGCGTTCACATACTTCACGCTGGCAACAGCCTTGGCGGCGTTCACGTCGCTCACGGCGGTGTTGGGATCAGCCTCCAGGGTCACGGTCTCGGCCTCAATTTCGGGCACCGTGACGTTCAGGTAACCCTCCTTCTCGAAGGTAACGCTGTACTCGCCATCGGCAGGCACCTCCAGATCATAGTGACCATCGGCGTCGGTCGTGGTGGTGTAGCCTTCACCCGGGGCGCGCATGGCCATGACCTCCGGTTCGGTGGCCAGCGGCATGGCGGTCACGGTAACACCCTCCAGCGGATTGCCCTCGGCATCGTAAACGTTGCCGCTGATTGTGCGGGTCTCAACCACCTTGTTGATGACGAGCTTCATGTTGGTCAAGTCAAGCATCAGGGTGTAGTTGCCGGCGGGAATCTTGTAGGCCTGGCCACCCTCGTAGGTCAGTGCCAGCTCGATGCCAATCATCTCATCGGTCACCAGGAAGTCGCCATCGCTCACAGCACCGAAGCGGTAGGGAGCAATGTAGTCCCAGCCACCCTGGTCGTTGTTCTCGGCCAGTTCGGTGGTGAAGCTGAAGTAGTTGTAGCCATCGTTGCGGCCATCGCAGGTGATGTCGGCAAAGTAGGTCTGGCCACCATCGCCCTGGGTCATCTTCAGACCCACGTTGGGAGCCCAGCTGTTCTCATTCACCTCGCCCAGGATGTACACATCGGGAGTCTCCTCGGCGGGGAGCGACATCTTGTAGACCTCCATGCTCTTGCCAGGAGCGTACTGGTAAATCAGCACGCCGTCCTCGGTGACCTCGGCGTTCAGCCAGTTGGCCTGGAAGCCGTTGGCAGCGGCAGAGATGGTGGGAGACTTCCAAAAGAAAGGAACCTCAGCACCGATTTCATAGATGGCGAAACCGTCGTAGTAGGCGTTGTTGGCAGCGCCACAGGGATAAACCACGAAGTTCTTGCCGTTGTAAGCGAAGAAGTCTGCACCGTTCTGGTTGCAACGGATCGTTCCGTCGTCACAAGCGGGGATATTGATGGCCTCACCCTCCAGGTTGTCGCCGTTCCAGTAGTACAGGTAGGGCATACCACCACGCTGATAGTAGAAGATGGCGTCGTTGCCGTCGGCATCCACCACAGCGTTGATGATGGTCATGTTGTCGGCATTGGCAGCCGGCGACTGCAGGGGGGCGTAGCAGTCCTCGCCGAGAACCTCGCCGCCCTCATAAAAGTAGCGGTTGATGCCACCGTTGGCGGGAAGCAGGGGCAGGTAAAGCTCACCGCTCTCCAGCAGGTTGCCATAGGCACGGCCCAGCACGTCGAGGCGTCCGCCATTGGGAGCGCCGCCGCCCAGAGGCAGGTCGGTGACTTCGCCGGTTGCGGGGTCGATAACGCGAATCATCGGGGTCTCGTCGTCAAAAAGCCAGCTGCCAGCGTTGGGGAACGTGGCGAGGCTCACAATCACATGACCGGCCTGGTCGATGTTGATACCGCAGTTCAGGCCGCCGGGGAACAGCTGGTTCTCTAACCCGTTCTCGCCATAAACCAACACCGAGCCCTGGCCCTCGCCATTATCGGTCTTGTCGTTGATGTAGAACTTGCCGTTCAGACCCACGCCCTGGCGGCAGTCAGCTGCGGCGGGGACGTTCTCTGTACCCCACAGCTTCTCAATGGTGTACTGAGCACTCATGCTCAGCGATGCTGCAGCAAGTGCAGCGAAGAGTAAAATCTTCTTCATTGAAATGTGAATTAAAAAGGTTAGTAAATAAAGATTCGTTTGTCTCATTTTCAAAAAGCAAAATTACACACAATATTCGGAACGGCAAAGCGTTTGGCCTCCTTTCGCAGTTAATTTTTCTAAAATGAGCGTTTTGGGGCACAGTTTTTTTAATAATGAGTGAATCCTATTTGCCATGTCCGAAAAAAGTTGTACCTTTGCGGCTGCTTTTGCCGGGAACGAATCTGGCAACAGCGTAGTTTACTAATTTATTAACTTTTTAAAATGAGCGAAGAATTAAAAAATTCTCCCATCCCCGATTTCGACTGGGAAGCCTACGAGCATGGCGAGACCCGTCGTGACAAGTCCCACGAGGAACTGGAAAAAACCTACGACACCAGCCTTGGCAACTTTAAGGACAAGGACGTGACCGAAGGTACTGTCATCTCAATCAACAAGCGCGAGGTGGTGGTTAACATCGGTGCGAAGTCGGACGGCATCATCCCCTTTAACGAGTTCCGCTACAACCCCGACCTGAAGGTGGGCGACACCGTGGAGGTGTACGTCGAGAACCAGGAAGACCGCAACGGCCAGCTGATTCTCTCGCACCGCAAGGCCCGCTTGGCAAAGAGCTGGGACCGCGTTAACGAAGCGCTTGAGAAAGATGAGGTCATCAAGGGGTACGTCAAGTGCCGCACCAAGGGTGGCATGATTGTCGATGTGTTCGGCATCGAGGCCTTCCTCCCCGGAAGCCAAATCGACGTGAAGCCCATTCGTGACTACGATGTGTTCGTGGGCAAGACCATGGAGTTCAAGGTGGTGAAAATCAATCAGGACTACAAGAACGTGGTTGTGAGCCACAAGGCCCTCATCGAGGCCGAGCTCGAGCAGCAGAAGAAGGAAATCATCGCCAAGCTCGAGAAGGGCCAGGTGCTCGAGGGCACCGTGAAGAACATCACCAGCTACGGTGTGTTTATCGACCTGGGAGGTGTGGACGGACTGATTCACATCACCGACCTATCGTGGGGACGTGTCAACAACCCCGCCGACATCGTCGAACCCGACCAGAAACTCAATGTCGTCATCCTCGACTTCGACGACGAGAAAAAACGCATCGCCCTGGGTCTGAAGCAGCTCATGCCACACCCGTGGGAGCAGCTCGACCCGAACCTCAAGGTGGGCGACCGCATCACCGGCAAGGTGGTGGTGATGTACGACTACGGCGCATTCGTAGAGGTCGCTCCCGGTGTCGAAGGACTCATTCATGTGAGCGAGATGTCGTGGAGCCAGCACCTGCGCTCGGCTCAGGACTTCATGAAGGTGGGCGACATTGTCGAGGCTCAAATCTTGGCACTCGACCGTGAGGAGCGCAAGATGTCGCTCGGCGTGAAGCAGCTCAAGGAAGACCCGTGGGCAAACATCGAGGTCAAGTACCCCGTGGGCTCGCACCACAATGCCAAGGTGCGCAACTTCACCAACTTCGGCATGTTTGTCGAGCTGGAGGAGGGTGTCGACGGCTTGATTCACATCAGCGACCTCTCGTGGACCAAGAAGGTGAAGCACCCCAGCGAGTTCACGCAGATTGGCGCACCCATCGAGGTGGTTGTGCTTGAGATTGACAAGGAGAACCGCCGCCTGAGCCTCGGCCACAAGCAACTCGAGCAAAACCCCTGGGACGTGTTCGAGACCGTGTTCACCGTGGGCAGCATCCACGACGGCGTGATCACCGAGATGCTCGACAAGGGCGCCGTGATCAACCTGCAGCCTTACGGTGTCGAGGGCTTTGCAACGCCCAAGCACCTCGTCAAGGAAGACGGCTCGCAGGCCCAGCAGGACGAGAAGCTCCAGTTCAAGGTCATCGAGTTTAACAAGGACGCCAAGCGCATCATTCTCTCGCACAGCCGCATCTTCGAGGATGAGCAGAAGGGCGAGGCTCGTGAGACCCGCAAGGCAGCACGCCGCGCAGCCGGCGAGCGCCGCGGCGAGCAGCACGCCGATGAGCCCGTGGCTGCCACCACCGTCGAGAAGACCACCCTGGGCGACATCAGCGCACTGGCCGCCCTCAAGGAGAAGCTCGAGAAAGGCGAGGAGTAACACTAACAACTAATTAGGGTTTCCACCTTAATTTTGGCAATTATCGACTTGAAAACGGCATCGATGCTACGAGGCAACGGTGCCGTTTTTCAGGTCGGTACAGTCTTATTTTTGCAATTAATAGACCCCACCTAAAAAAAAAGCAGTAACTTTGTGGCGTCATTCAAGGTTTTCATTATGTTAGACTACATCAGCGGCATGGTTGCCGAGCTCAATCCGGCCTTTGTGGTGGTGGACAACCACGGCATGGGGTATATGATCAACATATCGCTTACTACTTACGACACGATTTCCCGCGTGGGCAAGGACGAGCTTGTGCGCGTCTATGTGCACGAGGCCATCCGCGAGGATGCGCACGTGCTGTTCGGCTTCGCCACCAAGCGCGAGCGCGACTTGTTCCTGCTGCTCATCGCGGTGAGCGGCGTGGGGCCGGGCACGGCACGCATGATTCTCTCGAGCGCCACCGCCGAGCAACTCGAGAGTGCTATCGCCACCGGCAACGTGGGCGTGCTTAAGGCCGTGAAGGGCGTGGGCGCGAAAACAGCCCAAAGAATAATTGTTGACCTCAAGGATAAAATAAAAGTGGGGGATGCTGCGTTAGTAGAAGAAGGTGCGCCGGCCGGCGCGGTCTTCGACGAGGCCCAGGCTGCCCTGGTGATGCTCGGCTTCACGCAGCAGCAGAGTGCCAAGGCGCTGAAGAAGTTGCTCCAGCAGCAGCCCGCCCTTACCGTGGAGCAGGCCATCAAGCAGGCACTCAAGATGATGTAGCCGTGTGGCTAACATCCTGCGGCCAGGCGTACCGCGAAATGGATACAGAATGAAACCGACGAAGATACTCGCTTCGATATTGCTGTGCGGTGTGCTGGTGTGCATGGCCGCCAATTACACGGCTTTGGCTCAATATGTGACCTCGAAGCTCACGCCGCCACCGCCGCCCATGACTGCCGTGCAGCCCTCGCAGCCGCAAACAGCTGCCCAGCAGCGGCGGGCGGCCGCTCTCGACACACTCAACGTGGAGTTTGACGTGCATCCCACCATCCCCGCCGGCTACGACGATGTGCAGGGCAACGGGGAATACTCCATCGACCTCAAGGATCCCTCGAACATTAAGACTGAGGCCGAGTACGACCCCGAGAATGGGTGCTACATCATTCGCACCAAGCTGGGCGACAACGACATTGTCACCCCGTTCATTATAAGCGCCAGCGAGTACAACAACCTGGCCATGCGCCAGTCGATGATGGAGTACTACCGCAAGAAAAACGCCGAGAGCGCCGAGGAGAAAGCCAAGAACCCGTTCAACTTCCTCGATATGCAGTTCGGCCTCGGCCCGCTGGAGTCCATCTTCGGCCCTGGCGGTGTACAGCTCAAGACGCAAGGCTCGGTGAAAATCAACATGGGCGTGAAGAGCAACAAGACCGACAACCCGGCTCTGTCGGTGTCGCAGCGCCGCAAGACCTATTTCGACTTCGACAACAAAATCCAGGCCACGGTGTCGGCCTCGGTGGGCGACAAGATGAAGTTCAACATGACCTACAACACCGATGCCACCTTTGATTTCGACAACAAAAACCTCAAGCTCGCCTACGAGGGCAAGGAGGATGAGATAATTAAGAACATTGAGGCGGGCAACGTGAGCATGACCACTGGCTCGGAGCTGATTCGAGGCAGCGCGGCTCTGTTCGGCATCAAAACCAAGCTGCAATTTGGCAAGCTCACCGCCACCGCGCTGGTGTCGCAGCAGAACAGCGAGACGCAGACCGTGAACACCCGTGGCGGCTCGCAGACCACACCATTCTACATCACTGCCGACAAATATGACCAAAACCGCAACTTCTTCCTGTCGCATTTCTTCCGCGACAACTACGACAACTGGTGCTCGCACCTGCCGCTTGTGTCGTCGGGCGTGAACATCACCCGCGTCGAGGTGTGGATTACCAACAAGCGCGGCACCTACAACGAGAGCCGCAACATCATGGCCTTTATGGACGCTGGCGAGAGCGTGCATATGCTCAACGACCACTGGCAGCCCAATGCCGAGATGCTAAACCCCAGCAATGAGTCGAACACACTCATGGAAGAAATCAAGACGCAGTACCCCGACGCCCGCTACATGGCCCTGTCGTCTACTGCCTTGCAGCCCCTGCAGGCGTTTGGCTTCGAGGGGGGGCGTGACTACGAGAAAATCGAGAGTGCCCGGCTTCTCAACTCCTCGGAGTACACGCTCAGCAGCGCCCTGGGTTACATCCAGCTCAAGACCGCGCTCAATCCCGATGAGGTGCTCGCTGTGGCTTTCCAGTACACCTACGGAGGGAAGACCTATCAGGTCGGTGAGTTTGCCAGCGACGTGCCCAGCACCGAGCAGAGCATCTACCTGAAAATGATTAAGGGCACCACCACCTCGCCAGCCTATCCTTGCTGGGACTTGATGATGAAGAACATCTATTCCATCGGTGGCTACCAGATGAGCCGGCAGAACTTCAAGCTCAACATCAAATACTTGAGCGACACCACCGGCACCGAGCTGACTTACATCCCCGACGGTGCCATCAATGGCAAGCCACTCCTCCAGGTGATGAACCTCGACCGCCTCGATGCCAACAACGAGACCAACATAGACGGCCGTTTCGACTATATCGAGGGCTACACCGTCAACAGCTCGCTGGGCAAAATCATCTTCCCCGTGGTTGAGCCTTTCGGCTCGCACCTGCGCCAGGCATTCGGTAACGACGCACTGGCCGACCGATATGTCTATGAGGAACTCTACGACAGCACGCTCACCATCGCCCGCCAGGCACAGGACAAGAACAAGTTTGTGCTCACCGGCGAGTACCAAGGCTCGGGCGGCGGCAACGTCATTCGCCTCAACGCCATGAACGTGCCGCGCGGCTCGGTGGTGGTCACCGCCGGTGGCGTGCCGCTCACCGAGAACAGCGACTACACCGTGGACTATAACATGGGTACGGTGACCATCACCAACCAAAGCATCATCGACGCCGGAACCAACATCAGCGTCTCAATGGAGAATCAGTCCAACTTCAGTATGCAGCGCAAGACCCTCCTGGGTTTGGACCTGAACTATGCTTTCAACAAGAATTTCCACATCGGCGGCACCGTGATGCACTACGGCGAGAAGTCGCTCACCGAGAAGGTGGCCATCGGCGACGAGCTGGTGAACAACACCATCTGGGGCGTGAACATGGCCTACAAGACCAAGTTCATGTGGCTCACCAACTTGCTGAACAAAATCCCAACGGTCAACGCCACCGCACCGTCCGAAATCACGTTCAAGGGCGAGTTTGCCCAGCTGCTCCCGCATCAGGCCAAGACCGGCTCGAACCGGGGCAGCAGCTATATCGACGATTTCGAGTCCACGCAGTCGGGCATCGACCTGCGCTCGCCCTACTCGTGGTTCCTGGCCTCCACGCCCTACGACGGCGGCAGCGGCACCCTGTTCGAAGAGGCCGGACGCACCGACGACGTGAGCTACGGCAGCAACCGCTCGCTGCTCGCCTGGTACTACATCGACCGGCTGTTCACGCAGCGCAACTCCAGCTATGTGCCGGGCTACATCAAGAACGACCTTGACCAGCTTTCCAACCCCTATGTGCGCGAGGTGCCCTACAGCGAGGTCTTCCCCGGACGCGAACTCAACTACGGCGAGTCGTCGACCGTGCAAACCCTCAACCTCTCGTTCTACCCCAAGGAGCGAGGCCCCTACAACCTCGATGCCGAGAATGTGGACGCCGACGGCTACCTGCTCAATCCCGAAAAGCGCTGGGGTGGCATCATGCGCAAGCTCGACAACACCGATTTTGAGCAGTCGAACATCGAGTATATCCAGTTCTGGCTTCTCGACCCGTTCCTCGACGATTCCAATCCCAACCGTGACGGCGGCTCGCTCTATTTCAACCTGGGCGAGGTGAGCGAGGATATCCTCAAGGACGGATTGAAATCCTACGAGAACGGCTTGGGCAGCAACGTGGACCAGCAGTACATCAAGAGCACCAACTGGGGCAAGGTGTCTACACAAACCTCGCTAACCTACGCTTTCGACACCAGCAATGGCGACCGCAAGTCGCAGGACGTGGGCCTGAACGGGCTCAGCACCGATGAGGAGAAGACCTTCCCGACCTACCGCGACTTTGTCACCAAGCTGCGCACCAAGCTCTCGCCCGAGGCCATCTCGCGCATGGAGCAGGACCAGTTCTCGCCGCTCAACGACCCGGCCAGCGACAACTACCATTTCTTCCGGGGATATGACTACGACGAGCTGCGCCTGGGCATTCTCGAACGATACAAGCACTATAACGGCACCGAGGGTAACTCAATCTCGGTCGAGGATGCCAGCGACGGCCTCTACCAGAGCGCACGCAGCGTGCCCGATGTGGAGGACATCAACCAGGACAACACCCTCAACGAGTACGAGCGCTATTTCCAGTACCGCGTGGCCATCCACCCCGATTCGCTCCAGGTGGGACGCAACCACATCATAGACAAGCGCGAGAGCGTGATCACCACCCGCAATGGAGAGCGACAGAATGCCACCTGGTATCAGTTCAGCATCCCCCTGCGCAGCTATGAGAAGAAAGTGGGTTCCATCAACGACTTCACCACCATACGCTTCGTGCGAATGTTCCTCACCGGCTTCACCGAGACCACCCACCTGCGCTTTGCCACCCTGGAACTCATGCGCGGTGAGTGGCGTAACTACGACTACAACCTGAACATGCGCGGCGACGCTCCCGCGCAGGGCAGTGTGAACGTGAACACCGTCAACATCGAGGAGAACGCCTCGCGTGAGCCGGTGAACTACGTGCTGCCTCCGGGGGTGAGTCGTATCGTCGATTCCGGACAATCGCAAATCACCCAGCTCAACGAGCAGTCGATGCAGATGAAAGTCGAGGGGCTTCAGCCCGGTGACGCTCGCGGCGTGTACCGCAACACCCAGCTCGACCTGCGCATCTACCAGCGATTACAGATGTTCCTCCACGCCGAGGCGTTTATCGACGATGCCGTCCTGCGCAACGGCGATGTGTCGGCATTCCTGCGACTGGGTTCCGATATAAAGAACAACTACTACGAGTATGAGATACCTCTCGACCTCACCGCTCCCGGGCGTTATAGCACCAACAGTTCGGCCGACCGCCTGAAAGTGTGGCCCGAGCAGAACATGCTCGACATCGACCTCGATGTGCTCACCAATGTGAAGAAGGAACGCAACGCCGCCAAGCTCGCCGGCGAGAGTGGAGTGGGGTATAACCAGCGCTTCACCCGGCAGGACCCCAACGCGCCCAACCACCGCGTCACCGTGCAGGGAAACCCCTCGCTGGGCGATGTGCGTGTGATGATGATTGGTGTGCGCAACAACGCCAACTCGCAGCGCAACTGTGTCGTGTGGGCCGATGAGCTGCGCGTGACCGACTTCGACAACGAGGGCGGTTGGGCCGCCAAGGCCAGTATGACGCTCAACATGAGCGACATCGCCACCGTCAACGCCGCTTTCCACAAGGAAACCCACGGCTTCGGAGCCGTGAACCAGTCGCTCAGCCAGCGGCGTCTCGACGACTATGACCAGTACAGCATTGCCGTTCAGGGCGATGCCGGGCGCTTCCTGCCCGAAAAGGTCAAGCTCAAGGCTCCAATCTATTACTCCTATAACAGTGAGAAAACCACGCCAAAGTACAACCCCCTCGACCAGGACATTCTGCTCAAGGATGCCATCGATGCCTGCTCCACCGATGCACAGCGCGACAGCATCAACAACTTCGCGCTCACACAGCGCACCGCCAGCAGCTTCAGTCTCTCGAATCTGAAGTTCGATGTCAAGAGCAAGAACCCCATGCCTTGGGACCCCGCCAACTTCACGTTCAGCTACTCGTTCAACCGCCAGCACCTCAACGACCCCGACAACGTGTATGAGAACACCAGCGACACGCGAGGCAGCTTCCAGTACAGCTGGACACCCTACGCCAAGCCGTTCACACCGTTCAAGTCGTTGATCGACGCCAAGAACAAGAACATGAAATTCTTCCGCGAGTGGGAAATTCATTGGCTGCCGTCGAACATTGCCTTCAGCACCAATATCTCGCGTTACTACTACGAGCAGCAGACGCGCAACGAGACCGGCATCGATGTCGAGCTGCCCGTGTCGGTGAGCAAGAACTTCCTTTGGGACCGCCAGTTCTCCATCTCCTGGTCGCCCCTCAAGTCGCTCACGGCATCGTTCAACAGCAACACCACCGCACACATCCTCGAGCCCGTGGGCCAGGTCAACAAGCGTCTTTTCCCCGACCAGTATCGCGACTGGCGCGACTCGGTGTGGCGTTCAATCAAGGACTTGGGCACTCCCTGGAAGTACAACCAAACGTTCAACGCATCTTACAAGGCTCCGTTCAACGCCATTCCCATCTTGAGCTTCCTTACCGCCTCGGCAACCTACAATGCCACCTACAACTGGGACCGCGGTACACAGGTCGCCGGCGTTACGTCGGGCAACACCATTGCCAACCAGTCGTCGCTCAGCTTCGACACACGCCTGGCCATGGATCAGCTATATAATAAGGTGCCCTATCTCAAGGACGTGAACAAGCGATTCTCGGGCTCGGGGGGCGACAACAAGCGCGACCCAAAGAAACCCAAGGCCAAGAAGTTCAACCGCACCTTCAAGCTCAACCCCGATTCCTCGACCATCATCAAGCACAACATGAATGTCAAGGAGGTTAGGGTGACGGCCACCACCACCAAGAACAAGCCCTTCCCCGTCGAGTTCAAGAAAGTGGACGACAACACCGTTGAGATTCTCACCCACGGCGAGGAGAACATCAAGTTCACCATCACCGAGGTGCAGAAGGAGCATGGCGGCTTCCTGTGGGAGCTGGGGCAGTACACCACGCGGCTGCTGATGAGCGTGCGCAGCGTGAACGTGCGTTTCCGCACCACGCGACAGCTCAACCTACCGCAGTTTGTGCCCGAAATTGGCGACATTTTCGGCCAATCGACACACTACGACGTGATGTCTCCCGGTCTGGACTTCGCTTTCGGCTTCGTGGGGGAGAGCTACATCGAACGCGCCAAGCAGCATGGCTGGCTCCTCGGCGACCAAACGCAGACCTCGCCGGCGCTCTTTGCACGCACCCAGGAGTTCAATGCCGAGGTGCAGCTTGAGCCAATCAAGGGACTCAAAATCACCCTCACGGGCAACCGCACCGACAACCGCACCAGCCAGGTGCAGTTCATGTACGACGACATGACCGCGCTCTACAGCGGCTCGTACACCAAGACCCATGTGGCTCTGCGCACGGCCTTGCGAGGCGTGAGCGCTGACAACGGATACCAAAGCAAGGCCTGGGACGACTTCCTGGCAAACATTCCCATCGTGGCCGACCGCATTCAGCAACAGTATGCCGGCACCACCTATCCCGACCGCGGATTCCTGCAAGGGTCCATCATGGCTGGCAAGGAGTTCAATCCCGAATCGGGCACTGTGAACCCCATGAGCAGCGATGTGCTCATTCCCGCATTCATGGCCGCCTATTCGGGCAAGAGCCCGCACAAGGTCACCCTCAACCCATTCCCGGCACTGAAGGAAATCCTCCCCAACTGGCGCGTCACCTACGACGGATTGTCGAAGATGGAACTGTTCAAGAAGTGGTTCAAGAGCTTCACGCTCACCCACGCTTACCAGTGCACCTACCAGGTGGGGTCGTTCAACTCGTTCACCGACTGGGTGGCCATTGGCGACGGGCTTGGCTTCACCAAGGACGCCATCACCGGCAACGCCATTCCCAGTTCGCCCTACAACATCTCGTCGGTCACTGTCACCGAGAAGTTCGCCCCGCTCATCGGCGTGAATGTCACCCTGAAGAACGAGATGACCTTTAACTGCGAGTTCCGCGACAGCCGCACGCTCACGCTCAACTCGTCGGCCGGGCAGCTGGTCGAGGCTCTCACACGCTCGTTTGTGCTTGGCGCGGGATACAAAATTGCCAACTTCGGCGCGTTCCTCAAGCTCAAGGGGCAGCAGAAAGGCGTAAGCAACGACCTAACGATGAACCTCAACGTGCAGCTCAACAACAACACCGGCCTGATTCGCAAGATGGACGTGAACACCACGCAGGCCACCAACGGCACGCGCACGCTGGGCATCAACTTCACCGCCAACTACCAAATGAGCAAGCGCGTCACCCTCGGGGCCTATTTCGACCACCAGGTCAACACCCCCCTGGTCTCGGCAACGGCCTACCCAACCACCAACAGCAACTATGGCATCTCTATCAACTTGAGCCTCACCAAGTAGCTTGAATCACATAACTTTTGCTGGGGTCGCAATTTGCGGCATGAATTTTAAAAAAATGAATTGAATATGGAAAAGACAATGCCTGTGAATGGAAAATTTGAATTGAGGCCGCTTGCCTACGCCCCTCAGGCGCTGGAACCGGTAATCAGTGCCGCCACGCTGGGTTTTCACCACGGCAAGCACCTGGCCGCTTACGTCAACAACCTCAACGCCCTGCTGCCCGGCAGTGGACTGGATGGGCTGTCGCTCGAGGAAGTGGTGCGCCGCTCCACCGGTGGATTGCTTAACAATGCCGGTCAGCTGCTCAACCACAACCTATACTTCGCCCAGTTCATGGCTCCGAGGGGTGGAAACCGCCCCAATGGCGATCTGGCAGCGGCCATCAACGATTCCTTTGGCTCGTTCGAGGCTTTTCAGGAAGCCTTTGTCAAAGCTGGTACGGGACTTTTCGGTTCGGGCTGGGTGTGGCTCTCGGCCGACAACGACGGCAAGCTGGTCATCACCCAAGAGCCCAATGCCGCCAATCCCGTGCAGCGTGGCCTGCGCCCGCTCATGACCATGGACGTGTGGGAGCACGCCTATTACCTCGACTACCAAAACCGCCGCCCCGACCATCTGACAGCCCTTTGGCAGATTATCGATTGGAATGTGGTGACTGCTCGTTTGCGGTGACAACACATTGATAATGAACTAAAAACGCAAGCTGGCATGGCCTCGGTTTGCGTTTTTTTGCTTGTGGGTCGCTTGATAGGAACGCTTTTTGCAACAATGCAAGCAAAAAATCAATACACCCTATGGATATTAACAGCTATGTGATGCCCGTGTTCCGTCGTGCGGGCGACGAGCGGTCGTTTGCCGGCACCGCGTTCTGCATCGACGGCTATCTGGCAACGGCAGGCCATGTGCTCACCAATCCCGTCACCTATTATGTGCGCAACGGCGCCGACTGGCACCCGCTCGAGCACCTGATGTGGAGGCCGCGTCAGCTGCCGTCGAGCGACCAGCACGGCTACGACGTTGCCCTGTATCCCGTGCCAGGCTTGCGCAGCCCGCTCAGCCTGGCCGAGCGCGACGCTGAACCCGACGACGAGCTGGACGTGGTATGCTGGCAATGGAAACCCGACGGCCTCCAACAGGTGGTCACCCGCGGTTTGGTGCTCAAGGAACCCGACGAGGAGGAATACTTGCGCATTGCCACCGTTGACCGCATCACGCATGGCTCAAGCGGCTGCCCGGTGTTTCGCGACTGTAAGGTCTACGGCATCCTCACCATGGGGCGCGATGCCGTAGACACCGCGGGAATGACACCCCTCAAGAGCCAGATCGAGCGCAACACCTGCTGGGCTTTCAAAACCAGCTATGTGCGACGATTCATGCCTTGAATGCCAGTAGCAGCCGAAAAATAAATTGCTGTTCGCGGGTGATTTACAAAAAGTACACCCAAAGGCTTCATCTTGTCGGGTTTTATTTGTAATTTTGCCAAGTCAATTTGTGATTGTTGCCAAGGTCGAAGGCAGGTTGCTTTAGATGTTTGGCAATCCCACTCACGAAGTTATGAAGAAGCCTTTACCCCTTGTTGAGAATTTTGAGATTACCGGTGTGGCTGCCGAGGGCATGAGCCTGGGCCGGTGGAACAATTTGGTCACCTTTGTACCCTTTGGCGCGCCGGGCGACGTGGCCGACATCCAAATCACCCGCAAGAAGCACAGCTTTGCCGAGGGCACCATCGTGCGCCTGGTGCGGCCCAGCCACCTGCGCGTGCAGCCCCTGTGCGAGCACTTTGGCGTGTGCGGTGGCTGCAAGTGGCAGCATTTGCCCTACAGCCTCCAGCTCAGCTGCAAGCAGCAGCAGGTGGTAGATGCGCTTGAGCGCATTGCCAAGGTCGAAATCCCGCCCATCAGCCCCATCTTGGGTTCGGAGCGCACCACACACTATCGCAACAAGCTCGAGTTCACGTTCTCCAACCGCTGCTGGCTCACCCGCGAGCAGCTTGCCAGTACCGAGGTGTTCTCCAACCGTAACGCCCTGGGATTCCACATCCCGGGTGGTTTCGACAAGGTGCTCGACATCAAGCATTGCTGGCTGCAAGACGACATCAGCAACGACATCCGCTTGTTTATCCGCAACTATGCACTTGAAAAAGGTTATTCGTTCTACGACATTCGCGCCAACGAGGGGCTGATGCGCATGATTATGGTGCGTGTGGCCAGCACGGGCGAGGTCATGCTTGTGGTGGTGTTCAGCCAGAACAACCGCGAGGCCATCGACGATGTTTTGCAGGTCATCGCCGCTCGTTTCCCGCAAATCACCAGCCTGATGTACGTCGTCAACCTCAAGGTGAACGATTCCATCACCGACCAGAAAGTGATTCTTTACCGTGGCCGCGACTACATCGAGGAGGAAATGGAGGGGCTGCGGTTCCGCATCGGACCCAAGTCGTTCTACCAGACCAACTCGCGCCAGGCCTACGAGTTATACAAGGTTGTGCGCTCGCTGGCCGGCCTCACCGGTCAGGAGCTGGTCTATGACCTCTACACCGGCACGGGCACCATCGCCAATTTCGTCGCCCGCCAGGCCCGCCAGGTCATCGGCATTGAATATGTGCCCGAAGCCATCGACGATGCCCGCCTCAACTCGCGTGTGAACGGCATTGACAACACCCTGTTCTTTGCCGGCGACATGAAAGACGTGCTCACCGACGAGTTCGTGGCTTGCCATGGCCGCCCCGAGGTGATGATTGTGGACCCGCCGCGTGCCGGCATGCACCCCGACGTGGTGCAGGTGATTCTGCGTGCTGCCCCGCAGCGCATCGTCTATGTGAGCTGCAACCCCGCCACCCAGGCCCGCGACCTCGCACTGCTCGACAACCAGTACCGCGTGACCGCCATCCAGCCCATGGATATGTTTCCCCATACCCACCACGTCGAGAACGTGGCTCTGCTCACCCTGCGCCAGTAGTCGAGGCTCCTGCGCGGTGCCAGGCGGATAGGAGGGCGATGCGCAGGAGTGAAACGTGGACGCAGTAATCGGGGGGCATTTCTTCATCTTCAGTCACGACGACAGGCAATCAGTCGAAAGATATAATTTTTGTTAAATATTCGCTTCTATACCTTTCCGAGAGCGGACGTTGGTTTTTTATAACTATCTTTGTAAGATTTTTATAAAAACTTAAAACGATAGGGTATGGTAAACCGACTGTTTTTGGGATTAGTGACCTTGTTGCTGGCCTGTGCTCCTGTGCATGGCCAGACGCTGCTGGCCGAGCTTGACGGACAGCATGTGGAAGGGTGGATATACGTGAACAATGGGGGCATTGAGCTTACCGGCGCAAATCTCACGCGAGGCAAAATCGTGCTTCAAACCACCGTTCAGGGCAATGTGACGGCGTTGCAGTCGCCGTGGCTCACCTGTGCCGACTACGACTCGCTGCGCGTGGTGATGCTTTATGAACCCTTTGAGCTGCAATACGATGCCACACGCCTGGCTGTGACGGCCGACCTGCTTGACGCTGCCGGCACGGTACTCACGCAGATGGTGATTCCCGCCGACACAGAAAAGATGAACAATGGCGACAAGATTGCGGCGACAACGGCCTTGCCACACGGCACCGCAGGCGGCGTGCTCCAACTCACGGC
The DNA here is from genome assembly GCA_017443765.1 of Muribaculaceae bacterium. Classification (GTDB taxonomy): domain Bacteria; phylum Bacteroidota; class Bacteroidia; order Bacteroidales; family Muribaculaceae; genus Sodaliphilus. The sequence continues at coordinate 36,402 of JAFSYB010000026.1, read as the reverse complement.
GCCACGGGCCGACAAAGACAACTGCGCGGCGGTGAAGCTGGTGCGCATCTACGGCATCACGGCGGTGAACGGCGATGTGAACGGCGACGGTGTGGTCGACATCGACGATGTGAACATTCTCATCAACATTGTGCTGCACAAAGACGATGCGGCAAACTATGGCAGCCGAGCCTTCTTGACTGGCGGCTCGGTGGTTGACGTGGCCGACATCAATGCCATCATCAATATCCTACTGCACAAGCAGTGAGTGCCATGCGTGATGCCGCAAGGCACCATCATTCAGCATAAAGCATGGCTTTCGTTGCCGTTGGCAGCGGAGGCCATGTTGCTTTTCATGCCATGAGGTCGCAGATGATGGCATCGCTGGTCATGATTCCCTTTGCGGTGAGTGCCAGGCGTGTGCCTTGCCTTGCCAGCCGTCCCGACTGGAGGTGGGGCTGGGCGGCAGCAAGCAGGTGGGCCAGGGCTTGTGGGCCGTGGCGCTCGGTGATGGCTGGCAGGTCGATTCCCTCGCAGGTGCGCAGCTGCACCATCACTTGCTCGTCGTATTGCTCACTTGCCTCAAGCGTCTCGGCCTCGGCTGGCGACTGCCCATGCTCGATGGCGGCCACGTATGCGGCCATGTCGGCGGGGTTGTGGCGGCGCACTTGGCCGTCGTAGCTGTGGGCCGAGGCTCCAAGTCCCAGATAGGGTGTGCCGGCCCAGTAGGCCGAGTTGTGGCGTGAGCGCCGGCCGGGAAGGGCGAAATTGGAAATCTCGTAGTGCTCGTAGCCCGCTTGGCGTGTTGACGCCATGAGGCAGTCGTACATCGCCACGCTCGTTTCCTCGTCGGTCTCCCTAATCAGGCCGCTCTCGCGCTGCTGCCAAAGCACGGTGCCGGGCTCGTAGCTCAACCCATAGGCCGAGAGGTGCTCGGGGCGCAGGGCAAGCGCCTGCTGCAACGAGCGCTGCCATGATGCTAACGTTTGCCCAGGCAGGCCGAAAATTAGGTCAAGGCTTAGGTTGCCGATGCCCGCCTGGCGAATGGCATTCACGGCTTCCAAGGCTTGTTGCGCCGTGTGACGGCGGTTCACCCGGCGCAGCTCGTGGTCATCAAAGCTCTGCACACCCATGCTGATGCGGTTCACGTTCAGGGTGCGTAAGGCGGCAATGTAGGCCAGGGTGACGTCATCGGGGTTCACCTCCACGGTGAACTCCAAATCGGCCGCGCCACGGGCGGTGCCGGTCAGTTTCTCGGCCAACCGCCGCAGGTGCGCTATGGGCAGCTGCGACGGGGTGCCGCCGCCGATGTAGAGGGTGTGGACTGAAGCCCCGCCCAGCTCGACGAGACGCATTTCCAACTCGGCAATCAGTGCATCTACATATCGTTCCACTAAGGGCGACCCCACGGTGGAGTAGAAGTCGCAGTAGGTGCACCGCGACTTGCACAGCGGGATGTGGACGTAAATGCCGGCCATCGTGGTGGTTGGGGCGCAAGGGCTGTGGGGTTATGGCTGCGCGAGTAGTGCCTTCACTTGCTCGATGCGTTGCAGCAGCGCATCGGTGACGCGGTGCTTGCCGTAGATGGAACGTCCGCTGGCCAGGTAGTCGAGGTAGAGCATGGCGTAGTCGTGGCAGTCAAACATGGTCACGGCGGCCTCGCCCAAGGGTACGGTGTGCAAGGCGTGGTGCTTGGTGAGCAGGTCGTTCATGCAGTCGCAGTCGCGCAGTGCGCCGGGCCATGGGGCGTGCACCGGCGTGGCAACCGTGAGCTGCCGGCCCTGCTGGTCGATGCACGGAACGCTGTATTGCCGTCGCTTGTACACGTTCACGGGGTGTGCGTCACCCAGCAAGTCCTCGATGGCGTGAATAAAGGTGACGTTGTTCTGTGTGGCGCCGAGCAAGAGGGTCTTGGCGTGGCGGGTGATGAGCTTGCAGTAAGGGCTGTGCGGGCCGAACGGGGTGATGTCGAGGTGATGCTCGGCGGTGTAGTGGGCAGCGTGCGGCCCGATGGCGACAACCGAGTGGGTGGGGTGGATGCTTCGCCGGGCGTCGGGGTGCTGGGCCAGCCGCTCGTTGACGGCTCCCATGGCCACCGGGGCGGTGCGCACGTCAAAGGTGCGGCTCTCGCTCAGCCACGAGGCAAAGGCACCGCGGTGGGGCAGTGCCGAAACGATGAGCGTGTGCTGGCTGGTGTCCACTTTCGCAAGCAGCGTGTCGGCCAGGAACTTGGCTCCGCCCTGAATTTTGCCAATGTTCACCATCGAGCAGTGCAGCATCACGTCGCAGTCGAATGTGAACTGCTCGAGGGCCTCAATCACTTGCTCTTTGGAAACCCGCGTGCGGCGGGCGATTTCCATGGCGCGGTTGAGTTCGCGTTTTTGTGCCCAGTCGCGAAGCGGGGTGGTGATGAACGCCGGGGCATGGAGCAGCCCCATTTGGACAACGGCTTTCACTGTGCGGTTCATTGGGCTGCAAGCATTTGGCTGATAGTGGTGAACGTGTCGCCGGCGGCGGTGGCTTGCTGCACAAACTTTGCCAGTCGGTCGATGGAGTAGGGGGTGGCCAGCTTGGGGTGCCCCAGGATGGTGAGCAGCTCATTGCCGCGATGGCGGGTCGCCTGCCAGGCTTGAGGCAGGAACGAGATTTTGTAGCCGTCGATGGTGGCCTGGCAGTTCTGCCAGCTTGTGAGCCGTGCCACAATGCTTTCGCCGGTGGTTTTCACAGCCGCTCCGTCGCCGAAGGTGCGGTGCTCTTGCAGTTTCAGCAGCCGGTTGGCTGCGAGTTTCCAGTGGAACACGGGCGACACCCTGTGCATCGTGATGGGGAACTCGGTGAATCGTCCGCCGGCATCCTCGGTGCAGATGTCGTCGTCGAAGCGGTAGCAGTCCTTGGCCGGGGCTTTGGTGTAGTCAAATTCCTGTTGTGGCGAGGAGTAGCTCAAGCCGGGGCATACCGAGCAGTCGGCCACGATGTCATTTTTCAGGAATAATTCCTTGAGCATGGCGGTGGGCTGTGCTGCAAAACCGCCCGCGCGGAATGCGATGGTCTTGCGGCCGATGGTGGTGTCGAGCAGCTCCTTGGCCTGTGTCGTGACTTGCAGCGCGGTCTCGGCATCGAGGTCGCACAGCTTGTAGTGCTTGTGGTCGAGAAGCCACATGCCGTCGTTGTAGGTCGAGAACGCCCAGTGGGGGTGGATGTGGAGCTGCACATCGTGCCCCGAGGCCACCAGCTGCTTCAGGTGGCTAGAAATCTGCTCCACGTCTCGCGCAAGTTGCGGATAGCCGATCGACAGCTGTCGCGCGCGGAACAGGTAAGTGGCGTCGACAAAGATGGTGAACTTGCCGCCAGCCGACTCAATAGCCGCCTGCAACTGCTCCATGGGAGTAATCAGGCAGTTGGCCACCGACCCCGTGCGACTGCCCAAGAATAGCTCGTAGTCTAAGGTAAATAGTAGTTTCATTGTCAGTTCAGTGGACTGTGGCACACGGTTAAAGCCGTTTGGCGCCGGCCGAGAACAGAATGTTGGAGCCGGTCATTCGCCGGGTGGCGTCGCTCAGCAGGTACACGGCCAGGTGGGCGATGTCTTCGGGCTGGTTGTATTGGTGGAACAGGTAGTTGTTCTGTTCGTCCTCGCGCAGGGTTTCCTCGGTCATGCCGCCATGCACAATCAGGTCGGTCCACACCATGCCCGGGCTGATGACGTTCACGCGAATCAGGCGTGGAGCCAGCTCCAGCTTCAGGCAGTTGGCATACGACACAAGCGCGCCTTTCGACGCGCAGTAGATGCCGTTGGCCACATTGGGGTAGTCGTAGCCAATCGAGGCCACAAACACGATGGAGGCTCCCTTGTTCACCTTGCGTTGCTTGAGCAGCTCGGCCTGCAGCAGCACCGGGGCCTTGAAGTTGACGCCCATCACCAGGTCGATGTCCTCGGCCTCGATTTGCTTGCAGAGCTTGGAGTGGCCTATGCCGGCGCAGTGCACCACGCCGTCGAGCTTGGGCAGTGGCGCCACGATGGCAGCCACATCGCCCGTGAGGTCGCCTGCGGCTTTCACGTGGCTGCCCGGGGCCATGAGCGCAAGCGTGGCATCGAGCCGGGCCTCGTTGCGCCCGTTCACCACCACCGTGGCTCTCATCTGGGAACACGCCACGGCGGTGCTGCGACCAATGCCCGACGACGCCCCCGTCACGAGTATCGTCTTGCCTTCGAGTGTGAATGGATTGGGTGCCATCACTTGCCCTTGACCAGGTTGTACACATCCTCGACGGTCACGCAGGCCTTGAGCTCGCCGCCTTCGAGTTTCTTGCCCATCGAGGTCTTGACAAAGGCGATGACGGCCATGCCGATGAGCGAACTCCATTCCTCTAATTCATGGAACTGCGTGCCAGCCTGGATTTCTTCGGGGTCTGTGTCGTCGAATTGCTCGGCAAAGCCTTGCACAAATTCTTCTAAGTTCATTGTTCGTAGGTAGATGTGTTGGGGTTCTGCATGATGAGTTGTTGTGACGTTGCCGCGGGAGAACCACCACGTCCGCTGCATTGCCGCTTATAAAAATAGTGTTGATGAATAGACTTTCAGTTGGGATTGACGTTTAAAAGTTCTAAAACTTCAGCACCGTACCTGCCCATGACAGGCCCACGCCAAAGCCGGCAATCATCACAGTCATGCCGGGCTTGATGGTGTCGCTGTCGAGCGCGTCGCGCAGGCTGATAAGCACCGTCGACGACACCGTGTTGCCTGTGTGCTCAAGGTTGACGTGGAATTTCTCCTTGGGCAGCTGAGCAATCTTGCGGATGGTGTTGAGCATGAATTTGTTGGCCTGGTGGAACACAAAGTAGTCAATCTGCTCCTTGTCCAATTGGTGCTTTTTCAGCAGCTGCTCAATCATTTCAGGCACGGCATCGAGGGTGAAGTTGAAGATGGCTCCGCCGTTCATATAGAGGTAGTCGTCGTGCCACAGGTGGTCCTGGTCGTCGGTGACGCTTTGCCCGGTGGGCTGGCGGTGTCGTGCCGCGCCGGTCTTGACGATGAGGTGGTTGGCGCCGCTGCCGTCGGTGCCCATGACAAATTGTCCGATTTCGGCCATGCCCTCGGTCGAGATTAAGCACGCCGCCGCACCGTCGCCGAAAATGGAGCGGTTGCTCTTGTCGGCGTGATGCAGGTATTTGTTATAGGTTTCGGCGGTGAGCAGCAGCACATTGCGGGCAATGCCGGCCTCAATCAGGCCGCTGGCCAAGGCCAGGCCGTAGACGCAGCCCGAGCACCCCAGGTTGTAGTCCAGCGCTCCCGCATGGGTGGGGATGCCCAGCCGGTGCTGGAGCAAGCAGGCCGTCGACGGCAGGAAATAGTCGGGGCTTTGTGTGCACAGCATCACGAAGTCGATGTCGCCCGGGGCAATGCCGTGTTCGGCAAACAGCTTGCGGGCGGCTTGCTCGGCCATGTCGCCGGCTGTCTCCTCCTCGCCAGCCACATGGCGCGTGTACACGCCCACTTTTTGGGCCACTTTGTCGACACTCCACTCCGGGAACTCGGCTACAAGCTCCTCGTTGCTCACCACCCGCTCGGGCAGGTAATAGGATATAGCTTTGATGTATGCCATCTTGTGTTGTCGTTTTGAACTTGCAAAGGTACGAATTAATTCGCAAATGGCAATCATTTTGCCCGAAAATGAGTGAAAAAAGAACGGACTCGCCGTTGAGCCCGTTCTTTTGGGACTGGCCGGGTTGCGCGGTCACTCGTCGTCGCTCAGGTCGACGGCGTAGTAAACTTTTTTGCCGGTGGGGTAGAGGCCGGTGACGAACATCACCTTGTCGGTGTCGGTGGCACGCATGATTTGGTTGTAGATGTTCTCTACATCCTCGCTGCTGTTCACGGCCACATTGTTGATGTCGGTGATGATGAAGCCGTCCTTGATGCCCGCCTGGCGGAACTTGCCGGCTTTCACGCCCACCACCTTCACGCCTTGGGTGATGTTCAGGTCTTTCTTCTCCTTGTCGGTGAGCGTGCTGAAGGCGCAGCCCAGGCTCATCATGTCGCTTTGCTTGGTCATCTTGGTGCTGCCCTGGTTGTTCTTGAACGTCACGGTGGTGGTGCGCAGCTTGTTGTCGCGGTAGTAGCTCACTTCCACCTTGTCGCCCGGGCGCATCTTGTTCATCTGCTCCTGCATCTCGCCGCTGTTTTTCACGCTGGCTCCGTTCATTTTCACAATCACGTCGCCCTCTTGCAGGCCGGCCTCCATGGCGGCGCTGCGGTCGTTCACCTGGGCCACGTAGATGCCCTCGTTGGTGGCGGTGATGCCTTTCTCCTTGGCCAGCTCGGCGTTGAGCTCGCGGTACTGCACGCCCAGCACGGCACGCTGCACGGTGCCGTACTGCTTGATGTCGGTCACCACTTTCTTCACCGTGTTGCTCGGCACGGCAAACGAGCAGCCGCTGTAGTTTCCGGTGGTGCTGTAAATCATGGTGTTCACGCCAATCAGCTCACCGGCGGTGTTCACCAGGGCACCGCCGCTGTTGCCGGGGTTCACGGCGGCATCGTGCTGGATGAATGCCTTGATGCCCGCGGTTTTGCTCTCGCTGAAACCACGCGCCTTGGCGCTGATGATGCCGGCCGTGACGGTCGAGTTGAACGTGAACGGGTTGCCCACCGCAAGCACCCACTCACCCACCTTGATGTCGTCGCTGTTGCCAAACACGATGGGCTGCAAGTTCTTGGCGTTGATTTTGATCAGGGCGATGTCGGTGTTGGGGTCGGTGCCCACCACAGTGGCATTGTAGGTGCTGTTGTCGTTGAGCGTCACCTCCAGCTTCTCGGCTCCCTCGATGACGTGGTTGTTGGTGACGATGTAGCCGTCGTCGCTGATAATCACGCCCGAGCCGCTGCCCTTGGGTTGCGGATCGCTTTGCTGCTGTTGCTGCTGGCCGCGCCGGCGCTGCGAGCCGCCGTTGCCGCCAAAGCCCGGACCGAAGAAGAACTCAAACGGGTCCCAGTCGTCGTAGTACTGCTGCCGCTGGCGCGGTGTCTCGAAGCTCTTGATGCTCACCACGCTGTTGATGGTGTGCTCGGCAGCTACTGTGAAGTCGGTGCCCGGGGTGATGCCCCGTGCCGCTGTGCTCACAAAGCCGTTGCTGCTCGTGGTCGCAGTCTGTTCCTTGGCCGGAATGAAGGTGTCCACATCCACGCCGGCTCTCTTCAGTGCCGTGGTGGCCATCAGTGTGGTGGCCGAACCAATCATCGATGCTCCAAGGAGCATGATGGCTAACTTGGTCTTCCTGTTCATAATTCCTAAATTGTTAAATTATGGTTTGTTTTAAAATTTCCAATCGTTAAAATTAACGTTTCAAATCTAACGGCAAAGTTACTTGCTTTATTGGCAAAAGAAGTGCCAAAAGGGTCGTTTTTTGCAGAATTTAATCCAAGCTGCGAGCATTTTCAATTTGTTTAGCAAATGCGCCGCCCCACCCGGGCCGCTCTTCACCGCCCATGGCAATCCCATCGGCAGCGGCCATCAAGCACACAAAGTCGGTTTGGTGTGTTTGCCATTCTTTAGTCAAATCAACTACCCGTACGAAGAAGCGTTATAGTGCCTAAAAAAGGGACTGTGTAACGAATCGATGGGTAGCTTCATGCCATACCGCCTTTTGGTGGTGTGTTGCGTGTGGTGCCGAGACAGAACGACCAATGATGAAGACAACCTGAACAATTCCTTAAATTCGCCTAATTCGTGTAATTCGCATTTAGTATGAATTACGCACACAAAACGTTACAGGTGGGTTCTATAAATTGCAATAATAAGATGAATAGTTTTGGTCGTCTTGGGTTGCTTGCTGGCATATTTTGTCTCAACTACTTGAACCGTAGCCCGCTACTGGTTGTAGAATCTGCACACGCTCGGCATCGCCCAAGCAAGCTTGGCGTTGCACTCACTCAATTGCAGATTTCGCGCAGCTTGAGACAAAATCTACTCAGCAATCAATCCCAGTACGACTCAAGCAATTTATAGCCACCTACAGGGCCAAAAAAGGACCGCGCTGCCCAAAACTGGCAGTGCGGCCCATAATTCCTGTGGTTAGGTGGGCGTCAGCCCAGATAAGCCTTGAGCAGCTTGCTTTTTTGACCTTTCAGGCGGCGGATGGCTTTCTCCTTGATTTGGCGTACGCGCTCGCGGGTGAGGTCGAACTTGGCGCCGATCTCCTCGAGTGTCATCTCCTGGCAGCCGATGCCGAAGAACATCTTCAAGATGTCGCGCTCGCGCGGGCTCAGCTGGTCCAGGGCGCGGTTCACCTCCTTGCTCAGCGATTCCTGGTTGAGCGTGGAATCGGCCATCGGGCTGTCGGTGTTGGGCAACACGTCGAGCAGGCTGTTGTCCTCGCCGTCGACAAACGGCGCGTCGACCGACACATGGCGGCCCGACACCTTCATCGTGTCGCTGATCTTGTCCACGGGCACGTCGATGAACTGAGCCAGCTCCTCGACCGACGGGCGACGCTCGTGAATCTGCTCGAAGCGAGAAATCGCCTTCGTGATCTTGTTCAGCGACCCCACCTGGTTGAGCGGTAGGCGAACAATGCGAGACTGCTCGGCCAGTGCCTGCAAGATGGATTGGCGAATCCACCACACAGCGTAGGAGATAAACTTGAAACCGCGTGTTTCGTCGAACTTCTGGGCTGCCTTAATCAGGCCGAAATTTCCCTCATCGATTAAGTCAGGCAGACTCAATCCCTGGTTTTGATACTGTTTTGCCACAGACACAACGAACCTAAGATTCGCGCTCACAAGTTTGTCACGAGCATCCAAATCACCCATGCGGATGCGTTGTGCCAGCTCCACCTCCTCATCGACCGAAATTAGCTCCTTGCGGCCGATTTCCTGTAGGTACTTGTCAAGCGATGCGCTTTCACGGTTGGTGATTGATTTGGTAATCTTTAGTTGTCTCATTGATTAACGTATACATTAAGCGTGCAAAATTACAACAAAGTTTCCATATGGCAAAATTATTTTGCAAAATTCGTGCCAAGTCCGTTTCCCTTGGCGTTTTACGTGACATTTAGGCACGATTGAACACTTCTTGTGTCGCGACTGTCGAAAATACACGACCGAAATATTTTTGATGTCTTCTTTGGTGATAGGTTCATCTATTTTTTGTAACTTTGCCGCGTTATTCTTTTCTTAACGACACATGCAATGATTGACCCCGAACTGCAACAGCACCTGAGTAACGACCCTAACGGCTTGACTACATACGAGTTCATGGCCAACAACATCGGCACACTGGGCGAGGATATCATCTGGTTGGTGAAGAATATCATCAACGTGGATCGCACAGGGCAGTTTGTGGTCAGCACCGCGAGATACTTGCATGCCATCGACCACGACAAGTATGCCGAGTGTATCGACCTGCTCGTGAAGGCGGCCATTGTCAAGGACCGCGAGCGTGTCTATCTGCGCGACCTCACGGCCTCGCTCTGGGGCCCCGACTACCAGGACCACGCGGCCGAGCTGGCGCTGGCAAGCGACAATTTCAGGCGGATTTACAAGCGCCTCTACCCAATGGGCATCTGACGAAATGGGCACCGACAACGCATCGGCGCCGGCAAGTGGCCTCACGAACCCCCAAAGCTGTGGTTTTTTGCCGCTTTCGCCCCATGCCAGGCGCAGAATCTGAATCAAGTTATTTTATTGAACTCACCTAAAGCACAATTTCCGTAAGATTATGATTAACAAGTTTTACTCAGCCATGGTGCTGCTGTTTTTGGCTTTGCCGGCAGCCGCGCTTGGCATCGACAACGAACCAATGAATGTGGACAACCAACCCCGCACCCAAGTGCTGATCAAGACCACAATGGGCGACATCACGGTGGCACTCTACAACGAGACACCGCAGCACCGCGACAATTTCCTCAAGCTTGTCAGCGAGCACTACTACGACGGGGTGCTCTTCCACCGCGTGATCAAGGACTTCATGATTCAAACAGGCGACGGCAGATCGCGCAACGCTACCCCAGGCCAAATGCTCGGTGCCGGCGACTTGGACTACACGGTGCCTGCCGAGTTTGTCTTCCCCAAGTTTTTCCACAAGCGCGGCGCCCTGGCTGCCGCACGCACCGGCGACGAGGTGAACCCCGAGCGGGCAAGCTCGGCCTCGCAGTTCTACATCGTCACCGGTAAAACCTACAGCCGACCCACGCTCAACGCAATGCAGGAGCAGCTTGCGCAGCAGAAGAAGAACGATATCTTCCGCTCATTAGCCATGAAAAACCGGCAAACCATCATCGAACTGAAAAACAGTAACGATTCTGTCGGCATGGAACGGCTCGAGCAGCGCCTCCTCAAGCAGGCCGAGGCCACTTATGCCATTAACCCCGTGGTTTTCACCCCCGGGATGTTTGAGGCCTATTCCACGGTGGGTGGCACGCCGCACCTCGACGGCCAGTACACCGTCTTTGGCGAGGTTACCATGGGCATGGACGTGGTGGACCGCATCCAAAATGCTCCCACTGGACGCGCCGACCGCCCCGTGGAGGATATCCGAATCCTGTCCGTCACTGTCCTTGGCCAGCCGTGATACCCTTCGACCGACTGACGCTTTCCAATGGCTTGCGGGTGCTGCACCATCACGACACGGTCACCCGCATGGTGGCGGTGAACCTGCTCTATGGCGTGGGCTCGCGCTGCGAGGCCCCGCACCGCACCGGCCTGGCTCACTTGAATGAGCACCTGATGTTTTCTGGCTCGGCCCATGCGCCTTCGTTCGACGACGCCTTGCAGGTGGCGGGTGGAACGGCCAATGCTTGGACAAGCGTCGATGCCACCAACTACTACGAGGTGCTTCCCGCCCACAATGTGGCCACGGCACTGTGGCTCGAGCGCGACCGTCTGCTCCACCTCACCCTCGCACCCGACAGTGTCGAGGTCCAGCGGCGAGTGGTCACCGAGGAGTTCAAGCAGCGGTGCCTGAATGTCCCCTACGGCGACCTCAACCACCTTGCGCACAAGTTGGCCTACGACGTGCACCCCTACCGGTGGCCCACAATCGGGGCCGACCTCGGCGACATCGCTGCCATCACCCGCGACGACATCCTCGCTTTCCGCGAGAAATATTACGCGGTCGACAATGCCATTTTGTGTGTGGCGGGCAATGTGACGCGTGAACAGGCTTTCGACCTGGCCGAGCGCTGGTTCGGCGACATTCCGTCGGCCCACGTGCCCGTCGTGCAGTTGCCGGCCGAGCCGCCGCAGCGCGGGCCGCGTGAGCTCGAGGTCACCCGCGATGTGCCCGGCGACGTGCTGCAAATGGCTTTTCACATGTGCGGGCGATGCCACCCCGACTTTGTGGTGTGCGACCTGATTTCTGACCTGCTCGCCAACGGCAAGTCGGCACGCTTTACCCGGAACATTCTCGGGGTGTGCGACACCTTTGCCGAGCTGGATGCCGCCGTCGAGGGCACCATCGACCCCGGACTGTTCGTGGTCAGGGGGCGTCTGGCGCCGGGGCAATCGATGGCCGAGGGCGAGAAACTCATTTGGCGCGAACTCCACCGCCTCGTCCACGAGGCGGCCTCGCCCAACGAGATTGCCAAGTGCGCCAACAAGTATCAGTCGACCAGCTGCTTCGAGAACCTGGGCTGCCTGCCCAAGGCCACACGCTTGTGCCAGTGCGAGCAGCTGGGCGATGCCGCCCTTGCCAATACCGAGTTGCAGCGTTATCGCGCCGTCGAACCCGCCGACGTACAGCGCGTGGCAGCTGAGTTGTTTGTCTCGCAAGCCTGTTCCACCGTCAGGTATTTCAAACGCCAATAAGCCTGCGCCACATCTGCGAAAATAACGAAAAATCGGCTTTTTTTAAAGAAATAGTCGATTTTTTTTGGCCAATTGCGAAATTATGCCTAAATTTGGGGTTCAATTTGTTGTGGAGGTTGATGCACTGCGCGTCAAGCCCCGTTTTTAAACTGTTTTATTATGGAACCGCGTGAAATGCCTGAATCGACGAACAATCTCGAGAAGGATGTAACCCTGAGCCAGGAACCAGCCGTTGAGCCGGCTGACAACTGTGATGTGAACAACGAAATGATTAGCAACGCTAACGAAGTCCAACAAACCGCCCCGCAGCCCTGTGAGCCCGCGGCCGAGTCCGCAGCCGAGGAGCCGACCGAGCAGCCTGCGGCCGAGCAACCCGCCGAGCAGCCCGAAGCTGAAGCAGCCGACGACCCGCAGGCGGCCTCCGACGACGCCCCGGCAAAGACGGTGAGCCACTTCAGCGAGATGAACAAGGCCGAGCTGGTGGCCAAGCTCGAAGAACTGTCACAGCTGCCGGTCGACACCATTCGCGACGACGTGGCGGCGCTCAAGGCCGCTTTCTACGCCTTGCGCAAGGAGGAAACGGCTCGCGAGCTCGAAGTTTTTGTTGCTAATGGCAACGACGCACAGGCCTTTGTTGCCGCCGACGACCCCGACGAGGCACGCGTCAAGGAGCTGCTTGCCATCATCAGGGACCGGCGCGCCGAGTTCAACGCCGCGCAAGAAGCCGAGCGACTGCGCAACCTGGAACTCAAACGCGGTATCATTCAGCAGATAACCGACATCACCAACGACCCCGATAACATCAACCGCCAATATAATAAGGTGCAGCAGCTCCAGCAGGAGTTCAAGGCCATCGGCCCGGTGCCCCCCACCGAGGAAACCGACCTCTGGAAGACCTATCAGCTCACCGTGGAGAAGTTCTACGACTTGCTGAAAATCAACAAGGAGCTGCGCGACTACGACTTCAAGAAAAATCTGGAAATCAAGCAGCAGTTGTGTGCCGAGGCCGAGCAGCTCGACGAGATGCCCGACATCGTGGCAGCCTTCCGCAAGTTGCAGTATTTGCACAACACCTGGCGCGAGACCGGACCCGTGGCCAAGGAGCTGCGCGAGGACCTCTGGGCGCGTTTCAAAATCGCCTCGGCGGTCATCAACAAGAAATACCAGGCCTACTTCGAGGAGCGCAAGGCACGCGAGAAAGAGGTCGTGGAGGCAAAAACCGCCTTGTGCGAGCTGGTGGAGGCCATCGACATCGAACAGCTCAAGTCGGCCAACGCTTGGGAAACGGCCACACAGCAAGTCCTCGACGCACAGCGCCAGTGGAAGGAAATCGGCTTTGTGTCGAGGCGAGCAACCAACGAAGTGTTTGCGCGTTTCCGCCGGGCCTGCGACAAGTTCTTCTCGAGCAAAATCGAATACTTCAAGGGTGTGCGCGAAGCCACAGCGGCCAACCTGGCCGCCAAAGTCGCCCTGTGCGAGAAAGCCGAGGAACTCAAGGATTCCACCGACTGGCGCGCTACCACCGATGCCTTGGTCGAATTGCAGAAGCAGTGGAAAACCATCGGCCCGGTGCCGCGCCGCGCCGGAGAGGAGGTGTGGAAACGCTTCATCGCCGCCTGCGACCACTTCTTTGAGCAGAAGAAAAAACAGTTCGGTGGAGTGCGTGCCGCCGAGCACGAGAACCTCAAGGCCAAGAAGCAAATCATGGCCACCCTGCGCACGCTGATCGACAGCGAGCCGGCCCCCGACGATGCCCCACAGCAGGTGCGGGAACTCATGGCACAGTGGCAATCTATAGGCCACGTGCCCTTCAAGGAGAAGGACAAGGTCTACAACGACTACCGCGAGCTCATCGACCAGGCCTTCGACAAGTTCGACATCAAGGGAACACGCGCCCACCTGGCCAACTTCGAGAGCAACCTGAACCGCATGGGAGGCAGCGGCGACAAGATGTCGCACGAGCGCGACCGACTCGTCAGGGCCTACGAAATCAAGTGCAACGAACTCAAGACCTACGAGAACAATATGGGCTTCTTCAATGCACAGTCCAAGACCGGCAACTCGCTGGTCAAGGAGATGGAGCGCAAAATCGAGCACCTCAAGGAGGAAATCGCCATGCTTGAGCAAAAAATCAAGATGGTTGACGAGAAACTGTGATTTTGCCCTTGTGAGGAAATCTCCGGCCGCGACTGTCGCGATTGTGTCCATGCCGGCACCCAGGTTTGGACAGTCGCGAGATTCGTGGCCGTGAGTTTTGGGCGCGTTCAATGGGCGGGTGTTGCCTGTTGCGCGGGCCTGGGCTATCCAGTCTTTAAAACCCACCGAATAATCAGCGATGGCCGATACGATGATCCACAAGGCATTGGCGGTGCTGAGCCAGTTCTATGGCTACAAGAGCTTCTACCCGCTCCAGCGGCAGGTGATTCACCATGTGCTTGCTGGCGGCGACGCACTCGTGCTCATGCCCACCGGTGGCGGCAAGTCGTTGTGCTTCCAAATCCCGGCTTTGATCAGTCCCGGCTGTGCCATTGTCGTCACCCCGCTGCTCGCACTCATGAAGGACCAGGTCGATGCCTTGCAGGCCAACGGCATTCCCGCGGCCGCGGTCAATAGCCAGCAGACCGAAGTCCAGAACCGCGAGGTGGTGGAGCAAGTGTATGCCGGGCGCATCAAGCTGCTTTACATCTCCCCCGAGCGCTTGCTCACCGAGCTCGACAGCTGGTCGGCCGACATGCGCATCAGCCTCATCGCCATCGACGAGGCGCACTGCATCTCGCAGTGGGGGCACGACTTCAGGCCGGAGTACACCCGCCTCAATGTGCTCAAGAAACGATTCCCCACGGTGCCGGTTGTCGCGCTCACGGCCACCGCCGACCGCCTCACGCGCACCGACATCCTGACACAGCTCGGCATCAGCGGCGCGAAGATGTTTGTCAGCTCCTTCGACCGACCCAACATCCGCCTCGCCGTCGAAACGGGGCTTTCGGGCAAGCAGAAGCTCGCGCACATCACCCGATTCATTGAGCGGCACCCCGGCGAGAGTGGCATCATCTACTGCCTGCGCCGCAAGAACACCGAGGACATGGCCGCCAGCCTGTGCCGGCTGGGCTTCAACGCCAAGGCTTTCCATGCCGGCATGACCACCGCGGCCAAGCTGCGAGTGCAGCGCGAGTTCATCAACGACGACACGCCCATCATCTGCGCCACCATTGCCTTTGGCATGGGCATCGACAAGAGCAATGTGCGCTGGGTGATTCACAGCAATATGCCGCGAAACATCGAGGGGTATTACCAGGAGATAGGCCGTGCCGGACGCGACGGGGCACCCGCCGAGGCACTGATGTTCTACAACTACAACGATATGGTCACGCTGCAGCATTTCGCCATGGAGAGCGGCCAGAGCGACATCAACCTCGAGAAGCTGCGGCGCATGCAGCAGTTTGCCGAGGCTGGCGTGTGCCGGCGGCGAATCCTGCTCAACTATTTCAACGAGGCGTTCGACCACGACTGCCACAACTGCGATGTGTGCTCCTCGCCGCCCGAGCGCATCGATGGCTCGAAGCTCGCCCAGATGGCCTTGAGCGCCATCAAGCGCACGCACGAGCAAGTAGGGGCCTCGATGGTGGTCGACATCCTGCGTGCCTCGCGCAAGGCCGAACTCGTGCAGGCCGGTTACGACCGCCTGCGCACCTACGGCGTGGGACGGGCGCTCTCCTTTGCCGAGTGGAACGCCTATATGCTGCAAATGTTGCAGCTGGGTCTGTTCGATGTCGCCTACGACGACGCGCACCACTTGCGAATCACGCCTTTCGGCGAGGAGGTGCTCTACGGACGGGCCACAGTCCAGTTCACCCGGTGGCAGCCCAGGCAGCTCAAGGCGGCTAAGAAAAAGGCCGTCGGCGGCACCGCCGCCGCACAGCACGACACCAACCGGCAGCTGTTCGAACTCCTGTGCCAAACACGTGCCGACCTGGCGCACCGGCAGGGCGTGCCGCCTTCTGTCGTGTTCAGCGACAAGGTGCTCCACATCATGGCGGCCGAGCTGCCCGTCACGAGCGAGCAGTTTGGCCGCCTCTACGGGGTGGGGGAGTACAAGGCGCAGCGCTACTGGCAACCGTTCACCCGGGTGATTGCCGAGTGGAAAGCGCGGCACCACGGCCAGCTGCTGTGACACGGCATCGCCCGCGGCGCGCGTCGCACGCCACCCCGGCGCCTGGAGCACCGGGCAATCTGCAAAACCGAGGGAGGCGCTTCAAGCTCCCCCCTCGGTTTCACGCTCCGCAGCCCGTTGCGGGGCTGCGCGTCACATTCGCTCCGCTCACTCCTTGCGCACGATGACGTTGATGATGATGTTCAGGTCGTCAACGTCAACCACGCCGTCCTCGTTGATGTCGGCACGGCCGTCGTGGCTTTCGTTGGTGTCCTTGCGCACCATGATGTTGATGACGATGTTCAGGTCGTCCACATCCACCACGCCGTCGTTGTTCACGTCGCCCGTGAGGGAGTTGGCAAAGAAGTAAGGCCCGGTGAGCGTCTGGTACCCCATGTCGCCCATCAGGTGCACCGTGATGCTGTGCCGCCCCTCGGGCAGCTCAACAACATTCTCAAGCCAGCTCACGATGCCATTCGTGACCGGCAATATGCCCTGGTAGTGGCAGTTCTGGGCGTTGTCGATCCAGGTGGTGACGTGCACCTGTTTCACCTGGGCCATGTCGGGCTGCTTGACAAAAAAGTATGTCCTCACTTCGGAGCTGAGTCCTCCCAGTGCCTGCACATGCAGGTAGTGGAGGCCGTCGGGCAGGGCGCTCACATCGAGCATCACCATGCCGTTGGCCACGTCCGATGTCATCATTGGGGCAATGCTGTCGTCAACCCAGTAGGCCACGCGCCGCGGTGTGTCGGCCAGCCGGCTCCTCACAAAGAATCGTGTCACCGCCGGGCTGGCCACGCCATTGGCGTCGATGGCCTGCAGGTGGAGGGCGTGGATAGCCTCGCTCAGGCCGCTCACGTCAATGTCGACCTGCCAGGCATTGGCCGTGCTGCGCCCCGTGCCGGCCACCGTGCTGTCCTGGTCGAACCAGTAGCGGTAGTTGACCGCGGCGGCACGGGCACTCCAGCTTGTGGTCGCGCATGCCAGCAGCACCATGTAATACAATACTCGTTTCATAATCACTTGCTCATTGGTAAAGAGTTCACTTGTTGCCGCTCACCTCGATGTCCACGGGCAGCTTGCCGTCGGCTGTCGTTTTGCTTGCCACGTTGCACTTCACGATGTGCAGGGTGGTGGTGAAGGGGTCGTAAGGCTGCGAGCCGCCGTACATGCCCACCTGCGTGCCATCGGTACCCAGATAGGTTTGCGCTGCCGTCTCAGTCAGCTCTAACGAAAGCTCATCGTAAAACGTGTTGCTATAGCTAAGATAGTTTAAAATGTACACCTTGAATACAGCCGCCATATCATTTACCACCGTGTTGTTGTTCACGGCAGGAATGTTTTTGAATATTAAGCCATTGGTATGTGCGCCAGTAAACACGCAGTTGTAAACCTGGCTTCCGACACCAAACTCTCCGGGACAAGAATTATAATATATAGCTGTTGTCGCGAAGATGCAATTGGAAAATGATGTCTGTTGCTTGTATCCGTCAAGCTTAAGTCCTGTGAGGCAGATGACACAATTGTGCATATCAACAAATGATGGATATGCAATATCATTTTTATCATATAACTCTTGAAATTGGGGATTTACAACATAAGAATTGATAATTGTTGCGGTTCCCCAAGCAGATAATGATGTAATCAGACAGTTAATAAATGTGGCGGAATGAAAGATATATTGGGAATCAACATCTCCGGCTATATTTGTGAATTTGCATTTCTGAAACACAGGCTTTGTAAACTCACCACTAAAATAAGTAGTACTTCGGAAGTTGACCCCTTCCATAACCAGCGGGTGTGTGGTGCTGCCGGAAGAAATGGTTATCGTAGACCCATTAGTTGGGGCGGTGATGTAGGTGGGAAACGTCTGCGTTTCCAGGTTGCCAATCATGCCGGCGCCGCGCAGGGTGATGGCCTTGGTGATGTCGCAACCGGTGAACGTGCCGCCCGACAGGGTGATCACATCGCCGTCAACGGCGGCATCATGCGCCTGGCTCAAGGCCGTCGGGCCGTAGTAGGCCTTCATCGAGCCGTCGTGGCTCAGCGTGGCCACAAGCGTGCTCTGGGCCACGGCTCCCAGCGCACCACACAGGAGCAGCAGGGAGAGTAGGAGTTTTGTTCTCATAGAAACAAATAGGTTTTGGTTCGCCACGATCTCCCTGCGGCGGTGAATAAATCCGGTTGATAAAAAAGAAGAAGCGTGGAAATCTGTACCGCTGCCCGTTCCACGTTCTGAGGCCTTCGCTGCCCACTCATAGTAAAACTGGCAACGTAGAAGCCCACGCCTGTATGCAACCATCGTTCCCACCCTCTTACCGAAATAAGATGTGGCGTGGATTTACATACCCATGAGCATCTATCGTCGGCCTGTTTGGACTATGAGTTGAAAGTTGCGAAGTTTCAGAACGTCCAAAACAAGCGTTGATAAACGCTTTTCCCTTAATGTTGCAATACCCCCAAGGATATTGACTGTGCAAAATTACAACCAAACATCGATTCCCACAACTTTTCACCCCGTTTTTTTACGGATTTTTTAAGGCGACTACATCTGCCGCCCGCGTCCGAAGCACAAAGCGCAGGCACGATTCATGCCTACGCTTTGCTGTATTGCGGATTCCGCGAAAAAACTCGTCGATCACATCATGCCGCCCATGCCACCCATGCCGGGAGCTGCGGGGGCTGCGGGTTCGGGTTCCTTCTTCTCGGCGATGACACACTCGGTGGTGAGGAACATGCCGGCGATGCTGGCGGCGTTCTCCAGGGCCACGCGGGCCACCTTGGCCGGGTCAATCACGCCGGCCTCGAACAGGTTCTCATACACATCGGTGCGGGCGTTGTAGCCAAAGTCGCCCTCGCCCTCCTTCACCTTGTTCACCACCACGGCGCCTTCCAGGCCGGCGTTGTCGACAATCTGGCGCAGCGGCTCTTCGATGGCGCGGCGAATGATGTTCACACCGGTCTGCTCGTCGTCGTTCACGCCCTTGATGTTGTCGAGTGCGTCGATGCAGCGGATGTAGGCCACGCCGCCACCGGGCACGATGCCCTCGGCCACGGCGGCACGCGTTGCGCTCAACGCATCGTCCACGCGGTCTTTCTTCTCTTTCATCTCCACCTCGCTGGGCGCACCCACATAGAGTACGGCCACACCGCCGGCCATCTTGGCCAGGCGCTCCTGCAGCTTCTCCTTGTCGTAGGTTGACTTGGTGACGTCGATTTGCGCGCGGATTTGTGCCACGCGGTCGGCAATGGCCTGCTTGTCGCCGGCGCCGTTCACGATGGTGGTGTTCTCCTTGTTGATGCTCACCTTCTCGGCGGTGCCCATCATGTCGAGCGTTGCCTTCTCGAGGGTGAGGCCCTTCTCCTCGCTGATGACGATGCCACCGGTGAGGATGGCGATGTCCTCGAGCATCTCCTTGCGGCGGTCGCCAAAGCCCGGAGCCTTCACAGCGCACACCTCGAGCGAGCCGCGCAGGCGGTTCACCACCAGCGACGCCAGTGCCTCGCCATCCACATCCTCGGCGATGATGAGCATGGGACGGTGCTGCTGCACAGCGTTCTGGAGCAGCGGCAGGATGTCTTTCAGGCCCGAAATCTTCTTGTCGAAGATGAGGATGTAGGGACGCTCCATCTCGCACTCCATCTTCTCGGTGTTGGTGACAAAGTAGGGCGAGATGTAGCCGCGGTCGAATTGCATACCCTCCACCACGTCAACGTGCGTGTCGGTGCCCTTGGCCTCCTCGACGGTGATCACGCCGTCCTTCTTCACCTTCTTCATGGCCTCGGCAATGAGTTGGCCAATTTCGTCGTCGTTGTTGGCGCTCACGCGGGCCACGTTCTCGATTTTCGAGATGTCGTCGCCCACCTCGCGTGCCTGTGCCTTGATGGCGGCCACAACGGCCTTCACGGCCTTGTCGATGCCGCGCTTCACGTCCATGGGGTTGGCGCCGGCGGCCACGTTCTTCAAGCCCTCGTTCACGATGGCCTGTGCCAGCACGGTGGCGGTGGTGGTGCCGTCGCCGGCATCATCGTTGGTCTTCGAGGCCACCTCCTTGACGAGCTGCGCGCCAATGTTCTGGAACTCGTCCTCGAGTTCCACCTCACGGGCCACGGTCACGCCATCTTTGGTGATGTGCGGGGCACCATATTTCTTGTCGAGAATCACGTTGCGGCCTTTGGGACCCAGGGTCACCTTCACGGCGTTGCTCAGCTGGTCAACGCCCTTCTTGAGCTCCTCGCGAGCCTTGATATCGAATTTAATCAGTTTTGCCATAGTTTGTTCCTCCTGATTGTTTATAGTCCTGTTTTATGTTGTTTCACTCTTCGATGATGGCGAGGATGTCGTTCTGACGCATCATCAGCAGTTTTTCGCCATCGACTTCAATCTCGGTACCGGCATACTTGCCGTAGAGGACGGTGTCGCCGGCTTTGACGACCATCTGCTCGTCCTTGGTGCCGCCGCCGGCGGCACGCACGATGCCCTTGAGGGGTTTTTCTTTAGCACTGTCGGGGATGATGATGCCGCCGACCACTTCCTCGGCCTTTGCCGGCTCGATGAGAACTCGGTCACTTAATGGTTTGATTGTCATGAGTTAATTGTATTTAAGTTGTTGAACATTCGTGTTTCGGCCGCCAAGCGTGCAGCCATTGCTTCTATTGCATATTGCGTGCCAACCGGCCTGCCTGTGGCCAAATTGTCAGCTATCTGACACAATGTCCCTTTGTATGCTGACATAAAGAGGCTCTGGGAGGCCCACGCCAAGTGTCGCAAGGCAAAAAAAAGCTGTTTTATTTGTCTGTTCCAAAAATTAGGTGTAATTTTACGCTTTAAAAATGTAAAGTGGCAACTTATTCACTAATCATTAATAATTATTCATCAACTACACCGACATGAAAAAAGGATTACTTCTTGCAGCGTCCGCGCTGCTGTGTGGTGGGAGTCTGCTGGCGCAGCAGCCAAGTTCGTTCAGCGAGCCTCGCGTGCTGGCCAAGGCCGAGGTGGGTCTGCTGGCCCCCGTGTGGTCGCCCGACGGCTCCCGGATTGCGATGACCGGTGACAACTACACCGGCATCTTTGTCGCCAATGCCGACGGCACCAGCCTGCGGCAAGTGTCGCAGGCCCCCGGTGCCGGCTACCGCATGAGCTGGACCGGTGCCGACGACATCACCTCCACGCCCTACACCATGGTGGACAACCGCCGCATGACGCGCGTGGAGAACGTGAACGTGGTGAGCGGGGCCATCAGCCAGGTGGCTGCCGCCGAGCGCAACTTCAAGCCCTCGCGCCTGGCGCGCCGAGCCGGAAACGTGATGCAAACCATGCTCGACGACCCCTTGAACGCCACCCGCCTCATCGCCAGCCTGAACGCCTTCGACGGCAAGATGGTGCTTAATCCCACCCTCTCGCCCGACGGGCAGCTGATTGCCTTCCAGATTGTGGGCAAGGGCCTGATGGTGTGCAACGCCGACGGCTCGAACCTGCGCACGCTGGGACGCGCCTCGCACCCCTCGTGGATGCCCGACAGCCGACACCTGATGGCCGCCCGCATCCAGGACAACGGCGATGTGTTCACCAGCAGCGACATCATCTGCATCGATATCGACACCCGCGCCGAGGTGAACATCACCCCCAACAGCGAGGTGATTCCCATCACCCTCGCCGTGTCGCCCGACGGCCGACATGTGGCCTTTGACAACGACGCCGACGGCGCCATCTATGTTATTGACTTAAATTATTGATGAAATCATGAAGACTCTCAGCAAATACATGATGGCTGTGGCACTGGGTTGCCTGGCCATTGGCGCAAGCGCGCAAGCAAAGCAGGACTGGGGTGATTTCAAGCTGTGGATCGACCCGGGTCATTCGGGCCACGAGAACACCGGCCTGTTTAACTACACCGAGGCCCAGAAGGTGCTGCGTGTGGGACTTGCCACCCGCGACTTCCTGTTCCGCTACACCACGGCCGACACCACCACCATCCAGATGACTCGCGACGACGACCAGGACTATGTGACGCTGGACGAGCGCTCGGACATGGCCAACGCCTGGGGAGCCGACTTCTTCTACAGCATCCACAGCGATGCCGGCAGCGGCTACAACACCACGCTGTTCCTCTTCGGCGGCTGGAAACTCAATGGCGAGTACATCGAGAAGACGCCCAATGGCGGAAAGCGCTACGGCGACATCCTGTGCCCGAACCTCACCAGTGTGATGTACAACACGGGCACCCGCGGCAACTTCTACGACCGCGTGTATTATAACGGTGATGTCGATACTCACGAGAACCAGTACCCCTACCTGTCGGTGAACCGCCGCACCAACATGGCCTCGCTGCTGAGCGAGGGCGGCTTCCACACCCAAGCCACCCAGCAGGGGCTGAACATCAACGAGGACTACAAGCACCTGGAAGCTTTCGGCACCTTCCGCTCCATCATGGAATACTGTGGCTTGGAGCGTCCCGACCAGGTGATGCTCGCCGGCGTGGTGACCAATAGTGAGAATGGCCAGGGCGTCGACGGCGTGACCGTGACCGTGAACGGCGAGACCTATATCACCGACACCTTCGAGTCGACCTTCCACCAGTATGTGCGCTTCGACAACATCGTACACAACGGCTTCTTCCTGTTCGAAGACCTCACCCCGGGCGAGACCTACGAAATCACCTACTCGTGCCCGGGCTACGAGAGCGCCACACAGACGGTGACCATGCAGAGCGACCCGCAGGGCCTGGCCGGCGACAACGTGACCTGGGGTAACATCCAGCTCACCAACACCATGCCGGCTGTGGTGAGCGGCAACACCGTGACCAACCCCGACGCCGTGAACACCCGCTACGACATGGAAATCACATTCTCGCGCAACATGGACCGCGCCAGCGTGGAGCAGGCCTTCAGCATCAACAACAACGGCCAGGTGACACTCTCGTGGGACAACGACTACACCCTGCGCGTGAAGCTCAGCGACCTGATGGACGATATGTTCTATACCATCACCATCAAGGGCGACATTGCCAAGAACAGCCAGACCGGCCAGTTCCTTGATGGCGACGGCGACGGCGTTGAGGGAGGCGACTATGTGTTCGACTTCATCACCATCCCCGCCGACGTGGAGGCTCCCTACATCACCAGCACCACGCCGCGCGAGAACGAGACGCACAAGTACAACCAGCGTCCCGTGATTCGCATCGAGTACAACGAGGAGCTCGACTGGAACGAAGACCAGGCCATCGACGCCATCACGGTCGAGGATGCCGATGGCAACAAGTACGAGGGCCGGCTCACCCATACGGTGGTGCGCGAGGCCTCGGTGCTCCAGCTCTTCCTCAACCAGGACCTGCCGCTCGACAAGTGCTTCAGGGTCACCGTCAAGGGCGGCTTTGCCGACCTGGCCGGCAACGTCAACCCCGATGGCAAGGTGTTCAAGTTCCTGAGCGAGTACCGCACCCAAAAGTACCACGAGCAGATGATTGGCGAATATGTGCCCAGCGATTGGTTTGCCACCGTGGCAGGCTCCGGCTCGTCGAAGGGCTTCACTGAAGCCGAGAACCAGTTCTATGCCAAGCGAACCGACGTGGTGTACAACGACACCGTGCCGTCGACCATGCAAATCCACTACCAGTACGACCCATTCAGCGACGAGCCCTGGTGGGGCGGCCGCTGCTACAACCGCACAACCGACGGCGCCTCCTATCCCTCGAGCAAGACTAAGCTGAAAAATGCCGTTATCATGGCCATGGTGTTCGGCGACGGCTCGGAGCAATATGTGGGTCACGGTGTCCGCTGGCGCAACGATGAGGCAAGTGTGAAGCGCTACACCCGGCAGCCCGTGGTGCGCGGCTGGGAAATGGTGGCCTGGGACGTGAACAACGAGGAGAGCGAAATCGTGAGCGGCACCGAGACGTGGGTAACCGACGCACAATGGAAATACGACGCCTTCTGGTTCTGGAAAGGACGTATCCCCGAGTTGCTCGACGAGAATCCCGACCTGCTCGACTATCCCGCCAGCTATTGGGAGGGCGACTTCTTCCTGGGCCCCGTCTACAAAGTTATCTTCAACAACGAAGAGCAGACCGCCACGCTCGACGACTTCAACGACGAGCCGGCCTATGCAACCGGCGATGTGAACGGCGACGGCGAGATTGATGTGCAGGACGTGAACATCCTCATCAACATCCTGCTCGGCTTCGACAGCGCCGACAAGTACGCCGGTCGTGCGTTCATCGTGAACACCGACCAGGTGGACGTGGCCGATGTCAACGCACTGATTAACATCATGCTCGGCCAGTAACCGCAGTGGTGACACGTTCACCCCAACACACCGGCAGCCGCCCCGCCATTCCGCGAGGCGGCTGCTTTTTCAGTATAGCAAGCCCCGGCACCCCCTGCCAGCCGCATCCTCTTTCCCGCAGGCGGCGTTCCCTTTATCGTAAGCGGCGATTCCATCGCCGCCAAGTGTCCGTCGGTCAGCCCTGGCTACTCCATCAGGTTGCGATAGATGAGGGTGTGGATGTGGCTTCGGGCGCTGATGCGCGAGAAGGCGGGGTTGTTGCGCGTGGGGCTCACGCGGTTGCTCAGGAAGATGTAGAACATGTCGTTCTTGGGATCGACCCAGAAGCAGGTGCCGGTGAAGCCGGTGTGGCCGTAGGTTTCGGGAGTGGCCTCGGCGCAGGTGTTCGAGGCCTCGGGGTCGCCCACCACGGGCTTGTCGTAGCCGAGCCCGCGGTGACTGTTGGCGCTCTTTTGCGTGGTGAACACTTCGACAGTTGAGGGCTTGTAGAAGCGCACGCCGCCGTAGGTGCCGCCGTTGAGCCACATCTGCAGGAGCTTGGCCAGGTCGTTGGCATTCGAGAACAGGCCGGCATTGCCCTGCACGCCGCCGGAGAAGGCCGCCAGCTCGTCGTGGACGTAGCCGTGGATGTGCTGGCAGCGCAGGTAGGTGTCGCGTTCGGTGTAGGCAATCTGGTCGCGCGGGAATCGGCTCAATGGCCGGTAGAGCGTGTGGTAGGCCCCCAGCGGGGCGAACACATAGCTGTTCACCAGGTAGTTGAGCGGTGTGTGCGACAGCCGCTGCACGGCATCGGCCAGCAGGCAGAAGTTCAGGCAGCTGTATTTGTAGGCCTTCTTGCCCAACGAGGCGTGGTAGATGCGCTGCATGATGGAATCGTAGGTGACGCGACCGCCCCAGATGCCGTCGGCGATGGCGATGTTCAGGCGGTCGGTCTGCCGCGTCGACAGGATGTCGGTGCGCAGGCGGGCATCCTTGTGGCCGTAGGCGCCGTTCATGATTTTGATGGTGTGGTCCGCATCGGGGGTGTCGGTGATGAGTGCCCCGGTGTAGGTGCTGCGGTCCATCATCATCGTCCACATATTCAGCGAGGGTGGCATTCCCGTCTCGTGATTGAGCAGGTCGCGGAAGGTGATGTCCTCCTTGTCGGTGCCGCGCAGGTCGGTAATCACGCGGCTGGCGGGCTCGTCGAGCTTGAACTTGCCGTCGTCGTACATCTTCATCACCGCCGCGAGTGTGCCGGTGGCTTTCGACACCGAGGCCAGGCCGTAGAGCGTGCCGTCGTCCACGGGCACGCCGCTGCCAAAGTCGGTCTCGCCGTAGTAACGGTTGCAGATGATTTTGCCGTGTCGCCCCACCACCACCTGGCAGCCGGGGAAGGCGTGCTCGCGCACTCCGAGGCGCGCCACCGAGTCGATTTGCCTTAGCAGGCGGTCGTTCACGCCCACCTCGCTGGGCAGTGCGTAGCCCAGCCGCGTGGCGGCGTAGTGGTAGCCGTGCCCGGCCTTGTAGGTCTTGGAGCCGCACTGCACCGACACCGGCAGGTTGCCCTGCGCGGCATTGCCGCCGAAGATGGTCTGCACGGCATAGTCCTGGGCCAGCTCGCCGGGCTGGTAGGTGAGCACGACGGCCTTGACGTGGCTGCTGGTGATCACGTTGGCGCAGCGGGCGATGTCGTAGGGCTTGCACATGAGAGTGACCACGAGGTTGTCGCAGCGTCGTGCCAGCGTGTTGAGGGCGGCGCGACTCTCGGCATCGTCGGTGCACAGGGCCACGAGCACCACGTTGTAGCGTCCGTCCTTGATGGTTTGCGCCAGCGCTGTAGCACTCTCGCCGGCACGGAGGTTGAACTTGGTTACGGCGGCGTAGTCGTCGGCGCGGTCGTGGAACATCGCTTTGGTGCCCTGCTCCTCGCCGAGGGTCACCACGGCGATACGGCGGCTCTGCAAGTTGGCGATGGGCAGGAAATGCTTGTGGTTCTTCATCACCGTCACCGAGCCTGCCACGAGCTGGCGGTTCACGGCCTGTGCCTGTCCGCCGCCCACGTTGGCTGCCATGCCGGCCTCGGTCACGCGCTGCGGTGCGGCCAAGCCCAGGGCGAACTTGTAGCGCAGCATCTTGCGGCAGCGGTTGTCGATGTCGGCCTGCGAGAGTTTGCCCTGTCGCACGGCCTGCATCACGGCCTGCACCTCGGCATCGGCGTTGGCGGGCATGAGCAGCACGTCGTTGCCGGCCAGCAGGGCGTTGACGCAGGGCGAGCCGGTCACGCCCACGCGGGCACCGGCCATGGCTAAGGCATCGGTGAACACCAGTCCGCTGAAGCCCATCTGCCGCTTGAGCAGGTCGCCCACGCAGCGGGCCGACATCGTGGTGGGGCACCCGCTGGGGTCGATGGCGGGCACGTTCAGGTGCGCGGTGAGCAGGCCGCCCAGGCCGGCGTTGATGTAGTTGCGGAACGGCACCAGCTCGCAGGTGTTGATTTCGCTCATCGACTTGTTGATGAGCGGCAGGGTCTTGTGCGAATCCTCGGTGCTGGAGCCGTGTCCGGGGAAGTGCTTGCCCACGGCGAGCACGCCGCCGTCCTCCAGCCCGCGGGCGTAGGCAATGGCGTGGCGCGAGACCAACTCGGGGCTCTCGCCAAACGAGCGCGAGCCGATGATGGGGTTGCGCGGGTCGTCGTTCACGTCGAGTACCGGGGCGAAGTTGACGTGGATGCCCGCGAGGTGGCACTGCCGCGCCACCTCGCGGCCGTAGCGGTAGAGGACGCGGTCGTCGTCGATGGCCCCAAGCACCAGGTTGCGCGGGTAGCCCGGCGCGCCCTCGACGCGCATCGAGAGCCCCCACTCGCCGTCGATGGTCATCAGCAGCGGCACCGTGGCCAGCGACTGGGCGTAGTTGGTCATCACCGACAGCTCGTGCATCGTGCACTCGTTGTAGATGATTCCGCCCACGCGGTTCTCCTCCACATAGTGCTTGACGAGCGCCCGGGTGGGGGCGTCGTCCTGCGGGTTGACGGCCATGACGATGAGCTGCGCCACGCGCTGCTCGGGCGTCATGCCGCGCAGCTGAGCCTCGACCCAGCTTTCCATCGCAACCGGGTCCACATGGTTGAATATCGTGGGTTGCACGCCAGCCCCAGCCAGCAAACCACACACAGCCGCCACAGCGGTAAGGATTAAGCGTCGCATAGTGAGAGATGTGAGATTATAGATTCTTGATGTCAGATTTAGGTGTTTCCCGCAAATCCCACGGTGGGTGCCATAGCGAATTGCTTGTGTTGCCGGGGGGCGGCATGATGGGGCGAACCCCCTCTCATGATTGCAAGCTGCCGAACCTGCCTAAATCTGTGTTCATTTCACTCGGTAATAGTATCCTAATGTGACCATGATGCTCATGGCCGACGAGGCAGAGAAGGCGTCCTTTTTTCGGTTGCCGAAAATGTCGCCCAAGCCGTAGTAGAACCGTCCCTCGAGCGTGAGCGAGTGGCGGTGTTGTGTAAACAATTCCATGCCCAGCCCCGCCGCGAGGCCGTAGTCAAAGCGTTTTTTCACGGGCAGCGTGAACTGGTCGGCAGGGTGCCCCACGCTGGGGAAGTCGGCCTCGCTTTCGGGGTGTTCGATGTCGAAGTTGGCACTCGTGCCGGAGGCGATCATGAGCCCCAGCTCGGGGCCGGCGTTGAAAAAGCCGTGCAGCCGGTTGTTGCCGAAGAAGATGTGGGTGAGCAGTGGCAGCTGCAGGTAGGTGAGTCGCCGCTGGTAGGCGAGGGGAGCGCCATCGAAGGTCTCTTTCCAGCCGCGTTGCTCCACGTTCAGCTCGGCAATGAGGCCGAAGTGCCTCTCCTCGATGTAGCGCACTGCGGCGCCGGCCACAAAGCCCGGCAGCATCGTCTGCGGCACGGTGGGCATGAACTGCACCCGCGACAGCGTGATGCCGGCTTTTCCGCCCACCGCAATGGCGCCCTCGTAGTGCGTTTGCCCCACACCCGGCAGGGTCAGTAAACAACCCAGCAAGCACACAAGCCCCAATCTCATATACCACAACCTGCGTTCCACGCTATATTTTGTCTTTTTGTTCTTTTAGTCTATATGCTGCCACTCTTTATTTCACCTCGGTGATAATGGTGTGGTCGGTGGTGAAGTGAACCACATCGAAAGCCTGGTTCACACAGCCGCCGTTGGCATCCTCGCGCACGAAGCGGAAGCTCGTCTGGATACCCTTGTGGGTGTCGGTGTCCACGAGGCTCCCCGTAGTGTTGAGCGCGTGCACGATGAACATGGCCGTGTCGTAGCCCAGCAGACCCATGTTGGGATAGGAGACCAACGTCTCGCCCCCGAACCACCGGCGATAGAGCGTGTCGAAGTCGCGGGTGCGGTAGCCCTTGGCATTGAAAAAGCGCGAGAACATATAGGTGTCGATGGTCTGCATATCGGTTTGGAAATCTTTCAGGTAGAGCACATATTCGGGATAGGCCAGCATCACCATGTCGCAGTCGAAGCGCTCGCTCTTGGCTCGCTTGAGCGCACCGGCCACTTTGCGAAACAGCTCCTTGCTGCTCGACGAGGGAATGAACACGTAGCGTGCGCCGGGGTTCATCATGCGCGACAGCTGGTCGAAGCTCAGCTCGCCGCTCACCGTGAGCGTGCCGTTAGCCATGTCTTTCTCCTGAATATGGTTGCGCAGGTCGGTGTAGATGTCCTTGTTTTCGGCCGCGGGGTCGTTGAGGAAAAGCACCGTGCAGTCGGCAAACTCGTCGTCGAACCACCGCAGCACATTGGCTGTGAAGTCGCGTGTGGGGGTGTTCACCTGATAGACATAGCGATTAGTGAGGTGGTCGTCGTTTTTGGTCGAGAAGCAGTTCAGCACCTCGATGCCCCATTCGTTGCCGAAGTTGTTGATTCGCTCCATTTGCTTGGGCTCGCTTGGCGCAATAAGCACATCCATGTCGCGCATCTCGGGCAGGAGCAGCAGGCTGTCGGTGACGTTGAGGTTGTGCTGCGTGTCGTACACTTTCAGGTTCACCTTGCGCGTGGTGGCGTGCTTGAGGCTGTCGAGGGCAATCAGGAATCCTTTGTAGAAGTCGGTGTAGAGGTAGGCCTGCTTGGGTGGGGCGCTCTTGTGAAGCTGGAAAGGCAGGATAATGCCGATGTTGATGTCGCTGTGCTGCCGCTCGGCAAGCATCTGCTGGTAAATGGCTTCGAGCCGGGGCTGGTAATAGGCCTCAAGGTCGGCCAGGTCGATGGTGGCCATGTTGCCGGTGAGCCGCTCGGTGCGCGTTGCGGGCAGCACCATCAGCTTGCCTTTCTTCGGCTTCTTGGTGGCCGGGTTCAGGGTCATCAGGTCGATAACGGTCAGCCCGTGGGTGCTTGCCAGCGAGGTGTAGGTGTCGCCGGGCTGAACGGTATAGGTTTGGAAAACGGTGGTGGTTTTCTCGTAGGTGAACGGCAGGGCGCTGCCCGGTGTCACACGCACCACCTCGCCCGGCGTGTAGTCGGCCGGGTGAAGCCTGGGATTGGCGGCCAGAATGCCCTCCACGCTGGCGTTGTAGGTCTTGGCAATGGTGCATACGTTCTCGCCTGCCGCAACAGTGTGGCTCACGGGAGCCTGCGAGGCGGCGACCTCGATGGTGGGCGGTGCCGCTTGTGCCTGGCCGGGATGTGCAAGGGCTTTCACCGGCACAAGCAGCAGCAGCTTCTTCTCCAGCTTGCCGCTGGCCCAGGGGTTGTAGGTGAGCAGCACCTCCTCGGAAATCTGAACCTTGCGGGCGATGCCGTAGAGCGTTTCCTTGTTTTTGATTTCATAGGTGTAGTATTGCTCGCCGGCAATGTGCTTGACCGTCATGCCCACCTGGCCTTGCGAGGCCAATACGCCAAAGATGGCCATCAGTGGGAACCATAAAAACCGTGATAGTTTCATTTTCATCCGATTGTGTGCAAAAGTCTCAAGTCTTGCTGCAATGTAACCAAAGCGTCAAATTGCTTGCAAAGGACAAAAGTACGAAAAAAGTTTGACTCAATCACGCATTGCGTGGGTGATTTTTCAGAAAAGGCTGAGCGACTTTTGCTCGACCCTGGCGTTGGCCAGTCGCAGTCGGTCGGCATTGATGTCGATGCCAATCGAGCGTCGGTTGAGGTCGTAAGCCACCTTGCAGGTGGTGCCGGTGCCGCAGTAGGGGTCGAGCACGAGGCCGCCGGCGGGGCAGGTGGCCACAATAGCCAGGCGGCACAGCTCTTCGGGAGCCGTGATGTAGCGCTCGATGGGGCTTTTGGGCAGGGCAATCTCCCACACATCGGCGGGCATCAACCCCTTGTTGCTCTTGTCGCCCAAGTGGGCCACATCGTTGAACACCCGTCTCAGCTCGTCGGCGTCGTAGTGGAAGCCGGTGGGTTGCTTGGTGAAGTGGAACACGCACTCGTGGGTGTTGCGCAGGTGGGTGTGGGCGTTGTCGCTGGCGTTCTGGCGGGTGTTGAGCACCACGTCGTTGCGCAGCGTCCAGCCTTGCTTGTCGGTCATGGCGATGGCGAGCCGCCAGGGCACCGCCTGCAGCGTGTGGTTGTCGTAGGCATCACCCATGGCAAGCCACAGCGACCCTTCGGGCTTGAGCACGCGACGGCACTCGGCCATCACGCGCAGCAGCTCGTTGATGAACGCTTGGAGTGTCTCGGCTTCGATGCGGTCGGTGCCGTGTCGGCGCAGGCTCCAATAGGGCGGCGTGGTGACGATGCAGTCCACGCTGTCGTCCTCGATGCGCTGCATCACCAGTCGGGCGTCGCCCTGCTCGTAGTGTGGCAGCCGGCTGTCGCCCAGCAACCTCACTAAGGTGCGCTGTGCTGCGTCCACTGCCGGAGCCTGCCACAGGGTGCAATCCTCCTCGGCGGCTGGCGGCTCTTGGGCGGCGCGGGCTTCCGAGATGTGTGCTTCGAGCTGCCGCTCCCTGGCGGCCAGCTGCCGCTCCTTCTCGGTGAGCAGCCCTTCCATTTTTGTGAGTTGCCGCTCTTTCTCGGCGAGCAACCCTTCCATTTTGGTGAGTTGCCGCTCCTTCTCGGCGACCAGCTCATCCTTCTCGGCGAGCAGCTCATCCTTCTCGGCGAGCAGTCGCTCCTTCTCGGCCAGCTGGTGCTCACTTGCCTCGGGGGGGGCGATGTTCGACGTTTGCCCTTGGGTTGTTACGGACTTTTTGTCAAGTGCTTCAAGCAGTAGTTGCGAGGCACGGGCGCTCATCTTGTCGTGGCCGATGGTGTTCACGGCCTCCTCGGCCAGCCACAGCGCAACCAGCTCGTTGGCGTCGGTGTTGAGCAGACGTGCCAACTTCACCACCTGCTCGCGCTTGGGGCGACGCTCGCCGTGCTCGTACCGGCTGTACATGGGGATGTCCACGCCGATGGCTTTGGCCAGCGTGCGCTGCAAGATGCCCTGTTTATTGCGCAGGGTGCGTATTCGTTCTGAAAATAACATATCGTTGGAATTGGATAATCGATAACTCATGATGCACAATCGCACAAACGTCATGAACTATCATCTATTAACTATTAACTATCAACTATCAACTATTAATTAGCTACTATCAACAATCAACTAACCACCAACCACTGCCCACCATCAACCATTATGCTGTCTCGACAGCATAATCCGTCGGTATCGCCTCATGAGCCCGCCGTAGCGCAGCCAGGCGTAGCCCGCCAGGGCACCCAGGCAGTTGAACGCGATGTCGCTCACATCAAAGCTTCGTGTCGTGGTCAAGTAGAGCTGGCACACCTCCATGATCAACCCCAGCAGCATGGCACTGGCCATGAGCGCAAGCTCAACATTCTGGCGTGTGTGGTGTGGCAGTTGCACCTTGGCGTAGTCGAGGATAAACGCCATGCTGGCGGCGAGATACATCAGCAAGTGAATCACCTTGTCGGAGCCGGGAAACAGATGGATGTGGCTCGCTCCCATCGGGTCCGACGACAGCGATAAGTAGGCAATGGCGGCCACTACCAGCAGCGAGGCCATTCCCGCAGGCAGAGCTCGGAGGATATGCTTCATCAGCGGTTGCGAATAAGTTGCGAATAATTTTAATTTGCAAAAATACGAACAAATCGCCGAAAATCAAGAAAAAATGATTCAAAAAACGCCTGCGGTGTGCACAAGACTGCAATTTTCCGTAATTTTGCAGTCGCAAATCATGGCTAACTGGAAAGAACGCTTAACAATGTCGCGCCACGAGCGTGTGGGCGTGCTGGCGGTGATGGCATTTATTGCCTTCACGCTGTTCGCCCTGTGGCTCACGTCGCGCTGTGCGCCGGCCGACACCAGCGTCGACCAGCGCGAGGTCGAGCAGTTTGCCGCCAGCATCGACTCGCTGCGCACGAGCCGGCAAGCCGGCGATTCGGCCCGCTCGGCTCATGGTCACAATCGCGGGCACGACAAGCACCCTCGCGACGCCAAGCCGCCACGTCACGGAGCCGGCAAGCAGCGCGGACCCTCGCGCACGGCACCGGCACACGATCGCACACGCGACACGGTTCGGCGTTTCTGACCGAATTTGCACCTTTGTTTGCCCAGTTAAAAAATTATCGCTAAATTTGTGCCACAAAACGGAGAACCCCCTATGAACGCTGTTTCCCCCTTCCCCATTCACTGCCTCACCCTGCGCGGGCAAGCGGTGCGCATCGCCCAGCCTTGGGTGATGGGTATTGTCAATGTCACGCCCGATTCGTTTTTTGCCGGCAGCCGCTGCCCGGTCGAGCAGTTAGTGCCCGACCGCGTGAGCCGCCTGGTGGCCGAGGGTGTCGATGTGATTGACGTGGGAGCCTGTTCCACACGTCCGGGCTCCGACGTGGTGAGCGAGGACGAGGAGCTTCGTCGCCTGCGCATGGCTCTGCCTGTGGTGCGCGGCGTGGCGCCCCACACGCCGGTGTCGGTCGATACGTTCCGCGCCCGTGTGGCTCTCGAGGCGGTCGAGGTGCTGGGGGCGGACATGATTAACGACATCTCGGGCGGCGACTTAGACACGGCGATGTGGCGGGCCATGGCCCGCCTGCAAGTGCCCTACGTGCTGATGCACACCCGGGGCACGCCGGCCACCATGCAACAGCACACCACCTACAACGATGTGGTGGCCGATGTGCTTGACGACCTGGGCGACAAGTTGGCCCGCCTGCGCGACATGGGGGTGACCGACGTGGTGGCCGACCCGGGGTTCGGCTTTGCCAAAACGCCTGAGCAAAACTACCGGTTGCTGGCCCGGCTCAGTGACTTCCATCGCCTGGGCGTTCCCCTGCTTGTGGGTGTGTCGCGCAAGTCGATGATCACGCGTGTGCTCGGGGTGACACCCGCCGAGGCACTGAACGGCACCACGGCACTTAACACCATCGCCCTGATGAACGGGGCGCACTTCCTGCGGGTGCACGATGTGGCGCCGGCTGTCGAAGTGCGCACGCTCGTGGGCAAGTTGCGCAATGTTTTATTCGACGATTGATTATGGAAAGCTTAATGGTGATTTCTTTTGTGTTGTTCAAGTCATTTGGCATTGTTGATGTGCTCGACATCCTCCTGGTGGCTGCAATGCTCTTCTACCTCTACCGCACGATGAAGGAGTCGGGCTCGTTGAGCATCTTCATCGGTGTGCTGGCCTTTGTCCTCACCTGGGTGGTGGTGTCCAAAATCCTGCAAATGCGCTTGTTCGGCACCATCATGGACAAGTTCATCAATATCGGCATGATTATCCTGGTGATTCTTTTCCAGGAGCAAATCAAGCGGTTCTTGATCGAGCTGGGGTCGCACAAGGGGTGGGGATTCATCAGCAAAGTGTTCCGGCACAAGTCGTCGACTGCCGGCGACAAGCGCTGGGTGATGCCCGTGGTGTATGCCTGCATGAGCATGTCGAAGTCAAAGACCGGCGCGCTCATTGTGGTGCAGCGCCAAATTCCGCTCGACGATTACGAGCACACGGGCGATATCATCGATGCCAACATCAACACCCGGCTAATCGAGAACATCTTCTTCAAGAACAGCCCGTTGCACGACGGTGCACTCATTATTGCCGACAACAAGGTGAAAAGTGCGGGGTGCATCTTGCCCGTGTCGCACGACACCAACCTGCCTCGCTACCTGGGCCTGCGCCACCGCTCGGCGCTGGGCATTGCACAAGCCTCTGATGCCATTGCCATCGTTGTCAGCGAGGAAACCGGGCACATCTCCTACGCCCACAAGGGCGAGCTGCACCTCAAGCTCTCCAGCACCGACCTCGAACACGCCCTCTCGGAACTGACCAACAGTTAACAATCGACCATCCACACTATGTTTCAGATACAAGACACACTGGTTAGCCTCGACCTTGCCGAGCGTCACTTTTGCTGCGATTTGGACACCTGCCTGGGTGCTTGCTGCATCGAGGGCGACGCCGGCGCGCCGCTCACCGAAGCCGAGCGCGACAAGCTCGAAAGCATCTTGCCCCTGCTGTGGGACGACCTCTTGCCCCGGTCGCAAGAGACCATTCGCGAAAGCGGTGTGGCCTACCGCGACACCGACGGTGAGCTGGTGACGCAAATCGTGGATGGAAAAAACTGCGTGTTCACCTGTTACGAGGCTGGCGGTCTGTGCTCGTGCGCCATCGAGCGTGCCTACCGCGAAGGGAGAGTTTCCATGCGCAAACCCATCTCCTGCTTCCTGTATCCGGTGCGCGTGAAGCAATACGACGGCTATGCCGCCGTGAACTACCACCGCTGGAAAATATGCAAGTGTGCCGAGGTGCTCGGGCGACGCCGCGGCGTGAGGGCTTACCAGTTCCTGCGTGAACCCCTCATCGAGCGATTCGGCTCACAGTGGTACGACGAGCTTGTGACTAACTGCGAAGTCTACATCAAGCAGTATCTCGGTGAAATTGTTCGGGATTTTGTTCATGAAAGAGGATTGAGCGATGTGCTGCATTAAGCCGTTGTTGTGATTGTGTGTATCAGCAAATAATGATTTAAAATTTAGTTTATTATGCGTTATGTTCATTATATTTATGATGTAAATGGCAAACCGTTCCCTTACCCGGATACGCGCTTTTGGAAAAGGCTATTGAAGTATCTTGGCTTTTGTTTTATTTCCCCATTCGTCATGGTTGTTTACACACTTAGGTTTCTTTTGCCTGCGTGCGTGTTGTCCATGTTGTATTGTGGTTTCAAGTGGATATTGTCATTGGCGCAACTTTGCAACCATCCAAGTTTGGCCGAATTGTTTTTTGGGGCATTAGGAATATGGTTACTTGTTTACGTTTATAACCTCATAAGTGTTCTTATACTCAAATTCCATTATGTAACAGACCCTGCTTTTGAGCTATCCAATCGGACAGCTGGTGTTACTTGGAGAGATTACAAACGTTTTGCAAGAGAGAGAAAAAAAGAGATGGATAATTAAACACCGCGAACACCGTGAACACCGTGAACGCATAGAAACAAAAAGCGTTGCTATGTTCACACACCGCAACGCCGAAACGAATTTATAGAACCTTATAACTAATCCAACAAAATAACTAATCCCACAAAGTTACTCACTTTTTTCGAGACCGAACACATAGTCCAGCACTTTTCTGTTGGCCTTGTAGAGCGGCTCCCACGACTTGCGGATATAGATGTCGGTGATGGCCGTCTTGCCGTCCACGTGGTTCAGTGCCTGGTGCACGGTGTACTTGTCCACCCCGGCCTCGTTCACGGCCACGGTGGCCCATGTGTGCCGCGCGGCGTCGTCTCGCGCCAGGCTGGCGCGGTCGGTGAAAGAGAATGCGGGCTGGGATTCGGGGGCGGCGTTGCTGGCATCGCTGCTGTTGCCGGAGGCGGAGCCTCCGGGTACGTGGACCGCACCGTCGCCGGTTTGGGTGGTTTCTTGGCCGGGTGCTTGGCCGGAGGGCTTGCTTATTTCTTCCTCGCCTCGATTATCTGCACCAGGTGCTCGTCTATCTGCTCCGGGGTCGGGTTGTTGTTCCAGATGTAGAGAATCATGTCGTCCATCTCGGCCTGGTTGTCTTTTAGCAGGAGCATAGTACCCACTAACGCGTCCTCCGGCACTTTGGACTGCGCTAACATAATCATTAATATTTTCTGAGGCCTTGATAGGGATGATGGAAGTCCTGGGTATTCCTCGTCTAATGTCATTGATTAAATCTTGGTTGCCCTCGATGGGCAGTGTTGCTATGATTCTAAAGTTTCCGTCTCGGTCGAT
>JAFSYB010000025.1 GCA_017443765.1 Muribaculaceae bacterium | reverse complement strand
CTCGCATGGCGGAGCGGAGGTATTGCAGGAGGTGGCGTGCGTCGTCGGCTGTGAGTACGGGGCCTTCGGGCAGGTCGGCGGCGAGCTGGTCACGGAGCTGGCGGATGCGTGCGTTGCGCTCGTCGCGCTCCAGCCGCAGGTGGAGGGCGTCGGCGGTGGAGCGGGCGTCGGCGATGTTGCCGGAGAGTGAGAATTGCGGCTGGGATTCGGTAGGGGCGGCGATGGCATCGCCGCTTACGGAACGGGGCTGCGCGTCGCCGGCGGTTTCGTTGTGTGCTCAGCATACTTTGCGGATTCCTCACACGGCTATCCGATAGCACTATCACGGAGCAGCACCGTTCAAGTTGGGGCAATTCGTGCAATTCGCATTGAGCCTGAATTACCCACGCAAAACGTTACAGCGCCAAAAACTCATTCCACGGGCACGCCTTGGTTGTGGCTCAGCACCAGGCTGTGGGCGCGTTGCATGAAACGGGTGAACTCGCTCCTTGAGTCGGGGCGTAGCAGGTCGGGGCGGTTTTCGGGAATGAGCACATAATTCTCGCCTCGAAAGGTGGGTTTCTGCACAAAAAACAATTTGCAACTCGGATTATGCACCAGCGGTTTGGAGCCGTTCATCGTCACCGACACTTTCACCATGGCACCGCCGCGGCTGTCGATGTCGCGCTGGTTGCTGATAAAGTTTCCCATGCTGTAGACGAGCAGCACGTCCTTGTCGTGGGTCTGGCTGTGGCGCATCTCCATTGGCTCCACCACGTGTGGGTGTCCGCCGATAATCAGGTCCACGCCCTGCTCCACAAGCCAGTCGGCCAGGTCGCGCTGGCTGGCCACCGGCTGCAACTGGTACTCAATGCCCCAGTGCAGGTTCACGCACAGCACCTGCGCGCCACGGTCGCGGGCGGCTTGCAGGTCGCGGGCGATGAGGCTGCGGTCGATGTGGTCCACCACGGCATCGCCTTGCACGGTGATGCCGTTGGTGCCGTAGGTGTAGCACAGGAAAGCAAACCTCACCCCCTTGATGGTGGTGATGAGCGGCACCTGCCGATTGCGCTCATCGGGATTGGCGTAGGTGCCGATGTGGGGGAT
This sequence comes from Muribaculaceae bacterium, assembly GCA_017443765.1. Taxonomy (GTDB): domain Bacteria; phylum Bacteroidota; class Bacteroidia; order Bacteroidales; family Muribaculaceae; genus Sodaliphilus. The sequence continues at coordinate 73,326 of JAFSYB010000025.1, read as the reverse complement.
GCCCAGTGAGTCGAGCGCGGTGAGCGTGCGCCGCAGGCCGCGGTCGCGGCGGTCGAGGCAGTGGTTGTTGGCCGTGAGAAAAAGGTCGAAGCCCGACTGCTTGAGCTGCGCGGCATAGCTGTCGGGAGCGCTGAAGGCGGGATAGCCGGAGTAGGGCGCACCGCCTAACGGACACTCCAGGTTCACCACCGCATAGTCGGCCTGGCGGATGTCGTCTTCCACATAGCGAAAGCAAGCCGAGTAGTCGTACATCCCGCCGCCGCGGTGCGAGGCGCTGAGCTGTGGCGAATGTTGCATGGCATCGCCCACAAACACAAGGTCAACCTGGTTGTTGCTTTGCAGGAGCGACACCAGCGACAGCGCGAGAATCGAAAGCAGATTCATATTCCGGTGTGGTTATTCAAGTTCTGGAGTGGGTAATTCACCATTAAGGTGGTGAGCAAAAACTTGGTCTATGGCTGGCGATTCATTTCGTTGGCCGGCGGTAGGGGAGTACGCGGCCGTGGAGGGTGAGTTCGGCGGGGCCGAAAGTGTGCGAGACGATGGCCGTTGCCTGGCCGGTCTCGCGGTACACGGTGACCATCACCTCGGCGTTAATATCGGCGCCGCTGATGTGGAAGTTATAGTACAGCTCGCCGTTGTCGCCCTGCCTGAGGCGTGCGTTGGTCACGCGGCCCTGCACGGTGACGCCCCCCAGGCCGTTCAGGCCGGGGTTTGCGCCGTTGAATGCCACCTGAACCATGGCTTGGTCGCCCTGCTGGAACACAAAGTTGGCGTTCTCGTTCATGCCGGTAGCCGTGTGTGCCGCGCCGCCGAGCGACACGCGGTCGGCCTGCAGCACCCACTGGCCGCGTTCCAGGGCGCGGGCGGCGCGGTTGTGCGCCACCGAATCGTTGAGGGTTTTCAGGCGCTGCTGCTTTGCGCGGCGTTCGGCACGCGTGCTTGATGCCGCCTGATGCGACGAGGACTGGTCGTAAATCTCGTCAACTGCCTGACTGTGAGCCAATAAAATGGCCATGGAAAACACAAGGATAGTCAAAATTCGTTTCATAGCTTCAAAATTTTTTCCAAAGATAGAAATATTTTTATAACTTTGCAAATAAATTGATTAAAAAAGTATGAACAGACCTGATATTCCCCATTTTCAGACCACCATGGGAGTGCGCGTGCTGCTTCTGTTGTGTTTGGCCCTTGTGGGTTTGCTTGTGACGAGTGGCATGACTGTCGTGTTGATGCGCCTTGCCGGTGCCGGCAGTGCGGCGACAATATATTACTCCTTGTTTATCCAGGACGTTATGGTGTTCATGGTTCCGGCCATCGCGGCCATGGCGATTTGCTATCGCAATCCGCTGCGGCTGATGGGCTTACGTCAGGCTCCACCGTGGCAAGCCCTGGTGCTGGTGATGTTGGTGATCCTGTTGTCGCTGCCGGCGATGAACTGGGTGGTGGAGTGGAACAAGGGCTTGCACCTGCCCGCCGGGCTGGCTGGACTGGAACAGGAACTGCGACAGCTGGAAGACCAGGCCGGCGACACGGTGCAGATGTTGCTGGGCGGTGCCGATGTGGGCACGCTGGTGCTGAATCTGTTTATTATGGCCGTGATGGCCGGCGTGAGCGAGGAGTGTTTCTTTCGTGGCGCCATGCTTGGGATGCTGGCCGCCGGCCGCCGGAATGTGCATCTTGCGGTGTGGGTGGTGGCCATCGTGTTCAGTGCCTTCCATTTCCAGTTCTCCGGCTTTGTGCCGCGAATGCTGATAGGTGCCTGGTTTGGCTATTTGTTTGTGCGCACGCAGTCGCTGTGGGTACCCATCTTCGCCCACGCCATCAACAACAGCCTTGTGGTGGTGGCCGGCTGGCTGGCTGCCCGTGGCGTCGTCGACGATGGGCAGCTTGACCAATTGGGCGTTCCGCAGGCGGGCGAGATGCCCTGGCTCGCCCTCGCCAGCGCCGTGGCAACACTGGCAGTGATCGCCCTTTGGTGGCACCGGCAAAAACCGGCAGCTGACTGCTGAAACTTCTTTTTTGGCACAATATTTGCTAAATTGGTAAATCAGCATTACCTTTGCGCTTTGTTTTTGACATGATGGGTTCTGAAATTGCTCACGTGTGATTTAGACTGAGTTGGCTTCAACTGCCGAGTGCTGCCTTATTGATTCAAGCTATATCATTGCCTTTTTGCAGTTTATGGAATCCACGATAACAACATTTAGAGAAATGAGAATTATCAGTAGTGTTGAACAGCTCAAACAGGCTGTTGGAGTGGCCCGCGCAGGTGGGCGCACAGTGGGGCTTGTGCCCACGATGGGTGCTTTGCACGAGGGTCACAAGTCGCTCGTCGACCGTGCGCGCCGCGAGTGCGACGTGGTGGTGGTGAGCGTGTTCCTGAACCCCACACAGTTCAACAACGCCGACGACCTGCGTACCTATCCGCGCACTGCCGAGGCCGACGCCGCCATGCTCGAGGCTTGCGATGTGGACATCGCTTTCATGCCCACTGTCGACGACATCTACCCCGAGCCCGACACCCGCGTGTTCCACCTGGGCCCCGTGGCCGAGGTGATGGAGGGGGCCATGCGTCCCGGACACTTCAATGGCGTGTGCCAGATTGTGAGCAAGCTGTTCGCAATGGTCGAGCCCGACCGTGCCTATTTCGGCGAAAAGGACTATCAGCAGATTGCCGTGATTCGTGCGATGGTCAAGCAGCTGGGTTTCAACCTCGAGATTGTGCCTTGCCCGTGCGTGCGCGAGGCCGACGGCCTGGCCAAGAGCAGCCGCAACGTGCGGCTGACCCCCGTGGTGCGCAAGGTGGCCCCGGCTATCTACCGCACCCTGAAGGAGAGCCTCCGCTTTGCCGAGGGCCACAGCCTGGAGCAAACCCACGACTGGGTGGTGGCAACGCTCAATGCCTATCCCGAGATGGAGGTGGAGTATTTCAGCATTTGCGACGGCATCACCCTGCAGCCCCTCGACAGCTGGGACCAAAGCGACAACATTGTGGGCTGCATCACCGTCTATTGCGGCGATGTGCGCGAAATCGACAACATTAGGTATAAGTGAAAAAGTGATATACCCAAAAGGCGTTCAACAATGAGTTGGTGAAAATCAACGTTCAATCCTTATCCCTTAGTACTTAATTACTTATTGTTCTCTCATGTACATTCAGGTTGTTAAATCCAAGATACACCGCGTGACGGTGACCGGCGCCAATCTCGACTACATCGGTTCAATCACAATCGACGAGGACTTGATGGATGCCGCTGGCATCGTCGAGGGCGAGCGCGTTTATATCGTCGACAACAACAACGGCGAGCGTCTCGACACCTACGTCATCAAGGGCGAGCGCGGCAGCGGCGACATCTGCCTCAACGGCGCGGCAGCACGCAAGGTGATGAAGGGTGACATCGTTATCATCATGGCTTACGCCTTTCTCACACCCGACGAGGCGCGCATCTTCAAGCCACGCGTCGTTTTCCCCGACACGCACACCAATAAGCTCATTTAGCCGCCCCACGCCCGCTTTGCTCGATTGCTCGCCAGCTCGAATGTTCGAGTGCTCGAATGCTCGCCTGCTCGAATGCTCGCCCGGGCCGGACTCATGCTGCTTTTGGCAGCCCCGTTTGATTGTCCAAGGGGGCTTCCGAGTGGCCTCTAATGTTAATCTTGTGAAAAAATATTGTGGGGTTTGATATTTATGAGTATCTTTGCAAAACTTAACTAATAACTCATTAATCAAAACTCATATCTAATGGCAAAAATCAGAGGTGCTGTAACAGTCAACACCGAGCGATGCAAGGGCTGCAACCTGTGTGTGGTGGCCTGCCCGTGCGATGTGCTTGCGTTGATGGAGAAAGAAGTGAACAACCGTGGTTACCATTTTGCCCACATGGCAAATCCCGACAAGTGCATTGGCTGCATGAGCTGCGCGCTCGTGTGTCCCGATGCTTGCATCGAGGTGTACCGCGTGACGGAGAAATGAACGCTGCCCTCACCGGAGGCGGCAAGTGTATTAACTGACTAATCCTTAAAACCTAAACAGAAATGAACGATAAAGTTATGCTGATGAAGGGTAACGAGGCGCTGGCCATGGCGGCCATCCGCTACGGCGCCGACGGCTACTTCGGCTACCCCATCACCCCGCAGTCTGAAGTGCTCGAGAAGCTGGAGGAGGAGATGCCCTGGGAAACCACGGGCATGGTCGTGCTCCAAGCCGAGAGCGAGGTGGCTGCTATCAATATGGTGTACGCCGGTGCATCGTGTGGCAAGGCCGTGTTCACCTCGACCTCGAGCCCCGGCTTCAGCCTGATGCAGGAGGGCATGAGCTATATGTGCGCCAGCGAGGTGCCTGCACTGGTAATCAACGTGATGCGCGGCGGCCCCGGTCTGGGCACCATTCACCCGTCGCAGGCCGACTATTTCCAGGCTTGCAAGGGCGGCGGTCACGGCGACTACCACCCCATCGTGCTCGCTCCCGCCAGCGTGCAGGAGATGGCCGACTTTGTGGCCCTGGGTTGGGACTTGGCATTTAAGTATCGCTGCGTGTCGCTCATCCTGGCCGACGGCTTGATTGGCCAGATGATGGAGAAGGTGGTGCTGCCCGAGCAACGCCCGCGACGCACCGAGGAGGAGATTCGCCGTCAGTGCCCCTGGGCAGTGATGGGACGCGAGGGCATGCGCCCGAAGAACATCATCACCTCGCTCGAGCTCGACGACGACAAGATGGAGGCCAACAACCACCGCTTCCAGGCCACCTACCGCGAGATTGAGAAGAACGAGGTGCGCTGCGAGCTCGTCGACACCGACGACTGCGACTACCTGATGGTGGCCTTCGGCTCGATGGCACGCATTGGCATGAAGGTGATGGAGATGGCCCGCGAAGAGGGCATCAAGGTGGGCCTGGTGCGCCCCATCACGCTGTGGCCGTTCCCCGGCAAGCAGATTGCACAGGTGGCACAGCACGTGAAGGGCATCCTCGTGCCCGAGCTTGCCGCCGGACAGCTCATCGAGGACGTGAAACTTGCCGTCGAGTGCAAGGTACCCGTGGCTCACTTCGACCGTCTGGGCGGTAACGTGCCCTCGCCCGAGGAAGTGCTCAATTCACTGAAAGAACAACTCGTTAAAGCTTGAAAACCATGACTGAGAACAATATCATCAATCCTGAGAACCGGGTCTACAAACGCCCGTCGTTGCTCAACGAGGCTCACATGCACTACTGCCCGGGTTGCAGCCACGGTGTGGTGCACAAACTGGTTGCCGAGGTCATTGAGGAGCTCGGTCTGCAAGAGAAAGCCATCGGCGTGTCGCCCGTGGGTTGCTCGGTGTTTGCCTACAACTACATCGACATCGACTGGCTCGAGGCCGCCCACGGCCGTGCCACCGCCATGGCCACCGCCGTGAAGCGACTGATGCCCGACAAGGCCGTGTTCACCTACCAGGGCGACGGCGACTTTGCCGCCATCGGCACCTGCGAGAGCATCCACGCCTGCAACCGCGGCGAGAGCATCGTGATTATCTTCATCAACAATGCCATCTACGGCATGACCGGTGGCCAGATGGCCCCGACCACGCTGCTGGGACAAAAGACGGCCACGTGCCCCTACGGCCGCCGCGCCGACCTGAACGGCTACCCCCTGTCGATTACCCCGCTGCTGGCACAGCTCGACGGCACACGCTATGTGACGCGCCAGAGCGTGCACACGCCAGCCAATGTGCGCAAGACCAAGGCTGCCATCAAGAAGGCCTTCCTCAACAGCATGGAGGGCAAGGGCACCTCGGTGGTGGAGGTGGTGAGCACCTGCAACACCGGCTGGAAACTCACGCCCGAAAAGGCCAACAAGTGGATGGAAGAGAATATGTTTGCCAAGTACCCCCTGGGTGACTTGAAGGATAATGACGCTAAAAAGGACTGAACATCATGAAAGCAGAAATAATCATTGCCGGCTTCGGCGGACAGGGAGTGCTCTCGATGGGCAAGATTCTCGCCTATTCGGGACTGATGGAAGACAAGGAGGTGACGTGGCTGCCCAGCTACGGCCCCGAGCAGCGTGGAGGCACGGCCAACGTGACCGTGATTTTGAGCGACGAACGCATCAGCTCGCCAACGCTCGACGCCTACGACATGGCCGTGGTGCTCAACCAGCAGAGCCTCGACAAGTTTGAGAGCAAGGTGAAGCCCGGCGGAGTGCTCATCTACGACAGCTATGGCATCAACACGCCTCCCACGCGCACCGACATCCGCATCTGCCGCATCGACGCCACCGAGGCAACCATCGAGATGAACAACAGCAAGACGTTCAACATGATTGTGCTGGGTGCCATGCTCAAGGTGAACACCATGGTGACCATCGACAGCGTGCTCAAGGCACTGAAGAAGACCCTCCCCGAGCGTCATCACCACCTGATTCCGCTCAACGAGGAGGCACTGAAAAAGGGCGCCACCCTCATCAAGGACTGAACAAGATTGCAACTCGTATAAAAAAAGGTGTGCCAATTCATTTGGCGCACCTTTTTTATATGCAGGGGCGGCTGTTGCAAAAGCCGCCCCTGTGCCACACGCCACGGCGTGGGATTATCCGCGCAAGATGGCGTTGATGATCAGGTTGAGGTCATCGACGTCGACCACGCCTGTGCCGTCGATATCGGCCCGGGTGCGGTGAAGCTCGTCGCTGTCCTTGCCCAAGATGATGTTGATGAGGATGTTCACGTCGTCGATGTCAATCACTCCGCTGCCGTCTACATCGCCAGGGAGCGTCGCGGGACGCTCGCCCTGATAGATGAACGAAATCACGGGGCTGTAGTCGGTGTACAGGTTTGTGCCCGTTTCGCTCTTGTAGTTGATGCGCGTGCGTGCATAATAGGTGGTGCCCACCTGCAACAACTTGCTGCTCACCTTGATTTCATCGGCTCGCTTGGTGGTTTGGTTGCCCTCGGTGACGGTTTCGAGATAGCGCGTGCGCCCCCAGCTGGTTGCCGAGGCCGACACCTCGATGGTGTAGGAAACTGCCTCGCTCTGCGGCTGCACGGTGATGTGGTCGTCGGCATAGAGTGGCCCGCCATCGACGGGCAGCAGGAATGCGGGCGTGGCGAACTGCGTGGTGAACGTGGTCACGGGCGAGATGAGCGTGAGCCCGGCATACTCCATGGTCACATCCAGATAGTAACGCGTGCCGGGGTTCAGGGCGTCGGCCGGGACAACGGCCTCACCCGTGGCACTCTGCGTGGTGTAGACCACCTGCGTCATGTCCTCGTCGGTGGCCACGCGCAGGGTGGCCTCGGTTTTGTCGTTGGGCTTGTTCCACGTCACCGTCACGGGACGCTCCAGCAGTTTGCTGCCATTGGCCGGTGCAGTGATGAGCAGTAGCGTGGGGGTGAACTCGGCCACAGCGCTCACGCCGTTGGTGTGCTGCGGCGCGGTGGACTGCACACGCCAGTAGTGTTTCACACCGCTCTCCATCGTCATGCCAGTGCTGGGCAGCGAGGTCTCGTTAGTGGTGACGCGGGCGAGCACCTTGCCAAAATCGGGCTCGGTGGCCACCTCGACCACGTAGGCTGCTGCTCCCTCGACTGGATGCCAGCTGAAGGTGAGCGGGGCAAACACTTCCACCCCATTGGTCGGGCTCTCGAGCTCGGGAGCGGGCAGTGTCTCGTACACATCGCCAAAGATGGCGGGCTCGTACTCATAGCCATAGCGGTCGAACACACACACGGCGTAGTGGTAGCCCTCGCGCAGGTGCTCGGGAAGGGTGTATTCGGGGCTGTAGGTGATTCCCAGCAGGTACTCGCCATTGCAGGCAAAGTTGTCGTGCGACATGGTTTCGGGGAAGGCATAGACGGTGTAGCGCCCATACGTGCCGCCGTAGTCCTCCCAGGTGAGCACGCCGTCGGAGTAGTCCAGGTTCTGCACGGGGCCCAGGTCGGCCTCGGGTTTCCACGTCATGGCGGGCGGCAGTGCCGGGCGGGTGTAGACGGTGCGCTTGAGGTACTGCGCGAGGCACTCGGGGGCACTCATGCGGTAGAGGTACTTGCAGGAGTAATATATCGAGCCCATGGCGCCGTCCTCGTTCGTGGTGCGCATGAGCTCCACCTCGTTGGCAAACTCGTCATAGATGAAACCGCTTTGATAGGTCATGCTTGGCTCGGGATTGGCGCTGCCCTGGCTGTTGCTGCTCAGCTCCGAGATGGAGTGCGACACAAACATGTGCCGGCCAAATTTCTTGGCCACCTTGTTCCACCAGGGGGTAATCAGGCCGTAGTCGGCTCCGGAGCGGCCAATGTGCCAATACACCTGGGGCGACATATAGTCGATGCTCTGGTCGGCATACCAGGCCAGGGGGTCGCTGAAGATGCCGTTGTACTGCCAGTCGCTGCCCGGGCAGGGATCCACGCCGTATTTTGCGGCCACCGACGACGACGAGGCGGCCACGCCGGCGGGCGAGATGCCGAAGCGAACCTCGGGGCGAGTGGCCTGTATCATGTCGTACACGGCACGCACCATGCGGTTCACATTGTCGCGCCGCCAGTCGCCTAACGAGAGCGTGGTGCCCGAATCAACCCACTCCTGGTAGTCGTCGGCACTGCTGTCGCTGGTGATGCCACTGGGATAGAAGTAGTCGTCGTAGAGCACGCCGTCAACATCGTAGTTCTCGATAATCTCGCGGCACACGTTCACAATGCGGTCGATGGTGCGCTGCTGACCGGGGTCCAGGATGCGGGTGTCGCCCGAGTGAATGAGCCAGCCGTTGTTCTTGAGCTCGCGGTCCTGCTCGGTGTCCCAGTTGGTGCTGGTGGTGAAGCGGTAGGGGTTCACCCATGCGTGGCACTCCATGCCGCGCTTGTGGCACTCGGCCACGACGAACTCCAGCGGGTCGTAGGCCGGAGCCTTGCCGCGGGTGCCGGTGAGGTAGCTCGACCACGGCTCGTAGCTCGACTTGTACATGGCGTCGCACATCGAGCGCACCTGGAAGTTGACGGCATTGAAATTGTTGTTCTTCAGCGAATCGAGCATTCTGATGAGTTGCTCTTGCTGTCGCTGGCCGGTGTAGGCATCCGAGCCGGTTATCATGGGCCAGTCCAGGGCCCACACAGTGGCCACCCAGGCCGAGCGGAACTCGCGCTTGGGGGCGCCAAACTGCGCAGCCTGCGCCGCCAGTGCACACAACACCACGGCAACAACAGCCACGCTCATGCGGAAAGTGGATTTCTTCATTGTTGCTTGTTTTTATTTGGATAAGAATTTGCAAAGATAACTCATTTGCCGCACACGACCAAATCTAATCCCATTTTTCATCAAAATGTAAGAATATGGTGCAAGAACACTTCGTTCTATGAGAATATTGCGTAAATTTGCACGCTATGAGCATGAAGCGTTCTATTCGTCATTACTTGCTCGCTGGGGCTGCCCTTGCATTTGCGGCACTGCCGGTGGGGGCTGCTGTGCGCGTGCTGGAGGATGTGACCGGCGATGGGGTGGTGGACATCGACGATGTGAACGCGGTTATCAACGTCATCGTGCACAAGCAGCGTCAGCCCGATGTCGCTATCTGGGCCGATGTGGACGCCAGCGGCACGGTGGACGTTGACGACCTCAACGCTGTGCTGAGCGCAATGCTCACCCACTGCTGGCACGAGGAACGCACGGGCTGCGACTACGTATGGCATTATGATGCATTGCCCGAGGTGCACCTGGACGTGCCGCTCGACGAGTGGAACCGCCTGCTCACCCTCTACGATGCCGACCGGCTCACCAAGGAATACGTCCACGCCAATGTGCGCTTTGTGACCGGCGATGGCGAGACACACGTGCCCGATGCCGGGCTGCGGCTGCGAGGCAACGGCTCGCGCCGACGCCCCGAGGGAAACACTGGCCAGGTCCACACCGCCGGCGCCACCGTGTGGCACCCAACGGGTTTCGGGCTGAACCTGCGCAAATTTCACAAGGACAGCACCCACACACTGCGTGGCGTGCGCAAGGTACACCTGCGCTACTTCTACCACGACCCCACCTGCGTGCGCGAGCTGTTCTGCTACCGCCTGCTCGAGCAATTTGGCGTGTGGACGGCTCCACGCGACACCTACTGCCGCCTGTGGGTACACGTGCAAGGCGACGACCGCGAGGCTTACTATGGGGTGTATACCCTGCTCGAACCCATCGACGAGCGTTACTTGGCCGACCGTGCGGACCGCTTCGGTGACACTGGCGGTTATCTGTGGAAGTGCGGCCAGGGCGTGGCCTCGCTCACAGGCCTCGAGGCGGCCACTTTCGGCACCGACACCGACGAGGCCGCCTATGTGCTCAAGACGCGCACCGGCGAGCTGAAATCCGCACGGACGCAGCTGCAGGCTTTCAGCGACAGCCTTACCATGCTCAACGACGAGGCTTTCGCACGCTGGCTGGCCACGGTGTGCGATGTGACGCTGCTTGTGCGCACCTACGCCACCGTGGTAGCCGTGGGAAACTGGGACGACTACTGGAACAACAGCAACAACTATTACCTCTACTTCAACAGCACCGACCCCGAGCACTACCGCGTGTTTTTCATTCCCTACGACCTCGACAACACGCTGGGCTCGTCGCGCAAGGTGCACGCCATTGCCGACAGCGGCCGTCACGACCCACTGCACTGGGGCCGCGACGAACGCAACCCGCTCATTGCCCGCGTGCTGCGCATCGAGGCCTACAGGCAGCTCTATGTGCAATGCCTGCGCGAGCTGGTGGATGAGCGGCAGGGACTCATGGACTACCAGTCGGCTGTGAGCCGCATCCAGGCCTGGCACGCACTCATCGCCGCCCACGTGCCCAGCGATGTGGACCGCGACAACGTGCTGGCCGACCAGCCCAGCAAACTCGGCAACCAGCCGCGATACCGCCTACTCGACGATGACCCGCAATGGAACTTCTTCAAGGTGCGCACCGCCGTCATCGACTCGGCCTGCGTCGCCACGCCTCACAACACTGACGCCCCCAGCCGCTTGTTTGGCGAATGAGGTTCAGGCATGGCTGTTTCTCATGATTTGGATAAGCGGGATTGCCGTGGCAATATGGCTTTTCTCGCAATTCGCACAACCTAACTCAAGTACCAACGGTATAGTGCCGGCACGCCGTCGTGAAGTTCCATGCGGTGGTGCCAGCCCAGCGCGTGCAGGCGGCTCACATCGGTGAGTTTGCGCAAGGTGCCGTCGGGTTTGCTGCTGTCCCACTCAATGTTGCCTTGATAGCCCACGGTGCGCTGCACGAGCTCGGCCAGCTGCCGGATGGTGACCTCGCGGCCGCTGCCTATGTTGATGTGGCAGTTGCGCACCTCGGGGTCGTTGCCGCGCACGTCGGCAAAGTCGATGTGCTCTAAGCAGTAGACGCTGGCATCGGCCATGTCCTCGCTCCAGAGGAACTCGCGGATGGGCGCTCCGGTGCCCCACAGTCGCAAGCAGTGTGCCTCGATGCCGTATCGGGCCAGCAGGGCGGTGATGGCCGCCTCGGTGGCCGTGCCGTCGGTGCCTTCCACAGGACGTGCCGTCAGGTCGCGGCGCAAACCCTCCCAATCGCCTTCGTGGAGCAGCCGAGCCAAGTGCATCTTGCGAATCATGGCAGGCATCACATGGCTGGTTTCCAGATTGAAGTTGTCGTGGGGACCATAGAGGTTGGTGGGCATCACGGCGATGTAGTTGGTGCCGTATTGCAGGTTGAAACTCTCGCACATCTTCAGTCCGGCGATTTTGGCGATGGCGTAGGGCTCATTGGTGTATTCCAGCGGCGAGGTGAGCAATGCCGATTCGGGAATGGGCTGCGGTGCCTCGCGGGGATAAATGCAGGTGCTGCCCAAGAACAGGAGCTTTTTCACCCCATGCCGCCAGCTCTCGCCAATCACGTTCTGCTGGATTTGCAGGTTCTGGTAGATGAAGTCGGCACGGTAGGTGAGATTGGCCATAATGCCGCCCACATGGGCCGCCGCGAGCACCACATATTCCGGTTGCCAGCGGTCGAAGAACTCGCGCACCGCCAAACCGTCCATCAAATCCAGCTCTGCATGAGTGCGGCCCACCAGATGGGTGTAACCCTTGCTCAGCAGGTTATTCCAAATGGCCGACCCCACCAACCCCCGGTGGCCAGCCACATAGATTCTACTATCTTTCTCCATTGGCTTAACTTAATTAATCAGTTAACATTGGCCTCATTGGCAGGCTTTCATGTCGTGGCTCACCATGCGTTGCACAAGTTGGTCGAACGAGGTCTTGCGTGGGTTCCAGCCCAGGCGCTCGCGGGCCTTGGTGGGGTCGCCCAGGAGCTGCTCCACCTCGGCGGGACGGAAATAGCGCGGGTCCACCTCCACAAGCACGCTGCCGGTGGCGCGGTCGATGCCGCGCTCGGCGAGCCCCTCGCCCTGCCACTCCAGCTCGATGCCGACATAGTGGAACGCCAGGGTGCAGAACTCGCGCACGGTGTGGTACTCGCCCGTGGCTATCACATAGTCGTCAGGTTCGGGTTGCTGCATGATGAGCCACATGCACTCCACATAGTCGGGCGCATAGCCCCAGTCGCGGCGGGCGTTGAGGTTGCCCAAGTAGAGCTTGTCCTGCTTGCCGTGGGCAATGCGCGCAGCAGCCATGGTGATTTTGCGCGTCACAAAGGTCTCGCCGCGCCGCTCGCTCTCGTGGTTGAACAGGATGCCGTTCACGCAGTACATGCCGTAGCTCTCGCGGTAATTCTTCATAATCCAGAACGCGTAGAGCTTTGCCACGGCGTATGGGCTGCGGGGATAGAACGGTGTGGTCTCGCGCTGGGGCACCTCTTGCACCTTGCCATAGAGCTCGCTGGTGCTGGCCTGGTAGATTTTGGTCACCTCGGCGCGGCCGGCGATGCGCACGCTCTCGATGAGGCGCAGCGCGCCCGTGGCATCCACATCGGCGGTGTACTCCGGCACGTCGAACGACACCTTCACATGGCTTTGTGCCGCCAGGTTGTAAATCTCGTCGGGCTTCACCTGCTCGATGATGCGGATGAGCGAGCTGGAATCGGTCATGTCGGCGTAGTGCAGGTCGATGAGGCGGTGCTGCCTCATGTCGCGCACCCACTCGTCAAGGTAAAGATGCTCGATGCGGCCGGTGTTGAAACTGCTGCTGCGACGCAGCGTGCCATGCACCTCATACCCTTTCTCAAGCAGGAACTCGGCCAGATAGCTGCCGTCCTGCCCCGTGATGCCCGTAATCAGAGCCACCTTATGTTGCTTGTCGTTCATTGGTTCAGTTTTGATTGAAAGTGCAAATTTAGCAATAATCCACGGCTGTGCCAACTGCAACACCGTTTTTTTACTGAAGAAACGCTCATTGAGCGAAAAAATGCGTATATTTGCATTTTCAATTATCTATGCCCAATCGTACGCTCGACCACCACATAGCGGGGCAATGGCTGCCCACCACGCGCAAGGAGATGGATCACCTGGGCTGGAACCAGGCCGACGTGATTCTCTTCACTGGCGATGCCTACATCGACCATCCGTCGATGGGAGCCGCCGTCATCGGGCGCGTGCTGGAGGCTCTTGGCTACCGCGTGGCCATCGTGCCGCAACCCAACTGGCGCGACGACCTGCGTGACTTCGGCAAGCTGGGCCGGCCACGCCTCTTCTTCGGCATACACGCCGGGGCGATGGACTCGATGGTGAACCACTATACCGCCAACCGCCGGCGCCGCAGCGACGACGCCTACACCCCCGATGGCCGCGCCGGAGCACGACCCGATTACCCCACCATTGTCTATGCCGAGGCTTTGAAAAGGCTCTGGCCCGATGTGCCCGTGGTGGCCGGAGGCATCGAGGCCTCGCTGCGTCGCGTGGCACACTACGACTACTGGCAGGACCGCCTGCGCCCATCCATACTCATCGACAGCCCAGCCGACCTGCTCGTCTACGGCATGGGCGAGAAACCCATCATCGCCATCGCTCAAGCCCTTGACTGCGGCACCCACATCGGCCAGCTCACCGATATTCCACAAACCGTGGTGCGGCGGCCTTTAAACGAGGTTCCCACTGGTGGCACCGATGAGGTGGTGCTACATTCCTACGCCGAGTGTAGGCAGTCGATGCGGGCACAGGCCGAGAACTTCAAGATGGTGGAGGTGGAGAGCAACCTGTGGCACGGCCACACGCTTTGGCAGCCTACCGGCGACATCGCCATCAAAGTGAACCGCACCAACCCGCCGATGACCACCCAGGAAATTGATGCGTCGTTCGACCTGCCCTACACCCGCCTGCCGCACCCCCGCTATCAGGGCAAGCGCATTCCCGCTTACGAGATGATTCGCCACTCGGTGTGCCTGCACCGCGGTTGCTTTGGCGGTTGTGCCTTTTGCACCATCAGTGCCCACCAGGGCAAGTTCATTGCCTCGCGCAGCAAGCGCAGCATTCTGCGCGAGGTGCGCCAGGTGACCCAGATGCCCGACTTCAAGGGCTACATCAGCGACCTGGGAGGCCCCAGCGCCAATATGTACGCCCTGGGCGGCCGCGACCTCGAACGGTGCCAGCGCTGCGCGCGACCATCGTGCCTGCACCCCAAGCCGTGCCCAAATCTGAACACCGACCACAGCGCGCTGCTCGACATCTACCATGCCGTGGACGCACTGCCCCAAGTGAAAAAGTCGTTCATTGGCAGCGGTGTGCGCTACGACCTGTCGATGCACCGCACCGGGAATCCTGACATCGACCGCGTGAACGCGCAATATAACGAGGAACTCATTCGCTTCCACGTCTCGGGCCGCCTCAAGGTGGCACCCGAGCACACCAGCGATGCCGTGCTCCAGGTGATGCGCAAGCCGCCATTCGACCTGTTCAGGCGCTTCAAGGCCCTCTTCGACCGTGTGAACCAGCGCTACGCCCTGCGGCAGCAACTGATTCCCTATTTCATCTCGTCGCACCCTGGCTGCCGCGAGGAGGACATGGCCGAGCTGGCCGCCATCACACGCGAGCTGGACTTCCACCTCGAGCAGGTGCAGGACTTCACGCCAACGCCCATGACCGTTGCCACCGAGTGTTACCACACCGGCCTGCACCCCTATACGCTGCAACCCGTGTGCTGCGCCCGGAGCCAGGAGGATAAACTCGCCCAGCGACAGTATTTCTTTTGGTACGACCCGCAGCGTCGGCGCGCCATCCAGGCCGCTCTGCGCCGCCTGCACCGTCCCGACCTGCTCGCCCGGCTATACCCCAACGCCCCCGGTGCCATCCGCCCGCCACGCAAGCCAGGCAGGTGACGTTATTGCGCGGTGGGCAGCTGCACACCCACCCTATGACCTTGCCGGTGCTGAAGGGCTTTTTATCGGGCATCAATATTGGCGATGTGGATTCCATAAATTGCTTGAGGCCGCTTGTTGAGCATCTCTTGCCACAAGCTAATATAAATCAGCAATTTGCGGAACCCACCCGAAGTGCCATTGAGTATGTCATGCCCGGCGGCCGGTGAGGCTGGTGATGAGGGTGGCAAATGCCTCGCGTGCGGGGGCGGGCATGGTGGTGCGTGCGAGGGCGGCGAGGGCGAGGGCGTTGTAGCGGGCGATGGCCTCGTCGCTCAGCGTGCGCAGGTTCAGCCGCTCGTAGAGCTTGGTGAGTGCTGGCACTTTGCACTCGCTTGGCGCCTGGGGGGCGGTAATCCATAGCCGAAGCTCGCGGGCTTCCTCGCCCTGAGCGCGTTGCAGGGCGTTGATGAGCAGGAACGTTTTCTTGTTGTTCACGATGTCGCCGCCAATCTCCTTGCCAAAGGTGGCCGGGTCGCCCCACACATCGAGGGCGTCGTCCTGCAACTGGAACGCCAGCCCCAAGTTCACGCCCATGTCGTAGAGGGCATCGCAGTCGGCAGCCGACGCGTTGGCCAAGAGGCCCCCCATGCGGCAGGCACAGCCCAGCAGCACCGAGGTCTTCAGCCGAATCATTTCCAGATAATCCTCCACCGTGACATCGTTGCGTGTCTCGAAGTCCATGTCAAGTTGTTGGCCTTCGTAGATTTCTATGGCTGTGCGGTTGAAAAGACTAACTGCCTGTGCCAGGTGCTTGAGGCTCACGCGGGCAATGTGCTGCGTGGCCAGGGTGAGCATGGCATCGCCGCTCAAGATGGCCACGTTGTCGTTCCAGCGGCGGTGCACGGTGGGCTGTCCCCGGCGCACATCGGCACGGTCCATCACGTCGTCGTGCAGCAGCGTGAAGTTGTGAAATAGCTCCAGCCCCACGGCGGCGTCGATGGCTTGGGCTGCCGTGCCGCCCATCGCCTCGCACGACATCAGCGTGAGCACCGGACGCAGACGCTTGCCGCCCAGCGACATCGTGTAGGCTATGGGCGCGTAGAGGTTCGCCGGGGTGGGGGGGTAGTTGATGGCTGCAATGGCTTGGTTCACCAAGGACAGATATTCGTTGTAGGATTGCATATCGGGGGCTTATCGGTTATACTCGGTTTGGAACTCGGCAAGCTGCTGCTCGTTGTAGCACTGGCGCAGCATCTCGGCTCGGCGGTCAAGGTCGGTGGTGTCGGCACCCACTTGTTGCCGTTCCGCTCGCATCTGTTTGCCCAGTGCGGCCGGTGTGGCGGCGCGGCTGTAGAGGAGCATTTGTTTCTCGGCACTCAGGCTGTTGGCGGCCTCGTCGATGGCGGCATCCAGGCGGGCGATGTGCTCGCTTTTCCCCAGCACATCGGCGGCCCAGTGCAGCAGGAACAGCTGGTCGGTGGCTTGGCGGGCATCCATCGAGCCGTCGAGCAGGGCCTCGACAAGAGGCTGGGCGTGTTCGCTGGCAAAGTCGTCGGCGTTGCGAGCAATGGCCTGCGCCACGGCAACCACCGAATCGCGGTCACCCACCGAGCGCAGCAAGGCGTTGGCCATTTGCCCGGCCATGCCGGGAATTTGCAGGCTGTCGACCATGGCCTGGTAGTGGCTGTCGACCTGCCGCATGGCGGTGGTGTCGCCCCAGGCGGCAAGCAGGTCGTGAGCGGCTTGCTCGCCGCGCTGGCTCACCTCGCCGCAACCCGTTAAGGCGGCCACGGCTGTGGTGGTCATGAGAAGAAGGTTTAGGAAATGTTTCATGGCTGTTGATGGGCTGTGTCTAAGGGAACAGCTCGGCGGCCACTGGCGGGTCGGTGCGGCGCAGTTCGTCGCGCAGCGTCTCGTCGAAGGCTTCGGCAGCCGCGTCGTTGCCGGCCAGCCTCATCTCGCTGCGTGTTGCGTGGGCATCGATGATGCTTCCTTGCAAGGCGAGCGTGTCGGCGTGGTCGCTGGCGGCGATGGCACGGGCGGCCTCAAGGCCCAGCTGTTGCGCCTGCTCCACCGTGAACGTGCGCGCAGCCGAGGCATCGGCTTGTTCCGATTCCTCGTGCCCACCGCTGCAACTTAATAGTAAAGCACAAAGCACAATCCACAATTCACAATGCAGCAATGCGGTGAAAACGCTGGTGGCCTCCTTGCAATTTGCGAAATTGTCCATTGTGAACTATGCTTTGTGAATTATGCTTTATGCAAAGTTCAAGCTTCGTCGTCAATCTGAATCATCTTCCAAATGCCGGCGGCGATAGCTCCACCCAGCAGCGGCCCCACGATGAAAATCCATAACTGGCTCAGTGCGTCGCCACAGGCGAAGATGGCCGGGCCGATGGACCGGGCCGGGTTCACGCTCGTGCCCGTGTAGTGGATGCCTACCAAATGAATAAGAATCAGCGACAGGCCGATGGCCAGGCCGGCCAGGTTGTTGGTGGCTCCGTTGGTTTTGCTGGTGGCTCCCAGCACCACAAGCACAAACAGGGCAGTAAGCACAATCTCGGCAATCAGACCTGTGCTTACCGACACCACGCCCGCCTTGCCAATCTCGTTCAGCGATTGCAGGCCGTTGGCGCCCAGGCCGCTGTCGAAGCCCGCAAGCACGCCCAGCAGGGCAGCTGCCAAGATGGCTCCGATGGTTTGGAACACCATGTACATGCCACAGTCCTTGGCACTCATCCTGCCACTCAGGAACACTCCCAGCGAGATGGCCGGGTTGATGTGGCAGCCGCTAATGCCGCCAATCGTGTAAGCCATGGCCACCACAGCCAGGCCAAAAGCGATTGCCGTACCCACCACGGCGGGCGTACCGGCAACCAAGCCAGTGTTGCAACCCAGGCTCACGGCGGCTCCGCAACCCAGGAACGTGAGCACAAACGTACCCACCATTTCAGCTAAATACTTCTTCATAATGAATCGTTTAAAAGTTATTAATGATGTGAGTTGTAATGGCGCAAACGAACTATAATTTGCAAAAATACGACTTTTTTCGCGAAACGGCAACTTTTGTTCAAAAAAAGTTCGTATATTTGCCCTTTGAAAAATTAGGAACCCAAAATAATCTACGGATATGAACATCTCAATCGTTGGAACAGGCTATGTGGGTTTGGTGACTGCCGCGTGCTTCTCTGAGCTGGGTATCGACGTCACCTGCGTCGACCCCGACTTGCAGAAAATCAACCGCTTGGTCTTTGGCGCCATTTCCATCTACGAGCCCGAGCTGGAGAACATGATGACGCATAACGTGAACGACAAGCGCCTGCATTTCTCGACCGACTTCAACAAGGGTTTTGAGAATGTGGACTATGTGTTCTGCACCGTCGACACCATGCTTGACAAGGACGGTGCCACCGACCTGGAGAGCGTCCTGCGCATTGCACGCGTGTTTGGTCAGCGCATCGACCGCTACTGCACCTTTGTCCTCAAGAGCACCGTGCCCGTGGGCACCGCCCACAAGGTGCGCGACATTATCCAGCACGAAATCGACGAGCGTAAGGTGGACGTGAAATTCGACATCGCCAGCAACCCCGACTTCCTCACCGAGGGCAACGCCGTGAAGGACTTCATGAAGCCCGACCGCATTGTCATCGGCGTGGAAACCGAGAGCGCACGCGAGTCAATGGCTAAGCTCTACCGCACCATCTTGCTCCACAGCAACCGGCACGTGATTTACACCGACACCCGCACGGCCGAGATGATTAAGTATGCCGCCACTTCGATGCTGGCCACACGCGTGAGTTTCATGAACGAGATTGCCAACCTGTGCGAGCTTGTGGGCGCCGACATCAACACCGTGCGCCACGGCGTGGCTACCGACAGCCGCATCGGGCCCAAGTATATCTTCCCGGGCTGCGGCTACGGCGGCACGCTGTTCCCGCAGGACATCAAGGACCTGGTGAAAATCGCCGAGAGCCACGACTTCGACATGACCGTGCTCAAGGCCGTCGACGATGTGAACGTGCGACAAAAGCGCATTCCTTTTAATAAGGTGAGCCGTTTCTTCGATGGCGACCTCAAGGACAAGACCGTGGCCATCTGGGGACTGTCGTTCAAGCCTGGCACCGACGACCTGCGCGAGGCCCCCAGTGTGGTGACTATCGACCTGCTCTTGCAGGCCGGGGCAAAGGTGAGGGTCTACGACCCCGTGGCCATGAACGGCACCAAGCAGCGATGGGCCGACGTCTACTGCGGCATCGACATGTATGATGCCATCAAGGGGGCCGACGCGCTGCTCATGCTCACCGAGTGGCACCAGTTCTACATCCCCGCCTGGGACCGTGTCAAGGCACTCATGCGCACGCCGTTCGTCGTCGACGGACGTAACATCTACGACTGGCGAGAGCTCGAGGCACAAGGCTTCGCCTACACCTGCATCGGCAAGTGATGGGCGTTATGAATCGAATAATCTCTATTAATCCTAAAAATATGGAAAAATGAAAAAGATTGTATTCACTGTTGTGGCGGCTCTGTCGCTTGTTCTCACGAGCTGCTTCTCCAACGGCCTGGGCACCACGGGCTATGGAAACACGGGCTATGGTACAGGTACATCGGGCAACGTGCTGGGCAGCGTCCTGGGCGGTGTGTTGGGCAACATCCTTTTTGGTGGGACCATGCTTGACCAGTCGAGCCTGTTGGGCAACTGGACCTACAGCGCGCCCAGTGCTGCCTTTACCACCGAGCAGGCCTTTAACAAGGCCGGCGGTGTGGCCGCAGTCAACCAGATTGCATCGGGCCTGGCCTCAAACTTTGCCACGATGGGCATCTCGCGCAACAACACCTCGTTCTCGTTCTTGCAGGGCAACCAGTTCTCGGCCAAGGTGAACGGCATTCCTTTCAATGGCACCTACACCTACAACCAGCAGAACGGTGAAATCGTCCTCAAGTCGGCCGCACAGACCCTCAAGGGCAACGTGGCTAAGACCGACAAGGGCATGGAACTGATGTTTGACTCCGCCCAAATGACAAACATGCTCCAAAAGGTGGGCAAGGTGAGCAACACCACCGCTGTGCAGGCTGTGAGCAAGCTCGCCAAGAGCCAGAACGGCGCCCGCGTGGGCTTCGAGCTCACCAAGTGACGCAAGGCCGCCAACCGCTAACGTGCGCCGCCCCACGACACCCATCTGTCGCCGGGCGGCACTCGTTTTCTGATGCCAACTCGTTAAACTACCTTAAAGCGTGGCGTTTTCCGACCATTAAAATGAAGGGAGAATCGATGAAAACCACTATTTTTGTGTTTTTATTGGCTATTAGTTGGCCAAGGAATCCTCATGGATTAGCATAAACAATTTATACACAAACAATTAAGTAAAGTATGAGAACCATTAAGCTGTTGCTCCCGGTGCTTGTTGTGGCATTGGGGTGGCAGGTGGCGCGGGCCGTCACCGTTTCGCCCTACAACGAGAACTTTGCCGGGGTGGATTACACCCAGCCCGACTGCGCCCCCGATGGCTGGGGACACATTGTTGAAGGCAAGCAAGTGTACGAACTGTTGGAAAACGTCGAGGGCGTGGGCTCCTGCCTCTACATCGACTACCAAACCAGCGACTTCCCAACCTACAATATGTTTGTCACCCCCGCCGTGGGAGGAACAGTGACCTTGCAGGCCATGTATGCCGAGGCACAGTTCGGACAGCCCTGGCTCAAATTCTTCTATTGCACCAAGAACGAGGATGGCACCTTTTCGCAGGGGGCGGCCATCACCGATGTGCAAAACCTCGACGCACTGAACCTGGAGGCTTTCACCACACTCACCCTGGCCGATGTGCCACAGGGCAGCTATATCGGCATTGCCTGCTCCTACGTGCTGATTGCCAATTTCACCGCCACCACTGCCGAGGTGGAGAAGGTGGACCGACGCTTGTTGACAATCACCGAGATGCAGTATATGGGTCCCGAGGAGCTTGACATGGCCGAGGGCAACACCTACGCCGTGCCCGTCAACGTCACGCTCCGCAACGTGGGCAATGTGGACCTGATGGCTGGCGACCCCGACTTCTCGCTGAGCCTGATTACCACCGGTGGAACGGTGGTGGACACCCAGGCCATTGGCAGCGACCTGCCGCGAGCCACCGAGACAGGCGAGATGACCATCGTGTTCAACGTTGATGGCAACCAGTACGCCGACTTGCAGACGTTCTATGTGCAGGAGAACGTGAGCGGCACGCACCACAGCGATTACATCAAGGTGATTTCCAACAAATATGAGCCGCGCATCCAAATGCTCCAACAGGAGAACGGCCGCTATGTGGACCTGCCCACCGGGGCAACGCTCGACTTCGGCCAAACGCAGGACATTGTCACCCGGGAGTTCTATATCAACAACACCGGGGCGGCTCCGTTTGTGATTAGCGAGTTCACATGCCCCGACGGCTTCGTCACCCTCACCCAGGCGGGCGACACCGTGCCGGCGCACGAGGCCGCCATCGTGGTCATCGCCATGGATAACAGCACGCCGGGGCTCCACGAGGGCGACTTGGTGCTGCGTGGCAACACCGTCGACGAGTTCCGCCTCACCCTCACCGGAACGGTAATCGACGATTCGCAGTGGTTTGTCGATTTCGAGGACGGTTTCCCCGCCAACATGATACCCGGGGCCATCTGGCGCGCACAGAGCTATGGCGGCTCGCAGGCTGCCGTGGCTCAGACTTGGCAAGGAACACAATACGAGGGCGAGGGACGCTATCTGATTTCGCCCAAGCTCGAAATCAAGGCGGGCGAGGCACTGCACTTCCAAATGGCCAAGAGCAGCTACTATGTGCCCGACCTGAACATCTATTTCTCTACCGACCGCAAGCACTGGACACTGGTCAAGGACTATGTGAGCGGCGATTTCGACCGCACCACCATTGGCTATAACGGCGAGTGCCGTTACACCGACATGACCATCGACACCTTTGAGCCCGCCGTGGGCTATGTGATGTTCGAGGGTTTTGGAGTGGCACTCGACAATGTGCGCGGTTTCGCTGTGGTGCCCGTGGAGCACGACCTGATGGTCACCAGCGAGAGCCTGCCCGCTCAGGGCGAGGTGAACAGCCCGCTCACCGCCCAGCTCACGGTGAAGAACTACGGCCCTACCGAGGCTGCCGGCACCTATACGGCCACGCTGCTGGTCGACGGACAACCCGTGGCCACTGCCGATGCCGTGGAGATGGCCGCCGGGGCTGCCACCACTTTCGACTTCGCCTTCACGCCGCATCAGGCAGGCTCCTTCCCCATCGTGGCGAAAATCACCATTGGCGACTATGAGCTGGCCACCAGCGAGGCCACCGTCACCATTCTCGACGAGGTGGTGTCGAGCGACATTGCCGTGGGCGACGCTACAACCACCAGCACCATCACCGGCGGCGCGCCTGTTGACCCGTCAGAGATGTACCAGGTGTCGGAAATCATCTATCCCGCAAGCCAAATCCAGCTCGCCAAGGGGGCCAAAATTACCCGCATTGCCTTCAAGGGACGAAACACCGGCAGCAGCGGTGCGGCAAACATCCAAGCCTGGATTGAGAACACCACCGACAGCGAGGTCGACAACAACGCCATTCACCCCACCGACGACATGACCCTGGTCATGGACCGGGAGTACACCTTCCTGCCCGGTGGCTCGGCTGGCATGAACCCCACTCATGCCGATATGCTGGTCATTGAGCTGGCCGAGCCGTTTGTTTACGATGGCGCCAACCTGCGCCTGCGCTTCCACTCGCAGCGCACCCGCTCATGCACGGTGCGATACCAGTATGACGACAACGCCGGCGTGGCCGTGCAGCAGTCGAGCTACAATGATGTGTTCAGCTACTACCGCGACTGCGAGGTGCCCGTGATGTACCTCTCGACGGTGAAGGAGGCCACAACGGTGAGCGGCACCGTCACCGATGCCGCCACGGAAGCCGCCATTGCCGGCGCCGATGTGCGCGTGTGCAGCGGCGAGGTGCAATATGCCGCCACCACTCAGGACGATGGCTCCTACACCATCGAGGTGAAGAAAGACTTCCTCACCGGCTACACGCTCACCGCCACAGCCGCCGGCTACAAGCCGTTCACCACCGAGGTCGACATCACCGTGGGCAATGTGGCCCTGGACATCTATCTGAACCGCGACACTGCCGTGGGCGACGTGACCGGCGATGGCAACGTGGACATCGAGGACGTGAACGCGCTCATCAACGTGATTCTGGAACTCACCTCGGTCGACACGCTCATGGGCACCACCGACATTGATGGCGACGGCACCACCGACATCGCCGACGTGAACGCACTGATTAATATCATTCTTCAATAGTGGCCACTTAGGCAGTTCGAGGTTGGCTGGCAACCCATTGGCCCCATTATTCCCATAAAAAACAAAACACCTATGAAAAAGTATATTATCCCGGCCTTGTGTCTGCTGATGACCTTGGTCACCCTCACAGCCACTGCACAGCAGCGGGCTCCCTATAAAACCAAAGTGATTTGCGGCGTGGTGAAAGCCGACTCTTGGCTGTCGAACAACACCCGGGAGGGCATCTACGAGCTGGTGCTCGACGACGGCAGCCTCACCAAGCTCACCCAGGACAAGGACGTGTACCAAGCCCCGCTGGGAGGAGCCGTCTACGAGGACGGTAAGATGAAAGGTGTCCACTTCCGCACCGTGTGGGACGACTTCGACCAAACCAGCAGCTACATCCTCTATCATGTGGAGTACGACATGGAAACGTGGACGCGCACCCGCGCCGTCACGCTCGGCGACATGGACCGCAACTACATCTCCAGTTGCGGACTCGCCAAGACCCCCCTCACCGGCGAGAATTATGGCATCTTCTACAACTTCAACATGAGTTGGCAGGTGCTCAACCGCAAGCTGGCCACCATCGACTTCACCACCGATGTGCCCACGCGCCAAATCATCGGCACGCTGTCCACGCCGATGGCCGCCATTGCCTTTGCCGATAACGGACTGCTCTACGGCGTGGGGCAAGATGGCTACCTGTATGTAATCGACACCGATGCAACCACCGAGAGCGAGGTGGAGGTGCTGCCACTGGGCGACCTGGGCATCGACAACATCTCGACCAACCCCAGCTCGATGACCTACAATAGCCGCACGGGAAACTTCCTCTGGAGTGTGGTGCTCAACAACGGCAAGTGCTGCCTCTATGAAGTAGACCCCACGCTCGGCGCGGTGTCGGCCTCCTTGCTCATGCAGTCGCCCGACAACGCCTGGCTCGTGAACCTCTACATTCCCGACCCCGAGGCTGCCGAGGACGCTCCCGCCGCCGTCACCAACCTGGCCGCCGATTTCGTGGGCGCGGCTACCATGGGCACCATAACCTTCACCGCTCCCACCACCACCTACACCGGCGACCCGCTCACCGGCACGCTTGCCTATATGGTTGAGGCCAACGGCACCGAGGTGGCCACGGGCTCCGTCGAACCCGGAGCCACGGCTACGGCGCAGGTAACCGTCGAGCCTGGCGATGTCACCTTTATCGTCACCGTGAGCAATCAGGACGGCGTGAGCCCCGTGGCCAAACTCACCACATTTGTCGGCTCCGACAGGCCGCTGGCTCCCACCGATGTGGTGTTCGACTACAACCCCAGCGAAAAGCTGGCCGTGCTCTCGTGGCTGGCTCCCACTGCCGGCGAGCACGGCGCGGAGCTGAACGACGATGACCTTGCCTATAACATCTACCTGATGCCCGCCGACACGCTGGCTGCTGCACAGCTGGCCGGCAACCGTGTGGAGCTGAGCTTTGACCCCGAAACGCTGGCCGCTTACTACTTCAAGGTGGAGCCGCTCAATGCCGGCGTGGCTGGCGAGCCTGCCGTGTCGAACCGCGCCGTGGTGGGACCCGCGCTAAACGTGCCCTACACGCAGCGGTTTGCCACCGATGCCAGCTTCGACCTGCTCACCGTGCTCGACCGCAACGAGGACGGCATCTCCTGGCAATGGGACAAGAACTACGGCAGCAGCGGGGGCGGACGCGCCTACTGCGGCTCGAACAGCGACCTCGAGGCTCTTGCCAACGACGACTGGCTGCTCTCGCCGCCCATCAGCCTGGAGCGAGGGGCCACCTACCGCGTCACCTTCGACGCCAACACCTACACCGGTGCCAACGTCAGCTATCTCGAGCTTGCCTATGGGCAGGGACTGCGCCCCGAAGGCTACGACCGTGTGATGAACCAGCTCACCATCGCCACGCCGGTGACCGACACCTACACCGTCAACGACATCGTGCCTGCTGCCACCGGCGTGTACTACTTCGGCTTCCACGACATCTCGGTGCCGCGATACGGCGCACTGCTCCTGCACCAGTTCACGGTAACAAAGGTCAAGGACGCTCCCGCCATCAAGGGCGACGTGGACGGTAACGGACGCGTTGACATCGACGACATGAACATCTTGGTCAACATCATCCTCCAGCTCGCCACGGCAGACGAGTACGATGGCCGCGCCGATGTGGACAGCAGCGGACGTGTGGACATCGACGATGTAAACCAGGTAATCAACATCATTCTTGCGCAGTGATGCAGGTTTATCACGAATAAATCGCCCAAGCCGGAGTCGAGGCCATAGCCGGGCAGGTTTTGCTTCAAGCCGGCCATAATCATGCAGCACTCGACAAAGCACACAAGCTTGCTTTGTCGAGTGCTGCATGATATTTACAGGACACCCACAAACTCGCGTGTGTTGCAGGTGCAGTCTTGTCAAGGCCGCTTGCCGCCCGCTCGCAAGGAGAAACGCAGGCTGGAGGTCTGCCTGAGGCCGAGGGTCTCGAAGTACTAAAATGGGGATTGAATAATTCCCTCCCTATCACCCAATCTGGAGGGATTTCATATCTTCGCGGCAGAATCCGCAATAATGGTAATTCTTTCCATAATCCGTATAACGTGTCTATAAAATAATGTGCGTACCTTTGCAGTCGGCAATCAAACCTAAAAACGACAGACTGTATGAAACAGATTATGATGCTACTGGCAGCGCTGCTGCTGACCTGCAGTGCTTCGGATGGCGACGCAAAGGCCGAGAACACTCAGGCATTGGCGAATATGGGCAAAACGCTCATTGTGTATTACAGCTACACAGGTAACTGCGAGGCTATTGTAAATAGCCTCGCCAGTCAAATTACTGCTGACCAGTTGGAGATTCAGCCCGCCGAGAAAGGGTTGAGGTACGAGGCGAACAACTATACGCTCGGTGCGCAATTGCTGAACGCCATCAAGGCGAATCCTAACGATGCAAGCAGTTATCCCACTATCGACCCCGTGTCTGTAACTCTTGATAACTACCAGAACGTCATCATCGTGACACCGCTTTGGTGGAGCCAGATGGCGGCTATCATGCAGACGTACCTTTTTAATAACAGTGCGCAGATGGCGGGCAAGCACCTCGCACTGATTGTATCGAGCCACTCGAGTGGCATCAGTGGCGTGGTTAGTGACGCCCAGCGGTTGCTCCCCAACGTGACATGGGCTGGCGAGGCCTTGTGGATTAACGCCAGCAACCACTCGAACCGTGCCTTGCTGATAACGAACTGGCTGACGACTCAAAACTTTCAAACTTCAAACGATATGCCAAAACAACTCCACATAACCATCGGTGGCGTGACGAAGACCGCCATGCTGGTCAGCAACTCGTCAACCGAGGCACTGGTGGCGCAACTGCAGCAGGGCGACATCACCTACGAGGCGCACGACTACGGCAACTTCGAGAAGGTGGGCGACCTGGGATACTCCTTCCCGCAGAACAACGAGCAGATAACCACCGTGCCTGGCGACATCATCCTCTATCAGGGCAGCAACCTCTGCATCTACTACGACACCAACTCGTGGAACTTCACCCGCATAGGCTGGCTCAACGGCATGACGCAGGCCGATATCAAGCAGTGGGTGAACGCGGGAGGGGGCAATGTCTCAGTAACCCTCTCGCTCAACGGTAGGACAACGGCTTGCCGGCAAGTCAGGGTTGACGAAACGAAGTCTCAGGCTTATACGCCCGCAGGTACTGTGGCAACGGCTGGCACCAAGGGAATCGTGATTCAAAATGGAAAAAAGATAATCATCAGATAAATATGAAACGAGTAATTGTTATTTCGACGAGTCTTCGTCGTGGATCAAACAGCGATATGCTCGCCGACAGTTTCGTGGAAGGTGCCAAGAGGGCCGGAAACGATGTGGAAAAGATTTCCCTCGTAGGCAAGGATATTCAGTTCTGCAAGGGTTGCCTCGGCTGTCAAAAATTGGGAAAGTGCGTCATCAACGACGATGCGAACGACATTATGGCAAAGGTATTGGAGGCCGATGTCGTGGTGTGGGCTACACCTATATATTATTATGAGATGAGCGGACAGATGAAGACGCTGATAGATCGCATGAACGCCATGTTCTCGCTTGACTACAAGTTCCGCGATGTGTATCTGCTGACCACGGCAGCCGAGGACGAGGAAGAAATACCGAAGCGTGCAGAGAAAGGACTGACGGGGTGGATCGACTGTTATCCCAAAAGCCGACTGGCAGGTACGCTCTTTTGCGGAGGAGTGAACGATGCACGGGAAATAGACGGCAATGCCAAGTTGCACGAAGCTTTCGAGTTGGGGAAAAGTATATGAGCATTCAGGATTTTAGAGCGTACATGGCATCTGGAAAACCAGTTGTTGATGGTTCCGATGTACACATGATGTTTCATCAGCTGTCGCAGGAGGCACTGAAGATTACGTCTGAAATCAATGGGACATATCATACACCCGATGAACTGCATTCATTGCTGGAGCAGCTGTTTGGCAGGGAGGTGCCCAAGAGCGTGGGCCTGTTTCCGCCGTTCCATACCGACTGTGGGAAGAACACCGTTCTTGCAGAAGGGGTGTTCATCAATATGGGCTGCAAGTTCCAAGACCAGGGCGGCATTACGATTGACCAGGGTGCACTGATTGGCCACAACACGGTGTTGGCTACCATCAATCACGAGCTGAATCCCGAACACCGCCACAGCATGACCTACGCACCGATACACATCGGCAAGAACGTGTGGATAGGAGCCAACTCTACCATTCTGGCTGGAGTGACTATCGGCGATGGTGCCGTAGTGGCCGCGGGGGCTGTGGTAACAAGGGACGTCGAGCCGAACACTGTTGTTGGCGGTGTCCCTGCCAAGTTGATAAAGAGAATTGAAATAAATGAGTAAGTATAGTCATGAAAAAGATATTATTGGCAATGCTCGCAGTGGGAGTGCTGGCGGCTTGCAACAATAATAACAAACAAACGAAAGAAGAGAATATGATTCAGGAATTACAACTGACGCAGGAGTGGGACAAGACGTTCCCAAAGAGCGACCGGGTGGACCACAAGAAAGTGACGTTCACCAACCTTTTCGGTATCACGCTGGCGGCCGACATGTATGTACCCAAGAACGCCGAGGGCAGGCTGGCGGCCATCGCCGTCTGCGGTCCTTTCGGAGCCGTGAAGGAGCAGTCGAGCGGCCTCTATGCGCAGACGATGGCTGAGCGCGGCTTCGTGACGCTGGCCTTCGACCCATCGTTCACTGGCGAGAGCGGCGGCGAGCCGCGACGTATTGCCTCGCCCGACATCAACACCGAGGACTACAGTGCCGCCGTCGATTTCCTGTCGAACTGCGAACGGGTTGACCCCGAGCGCATCGGGGTCATCGGTATCTGCGGCTGGGGTGGCTTCGCCCTGAATGTGGCGGCTGTTGACCCCCGCATCAAGGCTACCGTGGCCTCGACGATGTATGAACTGACGCGCATCAACGAGAAAGGCTACTTCGACCAGAACGACAGCGAGGAAGCCCGCTACCAGATGCGCCAGATGGTGGCCCGTCAGCGCACCGAGGACTTCCGCACGGGTGAGCATCCACGTGCCGGAGGTGTGGTTGACCCGTTGCCCGACGATGCTCCCCAGTTTGTAAAGGACTACTACGACTACTACAAGACCCCGCGGGGCTACCATGAGCGCAGCGGCAACTCCACCGACGGCTGGGTCACGGGCGGCATGATGCCCATGATGAACACTCGTCTGCTCCATTATGCCGGCGAGATTCAAAGCGCCGTCCTCATCATCCACGGCGAGAAGGCCCACAGCCGCTACATGGGCGAGGACGCCTTCAAGCTCCTCAAGGGCGAGAACAAGGAACTGATGATCATCCCCGGTGCCACCCACTGCGACCTCTACGACGGCGGAAACGGCAACTACATCCCTTGGGACAAGCTGGAGGAGTTCTTCAAAACCAATCTTAAATAGGCTATGGCAGACAAGATTATCCAAATCAACTCGGTCGATGCGTATAACAAGATGTACGGCTGGGAAACGCTGCACCCCCTGGTGGCGGTGGTGAATCACGCAACGGAGCCGCCCGTGAGCATGAATCATATTCGGCTCGGCTACGGACTCTACGCGCTGTTCCTGAAGCAGGGCGAGGGCTGCTCCATTCGCTATGGGCGCGAGAAGTACGACTACCAGGCTGGCACGGTGGTGAGTTTCAAGCCCGGGCAAGTACTCGAGGTGGAATGGGACGCTTCGAGGCCCATGCCGCCCTCGCGAGGACTGCTGTTCCACCCCGACCTTATCTATGGCATGCCGCTGGCCCGGCGCATCCACGACTACACGTTCTTCGACTACGACCAGCGCGAGGCTCTGCACCTCTCTGAGCGCGAGCAGGCTATTGTTAACGCTCTGATGGACAGCATCGAGGAGGAGTTGCAGCACCCTGTCGACAAGCACTCGCAGACGCTCATCACCGATGCCATCGGACTCCTGCTTGACTACTGCATGCGATACTACGACCGCCAGTTCATCACCCGCCACCGCGTGAACAGCGACATCATCAGCGCCTTCGAGCGCCAGTTGGCCGACTACTTCCTCAGCGGCGAGGCCGAGCGGCGCGGACTGCCCACCGTGGCCTACTTTGCCCAACGCGCCTGCCTCTCACCCGGCTACTTTGGCGACCTTGTGAAAAAGGAAATGGGCGTGACGGCACAACGCTACATCCAAAACAAGGTCATCGACCTCTCGAAGCAGTACGTCCGCGACCGCGACTTGTCGCTCAACCAGATTGCCGCTAAACTCGGCTTCCAGTATCCGCAGCACTTCACAAGGCTGTTCAAAAAGGAGGTCGGAATGACGCCGAGCGAGTATAGAAACTGAAATATGTAGGAAATCATTTCACCTATAAAGTATCAAAGATATGGAGACTATCAAACTGAGTAATGGGCTTGAAATGCCCCTCTTGGGATACGGCGTGTTCCAAGTAAATCCAGGGGAGTGTGAGCGTTGCGTGAGCGATGCGCTGAGCGTGGGCTATCGCATGATTGACACGGCGCAGGCCTATGCCAACGAAGAGGGCGTGGGGGCGGCATGGCGCAAGAGCGGACTGAGGCGCGAGGATATTTTTCTCGTGACAAAGGTGTGGATTTCGAATGCTGGAGAGGAGAAAGCCGCCAGAAGCATCAACGAGAGCCTGCGCAAATTGCAGACGGACTACATGGACCTGCTGCTCATCCACCAGGCCTACGGCGACGTGTTCGGCACGTGGCGGGCGATGGAGCGGGCATACAAGGATGGCAAGGTGCGGGCCATCGGTGTCAGCAACTTTCAGGAAGCTCGCTACTTCGACTTCCACCACTATGTGGATGTGAAGCCGATGGTGAACCAGTTGCAGTGCAATGCCCTGATTCAGCAGCACGGCATCGAGCCGCTGCTTGCCGATACGGGCTGCGCGTTGATGGCGTGGGGGCCGCTGGGCGGACAAGGCGTTGACGGCATCATCAAGAGCGAGCTGCTCGGTGGCATCGGTGCCAAGTACGGCAAGACGGCCTCGCAGGTGGCTCTACGCTGGCTCACGCAGCGCGGCATCGTGGCCATCCCCAAGAGTACACACAAGGAGCGCATGGCACAGAACCTCGACATCTTCGACTTCACGCTCTCCGACGCCGACATGGCCGAGATTGCCACGTTGAACCAGCACGACAGCGGCACGGTGAACTTCAGCGATATGCAGTTCGTGAAGTATCTTATCGAGACATACGGCTAAAATTAGGTTATATGAGGCGAATCAAAACGTTATTAATAATTGTATTGACTATGGCAATAGTAAATGGTCAGACGCTGACGGAACGTCAGCGGGGACTGGCGGCGTGTGCCTGTCTGATGGCACAGGGTGACTTAGTGCGGTTGGAACCCGCGGTGCGCTCGGCACTGGCGGGCGGCGTGACCATCAACGAACTGAAGGAGGCTTTCTCGCAACTCTATGCCTACACGGGTTTCCCCCGCTCGCTGAATGCGTTAGGTGTATTAAGTAAGGTGTTGGAAAACAGACAGCCGGAGTGGCAGGATGGCAAACCATGGGCGCGTCCTGACGTTTGGAACGATGCTGCAAAGGCTCTGCAGCAAGGTGCCGAGGTGCAGACGCAACTCTCTGGCCGCGCATTCGACTACGATTTCTGTCCGCAAGATGACTACTATCTGAAGTCGCACCTCTTCGGCGACATCTTCGGTGGCGACCAACTCTCCAATGCCGACCGCGAGATAGTAACCGTAGCGGCGCTGAGCGGCCTCGAAGGCGTTGACCCACAATTGGCTGCCCACAAGCGTGGTGCCGTGAACATGGGCAACTCGCAGGAACTCGTCGATGAACTCTGCGCTTGGCTCGACAGCGAGGGCTATACCCTGAGAAGCAAATGGCCCAAAGGCCAGCCCAATAACGCCTATGCTCAGTACTTCATCGGCAACAGCTATCTGGCCGACGTGGGTGACGGGGTGCTTAACGTCACCTTTGAACCTCGCTGCCGTAATAACTGGCACATACACCACAAGCAGGTGCAGGTGCTCATCTGCGTCAGTGGTCGCGGCTGGTATCAGGAATGGGGCAAGGAGGCCATCTCAATGACTCCTGGCACTGTCATCGCCATCCCCGCCGAGACCAAGCACTGGCACGGTGCCGCCAAAGATTGTTGGTTCCAACACCTGACCTATCATAAGGACGTCCAAGAAGGAGCCTCAAATGAGTGGCTGGAACCTGTGACGGATGAAATATATAATCAATTGAAATAATTCAAGTTTCGCAAGAAATCAAAACTCAGTACACCCGCAAAACCGTGTGTTTGCGGATACCGCCATGGTCAAAGGCTCCCTGGTGTCGCTTCGGGGGGCTTTGCATGGTTACACCCATGGGTAATTACCCTCAAACACGTTGAAACGCAGCCACGGCTTGCGTTTTTAGTTACAAATTGTTAAGCCAGGCGGCCAATTCCGTTTTTTGCGCTATATTTGCATTTTCATTGCCGCATGGGGCGGCACACGTTTTTTATATCCTTTGTGAGAGATGAAGAAAATCCAACTACTATTTGCGGTGGCGCTGCTGGCGGCGGCCGCCGCGCACGCTATCCCGGCAAAGCCCGGGCTGTTCACCGTAGTGCAGAGCGACGGCACCTCCTTGCAGGTGCAACAGCTCGGCGATGAGCGCTGCCACAGCCTTGCCACGGCCGATGGCCTGACCATCGCCCAGGCCGACGATGGCGACTACTACTACCACTCGGCCACAGGCATCACTGCGGTGCGCGCCCACGACGCGGCACACCGCACGGCCCACGAGCTTGAGTTCCTCAACCTGAACGCCGGCCGCTTCACCATACAAGCCCTCGTTGAGCACGCGCAACGCTCCGGCGCAATGCGCGGCCCAAAGGCCGCGGGGCAGCATCGTGCCGAAGACAACCAGCTGCAATTCACTCAGGTGCCCACCACCGGTTCGCCGAGGGTGCCCATACTACTCGTTCAGTACTCCGACAAGAAGATGTCGAACACCCTGGCCGATTTCGAGGCGCAATACAAGACCAACCCCAAGAGCGTGCTGCAATACTTCACCGACCAGAGCAACGGCCAGTACACCCCACAGTTCGACCTCTACGGCATCTACGACCTGTCGGGTACACGCTACACCTACGGACGCAATGTGCGAGGGCTCGATGCCGGTGTGGCGCGCATGACGCAGGAAGCCATCGACAAGGCCGGCGACGACATCGACTGGAGCCAGTACGACAACGATGGCGACGGGCAGGCCGATGTCTGCATCGTGGTCTATGCCGGTGTGGGCGAGGCGCAGTCCCACATCAGCAACACCGTGTGGCCCTGCCAATGGGATTTCACCAATGCGAAAGAGTATAACGACGGCATCGGCCCCGTTGACCGCAATGGCGTGATTATCGACAAGTTTGCCGTCTTCAACGAGATTGGCGGCGACAATGACTACAGCACCGTGCTCGACGGCATCGGCACATTCTGCCACGAGTTCTCGCATTGCATGGGCTTGCCCGACTTCTACGAAACCACCTATAAGCACGGCTACTTTGGCATGAATGTGTGGAGCCTGATGGACAAGGGCTGCTACAATGGCGGCGACATCGATGGCGACACCCCCATTGGCTACAGCGCCTACGAGAAGATGGCTATGGGCTGGATCACACCCATCACGCCACGTAACGACACCCAGTACACCCTGCCCGTGTTCAACAGCCTAAACCCCGACAACGATGTCGCCCTGAAAGTCACAGCGATGAACGAGAATGAGTTCTATATGCTCGAGAACCGCCGCCGCCAGGGGTGGGACCTTTACATTCCCGCCGACGGCGTCCTCATCACCCACTTCACCTACCTCCCCGACAGGTGGGCCGGAAACACGGTCAACGACTCTACGGTGCAGCTGGCCACCCTTGTCCCCGCCGACGCCATGCTAAACTCCTACAATGTGTCGGACGACACCTACGGCCCCAAGAACCAAAGCCTCACCGCCTCCTCCACGCCGTCCATGACGGCCAATATGAGGGCCGATGGCACCCTCGCTGCCTACTCTGGCGGCGCCGGAGTGGTAGACAAGCCCATTACCGAAATCTGCCTCGCCGACGACGGCGTGGCCACGCTGTGGTATTGCAAGGGCTACCCCGCCGACTCCCTGCCCGGCGATGTCAACGGCGACGGCGATGTAGGCATCGACGACCTGAACATCTTGATCAACATTATCCTCGACATGGACGATGCCGCCAACTACGACGGCCGAGCCCTCATCACCGGCGCCGACAGCGTGTCCATCACCGACATCAACGCACTGATCAACATCATACTCAACCAGTGACCATCACCCGTGGCCGGCGACTTCGCTTGCCTGGCCAGTGACGTTGTTTGAAAGCCCAGGCCACGACCTCGAAGAGGTCGAGCGGCCCGCGGGTCGCCAGTCCCCGAACCAGCCCGGGTGGCCTACAGCCAGCTGACACTTGGTTTTGCCCAAGATACAAAAAAAGCGGTCCTGCGTTCCAAAACCGTTAGAACGCAGGACCGCTATGCTTGATGTGGCTACCCTTGAAGTGGAGAGTGGATTAAGGCGATCCCCCCACCATTCAGTCGCTGCGCGCCCGTCATGGCCGGGTTTTCTGTTTTGTCGTCGCCTGTCGGCGATAGAGACCGTTTTGGCATTTCCGTAATAATCATGACTCTTAATCAATAACACAGGTTATTGCGGGTGCCACAAAATATGCCGCCAAGACGCACCGAGATGGCCGAAACATGGTTACTCATTTTTGTGATTTATAGCCCCACCTTAAATGCTATGAGCTGATAAAGCCAATGTGGTTTTGCAGGCTGCGTTCAATCACCGCCGGCAGCGGATTGTTCTGGCGGGTTAATTGGAACCTGGATTTTGAAGCTCACAGGCAGGGTGTACCACACGCGCACGGGTTGGCCGTCTTGGCGGCCTGGCGTGAACTTGGGCAGGCTTTTGCACACGCGGATAGCTTCCTTGTCGAGATCATTATCCACCGAACGCACCACCTCTACCTCGCCCACATGGCCGTCCTTCTCGACCACGAACTGGATAACGACACGTCCCTGGACGTTGTTCTCATAAGCCTTGGCGGGGTACTGGACGTGCGAGATAAGATACTTCATCAGCGCGGCCTCGCCGCCTGGGAATGTGGGCGGCTGCTCAACGCTCTTGAAGATTTGTTCTGCTTCGGCTCTCCTCACGGGCATCATCTCGACGATAACGTCATCGTGTCCATGGTAGGGGCTTTCTTTGGCTTTGGTAATAACATCTACGTCGGGTTCTTGTGCCAGCACAGCACTGCCGCTCCACGACAGCAGCAGGCACACGATTGTGAGAATGATTCGTTTCATTGTTTTGGTCTTTTTGTTGCTAAATGGCTTAATCGTTGAGTTAGTGTGGGAATTCCCACATGGGGCGCCATCGTGCGGCAGCCGTGAGGTGCTCAAATGGGATGGTCGTCACACGAAAGCCGCTGTTCCCGTGGCTGGCGCTGGTGCCTGAGCAGCTGGCGCCGGTAGATGGCCTCGCACCAGCGCTCCTGGCCCTCGTGCAGGATGGCCGCGGCGGCAAGCAGCAACAGCACTATCGACACACCCGTAACGATGTTCGACCAGTCATGATTGACTATGGGCAGGGCAAGCAGCACGATTACAGCCAGCGCAGCCAAGTTGCGTGACATCAGCGAGCAGAAACCGCTCAGGCTCGTTGCCGCCCAGCTCCCGGGGTATTCCCGGCCTTTGTGCGATGTTGCTAATAGGTGTACCATGATAGTGCAAAGTTACTGCTTTTTTGCCTCACGGCAAAATGACTACAATTAAAAAAGACATAAGAACATAAGCCATTGCTCTGGGTTGCCAAAAGAACATAATTCCATTGCTCCGGGTTTCTTGCATCGGGGCTTATGTGCTTATGTTCTTATGTCTGATTCTGATTTCTCGTCGGTCGCTGTGGTTAGTGCCCCAGGATCAGGTTGATGATTGCGTTCACGTCAATCACGTCGATGGTGCCGTCGCCGTTGATGTCGCCGGCGTTGTCCACCTTGAACTGCAGTGCAAACGAGCCGGAGGCCACTCCGGCGAGCGGCAGCCTCAGGTAGGCCTTGCCGGCGGGCACCGTGGTCGAGGTGGTCACGCTGGCAAACCGTGCCGTGTCGGCATTGCCCTCGATAAGCACCAGGTTGCTGTAGGCCGAAGTGCAGCGGCTCACCGTGGTCGTCGACACGCACCCCACCAGATAGGTGCTTTGGCAGGTACTCACATTGGCGGTGGGCAGCAGATAGGTGCCCGGCAGGGCCACCACAAGCACGCCTTGCCCGGCGGCAATCTCCTGCACCTCGGTGAGCGTCACCTTGCCCTCGCTGTAGGCCGTGGCGGCGTAGGCTTTCACACCCTCCACGCCGCGCAGCGTCACGCCCTTGGCCGGGGTGAACGTGCTGTAGGGCGCGGTAACCTTCAGCACCACCTCGTTGTCGCTTGGCTGCGGGTCGTCGCCGCCCGGGCCCGGCTCATCGCCACCATCCTCGCTGGCCGACGCGTTCACGAGCACCGACGGCATCTTGCCGCCCGTTTCCACGCTCACGCGCACCTCATCGCCAGCCGACAGCGCGTCGACGGCCACGCTCCACGTGCCGCCGCTCACCGTGCCGGTGTACAGCTTCTCGCCCACCAGCACATACACCGAGCCGTTGCCCTCGGCGGTGCTGGCAACCGTGCCGCCCGTGGCCGAGGTCACCACCGGCGGGGCGCACTGCATCGACAGCCAGGGGTACTGCCCGTCGACAATCGTCCACGAGTTGTCGTAGCCGATGCCCTGCCACGTCGAGGCGCGCTTCAGTGTGCGGCCGCCGTAGCTGATGCCGTTGTAGATGTCGTCGGCTGTCACCGCCACCTGCTGGTCGCCGACCATCAGCGCCAGCGTGGCCAGGGCGTAGTTGTTACCCACGTGGGTGCTGCTTGCGACGTTGTTCTGAATGCGCCGGAGCGTGCTGCTGTTAGAACCGGTAATCGTGTCCATCACGCACACATTATTCGACATATAGGTGTACGAGGTGGTGGTTTCGCCGTTGTAGTCTCTGGTGTCCCGGTATCCCAAAACGCCTCCAACACTGCTGCCTCTGCTCAGGATCCGTCCTTCGATGATATTGTTGTTGATGGTGTTGAAACTACCATTACCTGTCATGTAATTGCGCTCATAGCCCACGATGCCCCCGCGTAGCTGCTCGCAGACTGAATCGTGCCACAGTAATGGTTCTTGCTGATAGTGCGGCTTGTTACATAGAAAGAACCAGACGTTTCCGTAACATTCCCCATGCCACCAACAATGCCACCCACGTATGTACCGCCTGCCACTTGGGCGTTGGTAATGGTGATGTTGTAGATTTCCGTATTCTCTTTACTCACCTCTCCTGTGATTATGCCGATGCGGTTGCTTGCAGATGAAACCCTTGGAGAGGTGATGGTTGCATCATGAATGTTTCCTCCGCCGTCACCTGTCACGATTCCAGAATAAGAAGCACCTGTCATCACCGGTTCGTTGACGGTGATGTTGTAGAAGATGCCCGTGCCTTGCCCGGCAATCACAGCGGTGTAGTTGCCGCCGGTGATGCGCGGCGCGTCGATAATCAGGTCGTGCACCGTGGCGGTGCTGCCGCTCAGGCTCGAGAACAGACCCACACCGCTCTGGCTGGAGCGGTTGATGAACAGGCCGCTGAGTGTCATGCCGTTGCCGTCAAGTTCGCCGCTGAAGTCGGGGATGGGCGTCCAACCCATCGTGGGGTTCTCATCTTGAATGAACTCCGTCAGGTCGATGTCGTTCATCAAGATGTAGTGTGCCGCGGGCGTGTTGCGCAGCTCGAACAGCTCGTCGAGCTCATCGGCGGTGAACTCATCGCGAGCGGCCATGGCGGCGGGAGATGGCCTTGCATCACCATTCCTGACCCTCGTGCAGGAATCCTACAGCGGCAAGCAGTTGTTGGCTTGCAGTGTTTTCTGCATTGACATGGGCCGAGATGATTCTGTAACCGAAAACATGTAATGCTGCGGTAACGGTTTGCACTACTGCCTTGCCGATACCCTGACGGCGATAGCGTGGCTCAATGGCAAAAAATATTGCCGGGCGTTCGCTCTTGAGGTCAACAGCCCCCGTGATACCAATTAATGGCCAAGTCTTGGCATCATTGTCGTTGTCAGCCCCGAAAACTCCCAGCAGCACAGCTCGCAGGTTGCTGGCACTTGTTGAGAAAATGTCGATATACTCAAGGGCGGCTTGAATGTTGTTGGCAACCGCTGCAAGACCATTCAGATATCGTGAAATATCGGGGTTGCCATCAGCATCGCAAGCCCGGGTGAGTCATCGGCGGTGAGGCGACGCAAGAATATGCTGTAATCGTTTGCCTGATGAATCCCCAGCAAGGCCGAGGAATCGGTGAAAATGGCAGTGCTGGCTGTGCCGCAGTCTTTCAGTTTCTCGTGAGGAGTTTCACTGATTGTTTGCAGCGTGTGTTGCCAAATGCTTTCTGCTATTTCGGGCTGTGAGCGACAGGGCATAACAAATAGGGTGACGGTGGCTGGTGTTCAAGCAAACAAGCCCCACGATAGCTCAAATGCCCATCGTAGGGCTTATGCATCATACAGATGTCAGAATTGCTCAATGCCAGATCCACCACAACTATAACCTGACTTCGACAATGGGACACCCAAATCAGCCGATGCTTGGCAGCAGGGGTGTCAGAAGTCTCTGCTCAGGCGTTGTAAGTACGATTTGATGGGCAGTCAATCCGTCTGACAGAGCGAATGTGACGGTTGATATGGTCTTGGCAATGTCCATTGCCTTGTCCACGCCGAGGTCAATGCCCAATGTCTTGAGCAGCCGCTCGAGTTCCTTATAGACCTTGTACGCCATGAAGCAGATGCAGATGTGAGCCTCGATGCGTCGCTCGGTAAAGTGGAAAATCGGCCTTGTTTCCAATTGTCCCTTCACCACCCTGAATGCCCGCTCCACGCCCCAAAGTTCATGGCACCTCTCGATAACCACGCTCGCCTCAAGGTCTGTGTTAGTCACAAAGCTCTTGAGGCCATCCCAACGTGCGTCTTCGGCGATTTTCTGCTCGTCAATACTGACATGCACCTCATCTTCGACCACGAGAAACTTGTTGTAGCCACGTTGGTTGATGTTCTTCTTGCTGACCTTTCCGGATACGTATGCCTTGCGCAGCCTTGCAATGCCTTTCTCGCGGTTGTGGGCGTCTTTCTTGGCGCGCGAGTTCGAGTAACTCACAATGATGCGTTCGTCACCGTTGATTGTCGTTTCGTGCAACTTGTCCGGATCTTTGGGCAAGCCGAGCACCCAGTCACACACGCTCTTGCTCTCTTTCTTGATGCGTCCCGCAAGGATGAACTTGTAGCCGGCGGCTTTGAGCAGGTCAATGTTCTTGCGGGAAAGAAGTCAAGCGTCGGCGACAACCACGAAATCGGTCAGCTCAAAACGCTGCACAAAATCATCAATAATCGGTATCATTGTCCGCCCCTCGTACTGCGAGCCGTTGAACACGGAGTAGGACAACGGATAGCCGTCCATGCTCACAAGCAATCCGAGCACAATCTGCGTCTCCGCGGTCTTGCCGTCCTTTGAGAACCCCGGCGACCGCAACTTGTCCTCATGTGCCGTCTCAAAGTAGAGCGTGGTCACATCGTAGAACACGATGCCTATCTTTCCGCCCAACAAACGTCTCGTGTGTTCCACGCTTATCTGCTGGACGCGTTGACGAAAAATCTCGTCCAGCTTGTCCATGAAACGGTATATCGTGTGCACCTCAACATCAACACCTCACGCGCGGCGCAGATAATCTACTGTTGCCAACTTACTGCGGGGCTGGCAGATGCGGGACACGACAAGATTGCGGAGCATATCGCTCTCAAACTGGTTGAACCCGACATTGTCATAGACTCGGTCGAGTAGCAAGTGGGGGCCGTTCTGCACGATTGATTGGATGCTGCCTGACAATTGACGAAGTTCCGAGGTTCGCGACTGGACAGAAAAATCAATGACTTGCTGACCTCCATAACGTATGATGTAGTCATGAGCCTTTCTCTCAAGCTCGCCAAGCTTGTTCTCATCGGCAGATGCGCCAAAAGAGCGCACCACGACATAACGGCCGCGATCTTTCATCACGACCTGGACGCTGCTGGTGCCACTTGCATTGCGTTTTCTGCAGACAAACATGCCGCAAAGTTAACGAATCTTTACGCGGGACACCCATTTTTTTGCAACCAAAATTCTTACCAACTGATTTTTAGGAGGTTAAAATTTATCCTTCAAAAAAGTGTCGAAGTCAGGAGCCGTTTCGCCTGTGGTGTGAATTTGGGTGGATTGGTTGTTTGCCATATTTAATAATGTGTTTAATGGTTGGTTGGGAATTGTTCCTCTGCTACCGATAATGCGCCATCGCGGGGCAAAGTAACCCAACTGAATTGTTTTTTTTCTTTTTTTTCGTCCCGGCCCCGGCAGGACGCTTCATTGTTTTGTAACACACTAAACACAGAACGTGGAGCCAAGTCGGTTGCTCGGTTCCACGATTCGAAGGCTCTCGCATTGCCCAGATTGTCGGAATGAGCAACGCCGAAAGCCCCACGTCGATGATATATCAACCCACCGGTGGCCCGGGACGAACCCGAAGCCTCCTGATGGCCATGATGAACTATCATCCCAAGGGGCGTTTCCGTTGCTTTGTTTTTTTGACAATCTGTTTCAGAATTTGCGAGATTCTCGAACCGTCAAAACCAAAGCGTTCCAGAAAACGCCTGTGTCAATAAGTAGATCCCACCCTCTTCCTCTGCGCGCCCTACAAGCGGCGGCAGCTTCTCGACGTGGGAGTGTGTGAAAATCGCGGCCCGCGCACTGGCGCGGTTCCAATTCACAAGGTGCAAAGTTACAAACTTTTTTTCACATACAGCGCGATTTTGCTCCATTTTTTCGGGATAGCGTGCTTTTGCGGCTCCGAGATGGTGGCTGTTCGACGAAGATGTGCTACCTTTGCGGCTTGATTGCTATGAAATTCCGAGTCACCACCGAGAGCCTGTTGGCCAAAATCCGTGACGGGGCCGCGATGAGCACACGCGAGCAGGTGCTGCTGTCGGTGCGCCTGAGTGTGCCGGCCATGCTGGCGCAGCTGTCATCGATTGTGATGCAGTATATCGACGCCGCCATGGTGGGTCGCCTTGGGGCCGACGATGCCGCTGCCATTGGCTTGGTGTGGCCGTCGCTGTGGCTCTTTGGCGGACTGTGCAGCGCGGTGACAGCGGGCTTTGCGGTGCAGGTGGCGCACCTGATTGGCGCTGGCCGGTTTGCGCGGGCGCGCTCGGTGTTGCGCCAGGCCATTGTGGCGTGCTCGCTTGTGGCGCTGGCCATCACCGCGCTGGGTGTGGCTGTGAGCGGCCCGCTGCCCTTGTGGCTTGGCGCTCACGAGGGCATCACAAGGCAGGCATCGGCTTATTTCCTTGTTTTCATTCTCGGCATTCCGTTCCTCATGCTGGAGTTCCTGGCTGGCGGAATGTTGCGTTGCAGCGGCAATATGCGTGTCCCCAGCCTCCTGAACGTGCTCATGTGCGTGCTCGACGTGGTGTTCAATTTCCTGTTCATCTTTCCCACGCGCCACCTGGTGGTGTGCGGCCACGCCGTTTCGGTGCCCGGGCTGGGCCTGGGCGTGACCGGTGCGGCGATGGGCACTATCCTGGCCGAGGTGCTGGTGTGCCTGATGATGGTGTGGTATCTGGTGGTGCGCAGCGATGTGCTGCGCTTGACCCGCGACAGCGGCAGCTACCGCCCGCGCCGCGCTTGTGTGCGACGGGCGTTCCGCATTGGCGCCCCCATCGGCTTGCAGCACATGATCATGAACGTGGCCCAGGTGGTGCTCATTGCCATCGTGGCTCCGTTGGGCAGCGTTGCCATTGCCGCCAATGCGTTTGCCGTCACTGCCGAGAGCCTGTGCTACATGCCGGGCGTTGGCATGGAAGAGGCCGCCACCACGCTGGTGGGTCAGAGTGTGGGTGCGCGCCGCCGCTACCTTGCGCGCCGCTTTGCCCACATTACGGTGGGCATGGGCATGGCGGTGATGGGTGTGATGGGCGTGCTGCTCTATGTGGGTGCGCCGCAGGTGATGGCGCTGATGACGCCCATTCGCGAGGTGGCTGCCCTGGGCGTGCAGGTGTTGCGCATCGAGGCTTTCGCCGAGCCGCTGTTCGCAGCCTCGATGGTCACCTATGGCGTGTTTGTGGGGGCCGGCGACACGCTGGCACCCTGCTGGATGAACGCCCTGTGCATTTGGGTTGTGCGCATCACCCTGGCCGCCTTGCTTGTGGGCACGATGGGACTCGCCGGCGTGTGGACGGCCATGTGCATCGAGTTGTGCTTCCGTGGACTAATCTTCCTGGCAAGGCTGCTCTCCAACCGATGGCTCAATGCCGTCAACATGATTGATTCCACTAAATGAACAAAAGGGGCAAAAGTATTGGTTCTGTAACGTTTTGTGTGGGTAATTTATACTCAATGCGAATTGCACGAATTAGGCGAATTTAAGGAGTTGTTCAGCTTGTCGTCATCATTAGTCGTTCTATCTCGGCACCGCACCACACCACCAAAAGGCGGTATGGCATGAAGCCGCCCATGCTATCCGCTATAAAGCCAAAGTATACGGATAATCGCCGCTATGGTAGTCATTAGTCTACCCAAATGCCACAGCGCAAAAATGGATAACAGAAAGCCAATCAAGCCTCCATATATTCTTCAGCCAACCGCAGTCAAAGGCTTGTGTTCTTCAGCCAACCGCAATCAAGGGCTTATGTTCTTATGTCTTTTTCCCGATGACGCCCTCCCATGGGTCGGAATCACAGCCGCTGCTGGGTGGTGACACTTTCCTTGTTCAGGTAATAGGCGCGAGCCTTGACCACAGTGGTGCCGTCGGGCAGCGGCACGGGGGCGGTCCACAAGGGCGACTGCTGGGTGGGCTCGCTACCGTCGAGCGTGTAGTGCACCTTCACGCCGGGGTACTGGGTGTTGATGTGCACCATTCCGCCCTCGATGTGGATGCCCGGTGGGCCAATGCGGAAGTTGTAGCCCTGGCTGGCGAGCAGCGGCAGCTCGCGGGTGCCGATTTTCAGGCTGTATTGGTGCATGGCTTCGTGGTAAGGGCGCGGGTCGGCCAGGTTGGCGGCCCAGGCCGGCGAGGCGTTCCAGCCGCGCTCCACCAGCCCCAGCACCTTGGGCAGCGCAAGGTACTGCACCTGGTCGAAATTGCGGATGGTCTCGGCCCAGAGCTGTGCCTGCACCCCCACGATGTTTTCCCGGTGCTCCAGGGCGGGTTTGCCGGTGCTGTTGCCTGCCGGGTCGATGGGCGTGCCGTCGATTTGTGTGCGTGCGCTGGCGTAGATGTTCCACGGCAGGGCGCTCCACGAGTCCAGCTCATCTACCTTGCCGCCCCAGTGCAGCCCTTGCTCGTACTGGTGCCAGCTGTAGCCCATGTCCATATAGAAATTCGTCACGTTTGAGAGGATGACCGGGTAGCCGCTGTTGGCGATTTGGTAGGGCACCACATCGCGCTTGCCCACGGTGCTCCAGGCGTTCACGCCGGCAATGCGCGGGGTCATCTCGGCGTTGAACTCGGCGCTGTGGTTCTGGGCCACCTCCTGCCAACCCTCGATGCGGATGCCGCGGGGGTAGAGGATGCCTGTTATGCGGCGCAGGTAGTACTCGCTCACGCCGTGGGCATCTGAGATGCCCTCGCGCTGCATGAGCGCCTGCACGGCGGGCGACTGGCTCCAGGCGGCCATTGCCACCTCGTCGCCGCCCAGGTGCACCACATCGAGCTTCAGCCCCGCTGCCTTGTACATCAGCGCCAGCTCGTCGACCACCTTGGTCAGGAAGCGGTACACGCCATCGCTGGCCACGTTGAGCACATTGTCGTGGTAGCTTTGCGCCGAGGTGTAGACCGATGTGTTCTCGTCGTCCCAAAGCACATACTCGTTGGCCAGCGCGGGATTGGCGGCGGCATATTTGTCGTGGCGTGCGCGCATGGCCACGATGGCAGCGCGGGCATGGCCGGGCGTTTCTATCTCGGGCACAACCTTGATGCCGCGCTGGTGCGCGTAGCGCAGCAACTCGATGAACTGCTTGCGGGTAATGTAGCCGTTGGCGCTCTGCGTGGGGTCGTCGGGGTTGCCGTTGCCGTCGAAAATCTGCGCCAGGTAGTCGCGCTCGGTGAGCGTGCAGCCGCGGCGCGAGCACACCTCGGTGAGCTCGGGCAGACCGGGGATCTCTAACCGCCACGCCTCGTCGTCGGTGAAGTGGAACTGGAAGCGGTTGATTTTGTAGTA
This sequence comes from Muribaculaceae bacterium, assembly GCA_017443765.1. Classification (GTDB taxonomy): domain Bacteria; phylum Bacteroidota; class Bacteroidia; order Bacteroidales; family Muribaculaceae; genus Sodaliphilus. Next base: position 28,895 of record JAFSYB010000025.1, on the reverse strand, counting down.
GGAGAGCAGGTCGATGAACCGTTTCAGGTCGTCGTAGCCCGTGAAATTGCGGGCAATGTCGAGCATGAACCCGCGTTGCGGGATGTCGGCGCCGTCGCGCACGTCTACATTCTGCAGCCGTCGCCCCTTGCTGTGGTCGATGGCGGCCACAAGCGTCTTCACGCCGTTCAGCAACCCCTCGGGGTTGGCTGCCACGATGGTGATCTCACCCTGGTTCACCGTCAAATGGTAGGCGTCGAACCCCATGTGCTGCAAGCCGGAGTGCGCGATGAGCAGCTTGATTCGAGTGCTCTGCCCGGCGGCGGTGTAGATGCCGCGCCGGCGCAGCTCCTCGACGAGCAGCTGCCGCGCACGCCGCGAGCCACGCAGCAGTTTTCCCCGTAATAGCGGCAGCTCAATGGTCACCAGCGAGCCCAAGCGCGAGTAGCCGTCGTGGATTTCCACCTGCTTGGGCGTGGGGAAGATGTCGTAGTCGTTTCCTGTGTAGGCATCGCCAATGGCGTTGATGCGCTCGTTGTAGGCCCACATATATTCACCGTCGGGGTAGGGGACACCGGTGCGCCACTGCCCGGGCTTGTCGAGCAAGCCGCACGCCATGTCGATGGGCAGCGGGTGGCTCATGTCGCCGTTCAGCACCAGGTGGGCGCCTTGGGGACGGTAGCAGTAGTTGACCATCGTGCCGCGCATGAGCAGGTCCACCACCATCGAATCGCCGGCAGCCAGCGCCGTGTAGTGCGCGTTGGGCGCGACGCGGTAGTAGGTGGTCGACACCTCTTGCACGTCAACGGGCGCGTCGACGGGTAGTTTCACCGTGCGCGAGAACTGGTTGAAAAACAGCTGCCACTCCCTGTCGAGTGCGTGGCCGGATATGTTCTTGACCACCAGCCGCGAGCTGTACCACCCCGGCTCGGCATCGTTCTGTCCCATCTCCCACCGCACCGCAACAGGTGCCTGCGCGGCCGCCAGCAGTGCGGCACACGCAACCAAAACGGTCATGATTTGTCTCATCTTGCAACTTCCATGATTGGTTTCAAATTGCAAATTTACGCAAAAATCCCGATTTGCAAGCCAGTCAAGGCACGGAATTTGATTTCCCAATGGCAAAAAGTGGGTGTCTTTGACGTGAGTTGTCCTCAAAAATGCCTACCTTTGCACGTCAAAACCAACACCTCAACACAATGACCCCGATGAGAAAACCGCTGATTTGGCTCATTGTCGCTTTGCTGTTTGTGCCGTCGGCACTGGCCATCGACTGCCGTTGGCTGGGTGGCGACATCTCGATGCTGCCCGCGCTGCAACGGCAGGGCGCGGTCTACCGCGATTCGGCCGGTAACGCCATCAACCCCTACGACCTCTTTCGCCAGCAGGGCTGGAACATGATGCGCGTGCGTCTGTTTGTCGACCCGGCTAATGCCAGCCCCACACACCGCGACGAGGGGGTGTGCCAGGACCTGGACTATGTGGCCAGCCTGTGCCGCACCATCAAGCAGAGCGGCTTTGAGGTGATGCTCGACTTCCACTACAGCGACACGTGGGCCGACCCGGGCAAGCAGTACACGCCGCTGCGCTGGCAGCGCCTCGACGGCACTGCCCTGGCCGACAGCATCTACCACTACACGCGCCGGTGCCTTGCCGTGCTGCGCCAGGCCGGTGCCACTCCCGCCATGATTCAGGTGGGTAACGAGATTACCAACGGCTTATGTTGGCCCGTGGGCCATGTCGACCCCACCGGGAGCGGCAACTGGGAGGTGCTCGCCGGGTTGCTCGCCGCCGGTTGCCGCGCCTGCCGTGACGTGTGCCCCGACGCTCAAATCATCATCCACACCGAGAAAGCCGGCCAATGGCCCGTGACACGCTCCTACTACCGCCATCTCGACGATGCCGGGCTCGACTACGACATCATCGGCCTGAGCTATTACCCCATGTGGCACGGCACCATCAAGAACCTGGGCGCCACCCTCGACAGCCTGGCCGCCACGTTCCCCCGCAAGCCGGTGATGATGGTGGAGGCGGCTTACTACTACGAGCACGACGGCATGAGCCGGGGCGACGAGGATTTCTCGCAATGCCCTCCCGGCACCATACAGGGGCAGCGGCAGTTTGCCGCCGCACTGGTGGCCGAGCTGCTCCGGCACTCCAACGTGGCCGGGCTGTTCTGGTGGTTTCCCGAGGAGAACGCCCACGGCCTTCCCTGTCGGCGCGGTGCCTTGAACCGGGGGCTGTTCGACAACCGCACCGGCCGCGCCTTGCCAGCCCTCTACGAGTTGTCGGCCTTCGTTGAGGCGAATGGCTATTTAATTAAAGATTGATTCTGTTTGTTAATTATAATTAAATTATGGCTCCATAATCAAGAAGTAGCAAAATATAGTGTAATTTTGCGGCGTAAAAAAGACGATGCTATAATTTAGATTACACGTAATGAATCGACAATTGCTGCACCTGTTAGTGATGCTATTTGCGTTGGCGGCGTGGTCAGTGGCCGTTGCCCAGCCACGGCAAGCCCCCTACAATCCGTATATGCCCGGAGATGTGAACGACGACCGCGTTGTTGACATTGACGATGTGAACTCAATCATCAACCAGATGGTTCATAAGCAAGAGCTCACAGGCAGGGCGTGGAACCATGCCGACTGCAACCGCGACAGCGTTATTGACGTTGACGACCTGAATGCCGTCATCAACCACATGATGCGCAAGGACTTGCATCATGTTCAACCCCTCACATTGGTTGTCGAGCTTCGCGACGGCACGCGCACAGTCACGCCACTGGCCGACCAGCCGGTCATCAAATTTGACCGTGGCAACTTGGTGGTTCGTTCTCGCTATGAGACGTGGCATCACTCTATGGAAAAACTCTATCGCGTCTATTTTGCCAACGAGAGCCACTTGCAGAAATTGGCACGGAAAACTGCTGAAACAAAGGCCGACAACGCAAATCCTTATGCCATCTTCGTTTATCGGAACGACGGCGATTTCAATGCTTTTGTGCATCAAGACATCGACAGTATCCAGTTCAGCACTTTGGGTACCGATAGCTTGTGGTACGACAATGCCATTGTTCAAGAAGTGTGGACTACCGACAATGTTTACCGCATCCCCCTTGCGGGAATCGACTCCTTGACTTTCCAAGCGCCTCGGCCTGAATTGCGCGACGATCTTTATCACATCACTGCCGCCCATTTGCCCTGGATAGTCGCAAGCACCGACAGCACGCTGGTTTTCCTGGCCAACACCCCGACAACCATGCTTCCCGCAATTGGCCAAACGGTTATTTCCGATGTGCACCAGTCGCCCCTTGAGCTTGGCTTTAGTGGTGTCGTTGACACACTGGCTACGCTGCCTGGCGGCAACGTGCTTGTTTCTTGCTCCGAGGCCAGGGTGGGAGATGTGTTCAAGCAGATTCTGATTGCTGGCAGGTCCGAGACCACCGACGATGCCAATGCCCCGCAACTGGCTCCTGGGCGCATCGACCGCCGACGTTCGGTGCTAAACGATGTGTGGTCGTTCATGACCGATGGCTACCAAGGTGAGCCATTCTATTTCCAAATTCCCATCCTCCCACTTGAGGTGGGCAATGTGTTTGAAATCACTTCTAAAAAACCCAAAGTAACCGTGGCTTGGTGGGTTCGTATCGACCCTTTCACCTATAATGCGCATGCCGATGTGTTCCTGCAGCATAACGACATTGAATGGTCTTTCACGCTCGGCTCAAACATAGCGGAAAACGAGAAGCAAATCGTGGATTTCCTCAATAATGAGCAGAAAAAAGAAGACGAACACTGGCTTGACCCCAAATGGAGATATGACGTTGTGCCCGGAATTGTTGTTATCAAATTCGGCCCCTACATCGGCAAGCCCGAAGGCGAGTTCAGCCTTGAGGGCGGTGTGCGCGAGATGAAGGTCCACCAGCGCATCTCGTTCTCGGCAGGCGGATTAACGGCAACTGCGTTGACATCTTTGCCCATGGTGACACCCGACCTCAAACAATGCTATAGCGAAGTCATTGACCAGGGGAAGCCGCATCTGGGAATCTATCTGAAAGGCTCTATCAAGGCTGGTTTCTATGTGAAGCCCGTGCTTCAGTTGTTCAGCGAAAAAGTGAGCGCATCGGTTAATCTGGAAACGGGGCTTAAACTCTCAGGCCAGGCCGGTGTCACCCTCGATGACTTGCTGCAAAGTGGACAATGGCGCTGGTTCGAGGCTTTGAAAGATGTTAGTGTGGGCTTAAAATGGTATGCCGACCTCAAGACGAAAGCCACAATCTTCGACCTTGACCTGCTCACAGCCTCTTCCACGTTCCCCTTGGCCGAGGCCGACTTATGCACATTCTACGCTTTTCCTGGCCTCACCACGCCCTATCCAAATCCTGATGACCCCAACATCCTGCTGATGAAGCCGGAGCACAACTGCCCAATCCCCATGAAACTGGGCATGAAACTATATGATTCGCAAAACAACGAAATACGCCATGTACTCTCAACCAACAAGTACTGGTGGGAGAAATCGTGGAACCTCAACCAACTCCAAATGCCTATTAGCTCACTCACGCCAGGGACCACCTATACCTGCCGGCCCACAGTAATGGCCAGTTTGTTTGGAAAAGAATGGGAACAGGAAGCCACCACGTGCGACTACACGTTCACCGTGCCGGGCGGCGTGAGCGTGAAAACCGCCACGGTAAGTAAGGCGAGTTACCTGCCGCTCAACCACCCCGACGCCTATGAGTTCAACGGGGTGAAGCACACCTGCAAATACTGGGTGCAGGCCACGCCTTCGATTCCCGACCCCGACAAGGTGGAGGCTTGGGGGGTCATTTATGTTGGGGCTGACGGGGTCACACAGGTGCAGTATTCTTGCAACGGCAAGCCCGCCACCGCTGCCGTCACGATTCCCATCGTTGCCGATGTGCCGAGCCACACATTGAAAATTTGCGCCTACGCTACTTACAAAACCACACACGAGACTGTGACTGGCGAATGGCAGGAATTTGCGCTGGCTTACCCCGACAACATTTCGCTGGAGCTCAACGATGTCACTTTCTCCGGCACAACGCAGGATGTCACCTACAATGGGCAGATTTATAAATATAAGTCCTCGTTCCGGTTTGTGTGTACGGTGGGCGGTGCCTATTGGCAGCAGGTTAGCACTTTGGGCGAAGGCAATGGCTGGGCCAGCTTGCCAGCCTCGCCCCAGCGAATTGTGCGTCCTGCCGATGGACCTAATGTCATCACCATGAATTATTACTACAATAATGCGTTGTCGGGCGACTTCATTGTGCGCCTGCAAACCACCGATACCACTCACAACACCGGGCTGTGCACACTGGGGTGGGCCGAGTATCTGCACAACTCAACGGTGTTTACCGGCTGCACCTATCACAGCGGCACATCGGCTGCACCGGCATTGCAGGCACCCGCAATGCAAGGCCCGATTTACGACAACGGAGAAATCAATATTATTATTCCATAAAACAATTAATTATTCTTATTATGAAAAAGTATTTGTTTTCATTTCTGGCTCTGGCCGGAATCACCGCTGCCTTAGTGGCTTGCGGCAGCGATGACGAAAGCCTGCAGGAGCAGGTCGAGAATCGCTACTTCACCATCGAGAACGCCACCTTCACCGAGGGCACGTTCCCGCAGGCCACCACCAATGACCAAATCGACGGCTTCAGCATCAACGCCCGCGCTCTGGCTGGCGGCATGAACTTCGTGACCGTGGTCACCCAGCGCACCTACAACCGCTTCTACATCGGCCTGCGCGGCATCGATGGCTACTGGACTTGCACTCCCAGCTCGCAGACCCAGCAGGGCGACTACCACACCTACATCATTCCCATCAACTACAGCACCGGCCTGGAAGAGGGTATGATTATGCTTGTGGCTGCCCAGGATGATGAGGGCAACACCACAACGCCCTACGAGACCGAGATTGATTTCGTCGAGAGCTTGGCTGGCGACTTGACCATCAACCTGACGTTCAACAACGACAAGGATGTGGATTTGCACCTGTTCACCCCTGGCGGCACACACATCTACTACAGAAACCGTGGCGGCTCTTACACCAAGGCCGACGGCACCACTGGCGAATACGGTTTGGATCATGATTCCAACCCCGGCTGCAGCATCGACCACCTGAACAACGAGAACATCGTGATTCCCAGTGAGCTGATTGAGCCGGGCACCTACACCGTGAAGGTGGACATGTATGAGAACTGCGATGCTTCGATTCCCACCAGCTGGGCTATCCTGACGCGCTACAACAACGAGCTGATTCGCGTGGCTACAGGGCGCAACCCGGCCACCGGTGTCTATGCAGCCGGCGCTGGCAATGGTGACATGACCGAGGTGATGACCTTTGTGATTACGCCCGAGCAGGCCGCAGCAGCCCGCCGCACCGTGTCGAAGCTCCACTTCAACCCCAGCCCCATCACCGAGGCCGAGGCCGACAAGATGGAGGAGGCTCGCTACATCGAGCGCATGAGCCAAAAGTGAGCTGAACCACGCGCTGTTTAGCACTAAACGGCGGGGCCGCTCCCAAGCAATGGGGGCGGCCCCGCTTGCCTAACGAACACCCGGTTTACCAACATCGCGCCCACAAGCACCGCTCCGACATCAGGATAAACGCCGCCCCAAATCGCAGCGCAACAAAATGCGGATAACAGAAACCGAATCAAACCACCATATATTCTTCTGCCAACCGCAGTCAAGGGCTTTTGTTCTTCTGCCAACCGCAGTCAAGGGCTTTTCTTTTTCTGCCAACCACAATCAAAGGCTTTTGTTTTTCTGCCAACCGCAGTCAAAGGCTTTTGTTCTTCTGTCAACCGCAATCAAAGGCTTTTGTTCTTCTGCCAACCGCAGTCAAAGGCTTTTGTTCTTCTGTCTTTTATAGCTCTTCCAGCCTTGCCGAAGCTGATCCATGAATTGGCTCACGCAAAAAAAGCGGCCATATCGCTGACTATATTAAAAAAAGCAGTAATTTTGCAAACCGAAATGGAATGTTGAACCGCCAATAACTGCAATTGCCGTGACTGGAATGAACAAGTGGCGCATCGACGACAGCGCCGAACTCTACAACATCAAAGGCTGGGGCCTGAAATATTTCTCCATCAACGAACAGGGCCACGTCACCGTGACACCTAAGCAGAGCTGCGTGTCGGTGGACTTGGTGGAAGTGATGGAAGAGCTGCGCACGCGCAATGTCACCGCACCCACACTGCTGCGCTTCCCCGACATCCTCGACAACCGCATCGAGAAAATCGCCAGCTGCTTCAAGAAAGCAGCCAAGGAGTACGACTACACGGGCGAGAACTTTGTTATCTACCCCATCAAGGTGAACCAGATGCGCCAGGTGGTGGAGGAGATTGTGGGCCACGGCAAGAAATTCAACATCGGCTTGGAGGCCGGCAGCAAACCCGAGCTGCACGCCGTGCTGGCCATCAACATGGCCGGCATCAGCGACAAGTCGATGATTATCTGCAACGGCTACAAGGACGAGAGTTACATCGAGATGGCCCTGCTGGCCCAGAAGATGGGCCGGCGCATCTACCTTGTGGTGGAAAAGCTCAATGAGCTCACCCTGATTGGCGAGGTGGCCCAGCGGCTGGGCATCAGGCCCAACATCGGCGTTCGCATCAAGCTGTCGAGCAGCGGCAGCGGCAAGTGGGAGGAGAGCGGAGGCGACCGAAGCAAGTTTGGGCTGAACACCAGCGAACTCTTCACCGCGCTCGACTTCCTCAACGAGAAAGGCCTCACCGACTGCCTCAAGCTCACTCACTTCCACATTGGCAGCCAGGTGACCAAAATCAGGCGCATCAAGAACGCCCTGCGCGAGGCGGCGCAGTTCTACGTCCAGCTGAGCAAGATGGGATTCCAGCCCGAGTTTGTCGACATCGGCGGCGGACTGGGTGTGGACTACGACGGCACACGCAACAGTGCCAGCGGATACTCAATGAACTACAGCATTCAGGAGTATGTCAACGACGCGGTCTACACCTTTGTCGATGCCAGTAACAAAAACGAAATTCCGCACCCCAACATCATCAACGAGAGCGGCCGTTCGCTCACGGCTCACCACTCGGTGCTGGTGATGAACGTGCTGGGCACGGCCGGACTGCCCGAGTGGGACGAGGACACCGACACCGTGACCGACACCGACAACGAGCTCGTGCGCGACCTCCACGAAATCTGGGACAAAATCAACAAGGCCCGCCTGCTCGAGGACTGGCACGACGCGCTGCAAATCCGCGACGAGGCTCTGAACATGTTCAGCCTCGGGCTCATCGACCTCCGCACGCGAGCCATGGTGGAGAAGCTCTTTTGGAGTGTGGCACGCGACGTGAGCTCCATCGCCGAGGGCATGAAGCACGCACCCGAGGAGCTGCGAGCCGTGGCAAAGATGCTACCCGAGAAATACTTCTGCAACTTCTCACTCTTCCAGTCGCTTCCCGATTCCTGGGCCATCGACCAGGTGTTCCCCGTGATGCCGCTACAGCGACTGGGCGAGCAACCCGACCGACTGGCCAGCGTACAGGACATCACCTGCGACAGCGACGGAAAGATTGCCAACTTCATCTCGCCCCAGGGCATTTCACACTCGCTGCCCGTGCACAAGCTCAAGCCCGGACAGCCCTACTACCTGGGCGTGTTCCTCGTGGGCGCCTACCAGGAAATCCTGGGAGATATGCACAACCTCTTCGGCGACACCAACGCCGTACACATCGACGTGTTTAAAGACCACTACGAAATCAATCAGGTGATCGACGGCGAGAGCGTGGCCGAGGTGCTGGAGTATGTGCAGTTCTCGCCCAAGCAGCTCGTGCGAAACGTCGAAACCTGGGTCACCGACAGCGTACGCACCGGCAAAATCACCGCCGACGAGGGCAACGAGTTCGTGCGCAACTACCGCAGCGGACTTTACGGCTACACCTATTTAGAGAAAAACTGACCCTTGCCACACAACGCCACGACCCCGGCCGCTTGCATAACGCCCAAAAAAGACGTAAGAGCACAAGCCCTTGATTGCGGTTGACAAAATTTGTTGATGCTGTTTTTCCTGTTCGTCGCGGAGCCTATATGCGTCCCATGGCCTGCGGCCTGCGGCGGGGCCATGTCGAACCCGAGCATGATTCGCTGAACCTACAGTATCGGGCTCAGTAGCCTCACGATGCTCTCGGCTGCCTTGACCACCAGGGGGCGGCGACGCCAGTGGCTGAGGATGATGCGCGTGCTGTGGCGCTTATCGGCCAGGAACACCTCACGCATTCGCTGGTTGAACTCACGGCTGTACACAAGCACATTGCCCTCGAAGTTGTGCTCAAAGCTGCGGAAGTCGAAGTTGGTGCTTCCGGTGGTCACAAAGTCGTCGTCCACCAAAATCATTTTGCTGTGCAGCATGGTAGGCTCGTAGAAGAACACCTTTACGCCGGCGAGCAGGCACTCCTTGAGATAGCTCCCGGCGGCCAGCTTGAGCAACCGGCTGTCGCAATGGCGGGGCATCATCAGGCGCACATCAACCCCGCCCAGCGCGGTCGTTTGCAGCGTCTTGAGCAGGGCATCGTTGGGCAGGAAATAGGGGGTCTGAATCCAAACGCACTGCTTGGCATCGGCAATGGCCTTGAGCAACACCGTCATGATGTTGCTCCACTGGCCGGTGGGCCCGCTGGGCAGCACCTGCACGTGGTCGCCGCCGGGCAGCACCGCATGGGGGGCGATGGCCGGTATGGAGGGGGTGAGCAGTTGGCGGCGCATGAAATTCCAGTCGATGGCAAACATCCGGCACAGTCCGGCCACCGCCGGGCCGGTAATCCGCAGGTGCGTGTCGCGCCAGGGTTTGCGTGTGCGCGTGCCGCTCACGTAGCGGTCGGCAATGTTCATTCCCCCGATGTAGCCCACGCGGCCGTCAATCACCACTAGCTTGCGGTGGTTGCGCCAGTTCAGGCGGTTGGCAAGCTGGGTCGGGGTCAGCCGCAGGAATGCGTGGGCATCCACACCCTCGCGGCGCATACGACGGAAAAAGCCGGCATTGATGGTGAACGAGCCCACGTGGTCGTAGGTCACGCGCACCTCCACGCCCTCGCGGGCCTTGGCCACCAGGATGTCGCGAATCTCATGCCCAATGCGGTCGTTCTCAAAAATGTAGTATTGCAGGTAGATGTAGCTTTGGGCCGTGAGCAGGTCGCGCTTGAGAGCCTCAAACTTCTCCTGGCCGGCGGTGAAGATGTCGATGTGGTTTCCGTCGTAAAGCGGCACTTCGGCCAGCTCGCGGGCCAGGCGTACTTGTCGCTGCGCAAGCGGCGAGAACGTGTCGGGGAGCAATGGCTCCTGCTCGGGGTCGGTAACCGTCCTGAGCCGCCGCAAGTCCTTGCGCGAGATGAGGTGCACTTTCTTGATCGACCGGCCGAAGAGCAGGTATAGCACCAACCCCAGTGCCGGAAGCAGCAGCAGCACCGTCACCCACGCCAGCGACTTGACCGGGTTGCGGTTCTCGCCCACAATCACCACCACCGTGCCGACAACAACAATAACGTACAACCCCCAGAGGACGTTGTACACCAAAGTGGCGTTGGGAAACAACTCGGCCAGAATCATTTCACGACCACTTTGCGCGACCACCGGCTGCCGCAGCGCACGATGTAGAAGCCTTTGGGCATCTCCACGGTGAGCCTGCTGTGAGCGGACACACGCACCGAGCGCACCAGCTGGCCGGTGATGGAAAAGACGTTGAACAGCACCTCGCTGTCACCAGCCGTGAAAGTGATCTGCCCAGCGCCACCCTGCACGGCGGGTTCCGACGACGCCATCTCGACGCGGGCACCGCTAACCACGCCCTGTTGGCTGGCCAGCAATGGCGACAGCCCGAGCAACGCCACCAAAAGCAATATGACAGACACACGTTTCATCATAACCTGCAAATATACATTCTTTAGACCAAAGAATGGCCATTTGGTTTGAGGGTTTTAAAGATATTTAACGCTTTGTGCCTGTAATGCCGGGAATTGCCAGGTGGCGGTGTGTGGGCTGGTTGTGCGACAAGGCCGGGCAATGGCTCTTGACGAGGCCGAAGAATCGAGTAATAGAAGAATCGAGTAATCGAGTAAACGAATAATCGAACAATCGAACATTCGAATAATCGAACAATCGAGTAATCGGGTGGGGCGAAGCATCTTCGCTCACACCTCGAGCACCATGCCCTCTTGGGCGGCCACTGTGTTGGCGAACACCTGCCGGGCCTCGGCAAGGAGCTCGTCCTCGCCGGTGTAGCGGATGGAGTAGTGGCCAATGGCGAGCCGGCCCACGTGTGCATCGCGGGCAATGGCGGCCGCCTGGGCTGCCGTGGAGTGGAAGGCGAATGTCGCCTTCTGCTCGTCGGCCGTCACAAACGTGGCCTCGTGATAGAGCAGGTCCACACCCTCGATTTGCGGAATCACCGCCGGATAGTACGCCGTGTCGCTGCAGTAGGCATACCGGCGTGGCACGAAATCGCTGGGCGTGGTGAGTGCGCTGTTGGGCACCACGCTGCCGTCGGCCAGCGTCCAGTCGGCTCCAGCCTTGATTTTGCCGAATTGCCGCGGCGGGATGCCCGCGGCCTTGCACCGCTCGGGAAGCAGCACCGGAGGCTTGGGTTTCTCGCTGAACAGGAAGCCGCAGCAAGGCACGCAGTGGTTGAGCGGGACGGTTTCCACGGTGAACTCTTTCTCGTCGACAAGCACGGCACGGCGGGTGGGGTCTATGCCGTGGAACACCACCGTGAACGGCAGGTAGCACCAGCGGGAAAAGCACCGCTCGAGCAGCTCCTGCATCTCGGCGGGAATCCAGATGTGCAAGTCGTCGGTGCGGCAAAGCATCAGGCTCAGGCTCGACACAAGCGGTAGCAGACCGAAGAAGTGGTCGCCATGCGCGTGGCTGATGAAGATGTGCTTCAGTGCGCTCACCCTCGCCCCCATGCGCCATATCTGCGTCTGCGTGCCCTCGCCGCAGTCAACCATGAAAATCTTGTCGTGCACGTTTACCAGTTGGGAGGTGGTCATGTGGCGAGCATTCGGCACCGCCGAACCACAGCCAAGAATCGTCACTTCAAATTTTTCCATAATAATAAAAGATGTGTGTGTTAAGGTGGGTTCTCTCTGGCCCAATGTCAAGGCCCAAAAAACACGCTACGGGTTGTTGCAGCAAGCAACCACCCGTAGCGAGGCAACAAATTATACGGGTCACAGCCGCTTGAGCTGCACGGTGAAGTGGCGCATGAGCGGGGCCTCCCACTCGATGGCCACGCCGCGCGTGATGTCGTTGCGGCGGTCGTACACGTTCTTGAGTGCGGCGGCAATCACACGCATGTGGTTGTCGGTGTAGACACGGCGGGCGATACACAGGCGCAGCAGGTCGAGGCCGCCAAAGCGGTTCTCGCGCGTTTCCGGGTCGCGGTCGGCCAGGATGTAGCCAATCTCGCAGCCGCGGATACCGGCCTCTAAGTAGAGTTCGCACGTGAGTGTCTGTGCCGGGAACTCCTCCTTGGGCACGTTGCACAGCACCTTGTCGGCGTCGATAAACAGCGCATGGCCGCCCACAGGACGCTGATAGGGAATGCCGTACTCGTCGAGCAGGCTGGCCAAATACTGCACCTGGTGGATGCGTGTCTCCAGCATGTCGAACTCGGTGTTCTCGTCAAGTCCCTGCGCCAGGGCGTTGAGGTCGCGGCCGTTCATGCCGCCGTAGGTGATGAAGCCCTCAAAGGGGATGCAGTAGAGCTTGGCGCCCTCATACCAGTCCTTGTTGTCGGTGGCGATGAAGCCGCCCATGTTCACCACGCCGTCCTTCTTGGCGCTCATCGTCATGGCATCGACGTGCGAGTACATCTCGCGGGCGATTTCCTTGATGGTCTTGTCGGCATAGCCAGCCTCGCGGGTTTTGATAAAGTAGGCGTTCTCGGCAAAGCGTGCCGAATCCATCACCACGGGCACGCCGTAGCGGTGGCACAGCTCGGCGGTCTCGCGGATGTTCTGCATCGACACCGGCTGCCCGCCCACGGTGTTGTTGGTGATGGTGAGCACCATAAAGGGCACGTTGCCTTTGTTCTGCTCAAGCACGCGCTCCAGCTTCTCGAGCGACACATTGCCCTTGAAGGGCACCTCGAGCTGGGTGTCGCGGGCCTCGTCGCACGTCACATCGATGGCCTGGGCCTTGCGGCTCTCGATATGGCCCTTGGTGGTGTCGAAATGGGCGTTGCCCGGAATCACGTTGCCCTCCTTCACCAGGTAGGAGAACAGCACGTTCTCGGCGGCACGGCCCTGATGGGTGGGGATCACATATTTGAAGCCGAAAATCTTCTGCACCATGGCCTCGAACTTGAAGAACGAGGTGGCGCCGGCGTAGCTCTCGTCGCCAAGCATGAGCTCGGCCCACTGGCGGTCGCTCATCGCACCGGTGCCCGAATCGGTCAGGCAGTCGATGTAGACCTGCTCGGCCTTGAGCATAAACACGTTGTAGTGAGCATCTTTCAGCCATTGCTCGCGCTCGGCACGCGTGCTCTTGCGCAGCGGCTCAATCATCTTGATTTTCCACGCTTCGGCAAAGGGTAATTCCATATAGCACTGTAGTTTTAAAGATTGGGATATTGGGAAATTTTTTGCAAAAATAGTAATAATTATTTGACTGGGCAATTGTGTAAAATTTTTTTATTACCTTTGCAGCGACATATACATATATTTAACTATTATGAGGACATTGACCGCCCTTTTGCTCACGCTCTTTGTGAGCGTGTGGGCGCTGTGCGGCGAGGCCAACACCACCATCGTGGTCAAGCAGCTCACCGAGGCGCAGCGCGACGAATTGCCCGAAAACACGTTACAGCTCAAGCTGCAATGCTACACGCTGGCCCAAACCCCGCTGGCCACCGAACTGCGCGTGCTCATGGACGAGGTGTGCGACCAGGACCTGGGTCACACAGCTTTTGTGCTTAAGTCTTATACCGACAGTGCCGGCCGCACTGCCGTTGATGTTGCCGGGCTTGACGAACTCGGCAACATCATTACGGCCAAGCGGGTCTGGGGGGCCGTGATGCACAACGACCACTGCTTTGTGCTGATTGACAAAAGCGAAACCTCCCCCTTTGTCAAGGCCAAGGGCAAGCACACGCTGGTGCAGGAGTACGAGTTTGTCGAGGAGGTCATTGCCTTTGGGCAAACGCATGTGCGTGCCACATGGGCCGATGGCAAGCTGAATAAACACCTATTTATTATGAATGGCGAGAATCGCGTCCAAGAAAACCCGAGCAACGAGAGCGGTTGTTGTTCCAATCACGAGGGTTGCACAATGCCCGAATGCCAAACGACTACAGGCAATCACGAACAGTAATAAACAATTGATAAAGAATTATTTAATAACTTCTAAAGCATAATGATTATGAATATTCTCAGAAAAATTCCGCTTGTCGCCAGTGTATTGCTTGCGGCAGGAGCCATAAATGCCACTGGAGTGCGCGGCGATGCCAACGGCAACGGCGTGGTCGACATCGACGACCTCAACCTGGTCATCAACGTGATGCTGGGCAAGAGCGGCGCAGCCACCCCTGCCGCAACTGTCACCCATCAGGTGGGCGACGTGTCGTTCAAGATGGTTTTGGTGGCTCCGGGTTCTTTCGTGATGGGGGCCACCGAAGATGACACCGATGCCATGCCAATGGAGAAACCTGCGCATCAGGTGACACTGACCAAGAGCTACTACCTTGGCGAGACCGAGGTAACACAAGCATTGTGGCTGGCGGTGATGGGCGAGAATCCAAGCCACTACTCCAGCCGGCACAATTATGTCGACGACTTCCAGCGGCCGGTGGAGGCCGTGAGCTGGAACAACTGCCAAACGTTCATCGCCAAGCTCAACCAGATGACGGGCCAGAACTTCCGCCTGCCCACCGAGGCTGAGTGGGAGTACGCCGCACGCGGAGGGAACAAGAGCAAGGGCTACAAGTACCCGGGCAGCGACAATATTGATGAGGTAGCTTGGTATTACGACAATCTGCCCGCGCTCTACGAGGGGGCCACCTCCGACGGTGTGCAACCCGTGGCAACAAAGCGTCCCAACGAGCTGGGCTTGTACGACATGGCTGGCAATGCAAGTGAATACTGCCAAGACTACTACGGCAACTACACGGCCGACCCGCTGGCCAATCCCACAGGACCCGCTTCGGGTTCGTTCATTGTGAGAAAAGGAGGTTGCTTCAACAGTCGTGAATCGGGATGCCGTCCGTCGGGGCGTGGTGGTGTCTCGTGCGACGAGACAGAACGCTGGTATGGGCTCGGACTTCGTCTTGCGCAAGCCATGGCGCAGTCCGAGGCATCGGGCGACGTGAACAACGACGGTGTCGTCGACATCGACGATGTGAACCTGGTTATCAACGTGATGCTGCACAAGGACATGGGCGGCGTGTCCACTTTCACTGTGGGTGATGTGACCTTCGACATGGTGGCTGTGGAGGGCGGCGCATTCACCATGGGTGCCACTGCCGAGCAGGGCGACAAAGCTTGGGAGAACGAGAAACCCGCCCACGAAGTCACACTGTCGCCCTACAAAATCGGTGCCACCGAGGTCACCCAGGCCTTGTGGGTGGCGGTGATGGGTAGCAACCCGAGCCGATGGACTGGCGACTTGAACCGCCCTGTGGAGCGCGTGAGCTGGAACGATTGCCAGGAGTTCATCACCAAGCTCAATGCCCTCACCGGGCAACGTTTCCGCCTGCCCACCGAGGCCGAGTGGGAGTATGCCGCACGCGGAGGCGGGCAGGGCGAGGCATTCATGTATGCCGGCAGCAACAACCTGGGGCAAGTGGGCTGGTACAAAGGTGTCACCACAATGGTTCACGCGGTGGGGACGCTGAAACCCAACGCACTCGGCCTCTACGACATGAGCGGCAACGTGTGGGAGTGGTGTGCCGATTGGTATTTGCCCTACACCGGCGGCGCGGACCCGACATCGAAAGTGTTCCGTGGTGGCTCGTTCACAAGTGGCGACCAATACTGCCGCGTGACGGCACGATTCAGCAACGCCCCCACCTACTCACACCACGACCAGGGCTTGCGCCTGGCCATGTGATGTGACGATTTTCGCCAAAAAAACACCGGCCGAGGCGCAATAAAACAGGCTTTGATTGCGCTTCGGCCGGTGCCTTTTTTTATGCTGCGGCGGCACGGCCGCTCATGCGCGAGTTCAGCGCACGCGGTCGTTGATGATGTCGTTCTCCACGATGGCGCGCAGCTTCTGCCAATCGCGCGTGCGCAGGTAGTCCTTGATGATTTGGGCGTGCTCGATGTTGTGCATGTCGCTCCCGAGCATGTCCACCAAGCCGTTCTTGATCAGCCACACGGCGGCCTCGCGCGCGTGCTTGCCAAAGTAGCCGGCAAGCGAGAGCAGGTTGACCTGGAACTTCGCCCCGGCATCGTGCAGCGAGGCGTAGCGGGTGGTGCGCATGCCGTAATAGCCATAGCGCTCGGGGTGCGCCAGAATGGGAATGTAGCCCTTGGTGCGCAGCTCGTAGATGAGCGGCTCCAAGCCCAGCCGCTCCTGCTGGAACGAGTTCTCGAGCAGCAGGAAGTTGCCCGGCATGGGAAGCACGGTGCCCGCGGCCCACTGGCGGTCCCAGTAGTCGTCCATGCGGTACTCGGCCGACACATACAGCTCCACCGGCAGACCGGCATCACGCACGGCGGCGCACAGCAACTCGTAGGCCGACGTGAGCGACTCGACGGTGTTCTCAAACGTCTCGGCAGTGACGTGCGAGGTGAGTATCACGCGGTCGATGCCCATGTCGAGCTCGGCACGGAGCATCTCCAGCGACTGAACCACGTCCTGCGAGCCATGGTCCACGCCCGGCAGGATGTGGCTGTGCACATCTGTGCGGTAAAAGAGCTTTGCCTCAGGCTTTTTGCGGCAAAAGAAATCGAACAGTCCCATAATTTTTCCTAAAATCTCATAGAAATAACGTGCAAAAGTAGAAAAAATTTTTGTAATCCAAAAACTCTTTGTAATTTTGCGCCGCCATTGCAGAAAGCATGGGCGCCAGCCAGCGCCTGACATTTAGTAAATTATAAAAAATCAAGGCATAATGAAAAAAGATTTGCATCCCACCAACTATCGCGAGGTGGCATTCAAGGACATGTCGAACGACGAGGTGTTCATCACCCGCAGCACGGTCAACAGCAAAGAAACCATCGAAATTGATGGCAAGACCTATCCTTTGGTGAAGCTCGAGATCACCAGCTCGTCGCACCCCTTCTTCACCGGCAAGCAGAAACTCGTTGACACCGCAGGACGCGTCGACAAGTTCCGCCAGCGCTACGGCGACCGTAACAAGAAATAGCAGCGCATCGCGCTTGCAGCATCACCAAGCCGCATTCCCCATTCCACAGGTGAGTGCGGCTTTGGTGTGTGTGTGCCTCCCCCCAGGCGCGGCTAAAAGCACCTTGTGTTCTTTTCTCAATCACACTTCAGGGCTTGTGTGCTCAGGTATATGCCGGCGCGACAGTGTCACAGCTCGTAGTGAGGCTCGCTATGCGTTTCGGGAGCTACCGAGGTGTCGATGATTTCGGCTTGATTGTCGGTATCGGCACCAGTGTCGGTGGCAGCGGCTTTGCGCTGGCGTTGCTCGGCAAAGTGCTCTTGCAAACTGGTGAAGTTGAACAGGAGCAGCCCCAGGCCGGTGAGCAAGGCCACCGAGCCACCCTGCTCGCGCAGCTCGGGCGAGAACAGGATGAGCGCTCCGCCCGTGACCACCAGCAGCGGGGCAACGAAATACCAGCCGCTCACACCCATCACACGACGCGACAGCAGCAAATAAACGATGTGGAACAGCCCCAGAACCACCAGCAGCACGCCCATCAGCAGCGCCACCACGGGCACGAACAGCCCGGGCTTGGAAAGCATCACAATGCCGAAGCACAGCCCGCCCACCGCAGGCACTACGCCCAGGTAGTCGGTGCTGGCACGCACGTCGGCACGGCGCTTCATCACCTTATACAAATATACCAGCGACGGCAGCGCAAACAGCGCACCGGCAACCATGGCCACCCAGCGAAGCACATCGGTAACCGAATAAAACACAATCAACACAAGCCCCAACAGCAGCAGTAGCACGTTGGTCAACAAATTGATACTGATTCGTTTCATATTTTTTTGAGTTTCAAGATGCAAGATTGAAAATGCGTTTTGCAAGTTTTTTTGCTTGCAATGCTAATTTGGCCACGAAATTAGCATTTTCGCCGCAATGAGGCAAATAATCCGCAAGAATTATGTATTTTTGCATTTTCAAAACGAAACCATTATGTCAACAGCACAACATATCACGGTGATAATAAACCCGATTTCGGGCACTGGCAGCAAGGAGCGCATTCCGGCGCTGGTGGAGAAATGTATCGACCCCGGCCATAACGCCACCACGGTGGTGTTCACGCAGTCGCCCGGCCATGCCACCGAGTTGGCGCGCGAAGCCTTGTCGCGCGGCGACGACGGCGTGGTGGCCGTGGGCGGCGACGGCACGGTGAACGAGGTGGCCCGCGTGCTGCGCGGCACGGGGGTGCCGCTGGCCGTGGTTCCCTGCGGCTCGGGAAACGGACTGGCGCGGCACCTGCACATCCCCATCAATGTGGAAAAGGCCCTCGCGGTGATTAACGACGGCAACATCGAAACCGTGGACTGCGGCACTGTGAACGGGCTGCCGTTCTTCTGCACCTGCGGCGTGGGCTTCGACGCACAGGTGAGCTACAAGTTTGCCAACGAGGACACGCGCGGCCTGGTCACCTACATACGCGCCACTCTGGGCGAGTATTTCCGCTACAAGGCGCAGGACTACGCCATCAGCATCGACAACCAGCAGCTCCGTGAGCGCGCTTTCGTCATCGCCTTTTGCAATGCGGCGCAGTATGGCAACAACGCTTTTATGGCCCCGCGCGCGTCGATGAAGGACGGCATGATCGATATGACCGTGATTCACAGCTTCAACCTGGGCGAGGCCGCGCTGCTGAGTGCGCGCCTCTTCACGAGCAGCATCGACCACGACCGCCACGTGACCATCTACCGAGGCCGCGACATCTACATCGAGCGCGAAAAGGACGATGTGATGCACCTCGACGGCGAGCCGATGATGATGCCCCGCCTGCTGCACATCGAGTGCCAGCCCGCAGCCCTGCGCGTCTTCGTCCCCAAGGGGGGGAAGAGTATCTGATTCGTGTCAGCACCCAGGCACAGTCTTCCCCCAGCTCGAACACTCGATTGCTCGAAAACTCGAATGTTCGAATGTTCGAGCACTCGAAAACTCGAGCACTCGATTGCTCGAATGTCCGCCCCATTTCGAGGGTTTCCACGGCGGTTTCACGCAATGGAACCGGCACAAAATCGCACGGTTTCATCTTTTGTCCCGTTTAACGCCTTTACCAATCTTAGCGGCACCTCACTTTCAAAAAAATCGCCTTTTTTTTGCTCAATTTGTAATAAATGTGTAAATTTGGAGTTTAAATTTGCGCTTCCTGTGGAAAAGGGGAGCGCTTGAACGACCAAAGACCACCCTAACACGCTGATATTCATGAGTTATCTGAATTTCGACAAGACGCTGATGATCAACCTGGACCAGTCGCTGCCCAAGGAGATGCTTCGCACCAACCAGAGTGGCGCGTACCACTGCACGACCATTGTGGGTTGCAACACGCGCAAGCAACACGGCCTGCTGGTGATTCCCATGCCCGAACTCGACGGCAACAACCACGTGCTGCTGTCGAGCCTCGACGAAACGGTGATCCAGCACGGAGCCCCGTTCAACCTGGGCCTCCACCGCTACAACGGCGGCACCTACAGCCCAAACGGACACAAATACATTCGCGAGTACGACTGCGAGCGCGTGCCCACCACCACCTATCGCGTGGGCGGCGTGATCCTGAAGAAGGAGAAAATCTTCATCACACACGAGAACCGCATCCTCATTCGCTACACCCTTGTGGATGCGCATTCCAAGACCACGCTCCAATTCCGGCCCTTCCTGGCCTTCCGTAGCGCCAACGACTTGTGTGTCGAGAACAACGTGGCCAGCCGCGAGTGGCACGAGGTGAAAAACGGCATCGCCACTTGCATGTACGAGGGCTATCCCACCTTGTTCATGCAGTTGAGCCACAAGCCGGAGTTTGTCTTCGACCCGCATTGGTACAAGAACATCGAGTACACCAAAGACCAGGAGCGCGGCATCCCCTACAGCGAGGACCTGTACGTGCCGGGCTATTTCCAGCTCGACATCCGCAAGGGCGAGAGCGTGATTTTCTCGGCCGGGGTCGAGGAGGTGAACACGCGCAACCTGGCCAAGATGTACGAGGACGAAATCAAGCCGCGCACCCCGCGCACGAGTTTCTACAACTGCATGAAGAACAGTGCCAAGCAGTTCTACATCACCAACGCCGACGGCCACTACCTGCTTGCCGGATACCCGTGGTTTAAGATTCGCGCGCGCGACGAGCTCATTGCGCTGCCCGGCTGCACGCTCTCGGTGCACCACCGCCCCGACTTCGAGGCCATCATGGACACCGCCGGGGCCGCCCTGCAACGCTGGATGCGCGATGCCACGCTCGACCGACACCTGAAAGGGCTCGACTTGCCCGATGTGCCCCTGTGGGTCATCTACGACATCCAGCGCTACGCACACGACTTGAGCAACGAGGCCGCACGCGAGCGATACGGCAGCCTGATGGTCGAAATCCTCGACTTCATCACCGACGGACGGCACCCCAACCTGCGTGTGGAACCTGACGGGCTGCTGAGCAGCGACGGCACGCTGGCACCCATCTCGTGGATGAACTCCACGCACCCCGATGGCAGGCCGATGATTCCGCGCACCGGAAAGCTCGTCGAGTTTAACGCATTGTGGTACAATGCGCTCATGTTTGCGCAAGAACTCTACGAGAGCGACACGGCGATGACCGACCGGCTGAACCGCTGGCGCGACCTGGGCGACAAAGCCCGCCTTGCCTTCACGGCAACGTTCCTTAACGACAGTGGCTACCTCTACGACTACGTGAACGGGGCCTACACCGACTTGAGCGTGCGCCCCAACATGGTGATTGCCATTGCCATGGACCACACGCCGCTCGACCGCCGGCAGCGCAAGCGCGTGCTTGATGTGGCCACCCGCGAGCTGCTCACGCCCAAGGGGCTGCGCACGCTCAGCCCCAACAGCTACGGCTACCGCCCCATCTATTTAGGCAATCCCGACGAGCGGCAGATGGCCTACTACGCTGGACCCGCACGACCCTGGCTCATGGACTTCTACAGCAAGGCCTACATCCGCGTGTTCGGCATTGGCAGCATCTCGTTTATCGAGCGCATGATGATTGGCTACGAGGACGAGATGAAAGAGGGCTGCATTGGCTCGCTCAGCGAGCTTTACGACGGCAACCCGCCATTCATCGGGCGCGGCGCCGTGAGCTTCGCACCCAACGTGGGCGGCATCCTGCGCGTGCTGCGACTGTTTAAGAATTTGCATATAATCGATAAATAAGTTGCATAGCTCCCCGTTCCCTCGCCGGAGTGAACAGCGCGAGCTATGAACCACACACTACGCACTATGAAAGCATTAATGTTTGGCTGGGAGTTTCCGCCGCATATCCTGGGAGGGCTGGGCACGGCCAGCTTCGGCCTCACCAAGGGCATGGCCGAGTGCGGCGACATGGACATCACCTTTGTGATTCCCAAGCCGCAGGGCGACGAGCCCAAGGACTTCGCCCGCATCATCGGCGCCTGTCACACGCCGGTGGCATGGCGTGATGTGAGCTGGGACCACGTGCAGCAGCGCTTGGGTCACGTGATGGATCCGCAGCTCTACTTCGCACTGCGCGACCACATCTACGCCGACTTCAACTACATCGGCACCAACGACTTGGGCTGCATCGAGTTCTCGGGCCGGTACCCCGACAATCTGCTCGAGGAAATCAACAACTACTCGATTGTGGCGGGCGTGATTGCCCGCACCGTTGACTTCGATGTCATACACTCGCACGACTGGCTCACCTATCCTGCCGGCATTCATGCCAAGCAGGTCACCGGCAAGCCCTTTGTGATTCATGTGCACGCCACCGACTTCGACCGCAGCCGGGGCAATGTGAACCCAACCGTGTTCAGCATCGAGAAGGACGGCATGAACTATGCCGACCACATCATCACCGTGAGCAACCGCACGCGACGCACGGTGATTGAGAAATATGGCGTCCATCCTGGAAAGGTGACCACCGTACACAACGCCGTGGAGCCGCTGAGCCAGGAGCTGCTCGATGTGCCCATCCCGCCAGGCAAGAAGAACAAGGTGGTGACCTTCCTGGGGCGCATCACCATGCAGAAAGGACCCGAATACTTTGTCGAGGCCGCCGCGCAGGTGCTTCGCAAGGTGGAGAACGTGCAGTTTGTGATGGCCGGTGGCGGCGACATGATGGAGAAGATGATTCGCCTCGCTGCGCGCAGGCACATCATGGACCGCTTCCACTTTGCCGGGTTCCTCCGCGGAAAGGAAGTCTACGAGCTGCTCAAGGCCAGTGATGTCTACATCATGCCCTCGGTGAGCGAGCCTTTTGGCATCTCGCCGCTCGAAGCCATGCAGATGGGCACGCCCAGCATTATCTCTAAGCAGAGCGGCTGTGCCGAAATATTGCACAACGTCATCAAGGTTGACTATTGGGACATCAACGCCATGGCCGACGCCATCTATTCCATCATCTCCTATCCCGCCATGTACCGCGAGCTGCGCGAGAACGGACTCAAGGAGGTGGACCAAATCAGATGGAACAAAGCCGGAGCCAAAGTAATCAACATCTACAAGCAACTGATTGGTTAATGGCCATCACCCACAATTCACTATTCACCACCCCCAACCACCACCCCCTATGAAATCAATTTGTTTTTATTTCCAAATACACCAGCCCTTCAGGCTGAAGAATTACCGGTTTTTTGACATCGGTAACGACCACTATTACTACGACGACTTTGCCAACGACGACATCATCACGCGCATTGCACGCCGCTCCTACCTGCCCGCCAGCGCCACGCTGCTCGAGATGATTGCCGAGCACGGCAAGCGTTTCAAGGTGGCTTTCTCTATCAGCGGCACCGCACTGGAACAGATTGAGCAGTATGTGCCCGAGTTTGTCGACGCGCTCAAGGACTTGGCCGCCACCGGCTGCGTGGAGTTCCTGAGCGAGACCTACGCACACTCGCTCGCCTCGCTGCAAGACCCCGAGGAGTTCACGCGCCAGGTCAAGGCCCATGACGCCATGATTGAGCAGCTCTTCGGCCAAAAGCCGCGTGTGTTCCGAAACACCGAGCTCATTTACGACGACGACATCGCCGCCATGGTGGCCGCCTTGGGGTTCAAGGCCATCATCACCGATGGCGCACGACACATCTTGGGCTGGAAGTCGCCCAACTATGTCTACAACGCCGCCAGCGCTCCCAAGCTGAAGCTGCTGCTCAAGAACGGCAAGCTCAGCGACGACATCGCTTTCCGCTTCAGCAACACCGACTGGGCTTCCTATCCGCTCACCGCCGACAAGTTCATCGACTGGATTGCGCAGTTGCCGCAGGAGGAGCAGATTGTGAACCTGTTCATGAACTTCGAGAGCCTGGGCGAGCTTCAGCCCCGCGAGAGTGGCATCTTCGAGTTCATGAAAGCCCTGCCACGCTTTGCCGCCGAGCGCGACATCCACTTCTGGACCCCGAGCGACACCATCAAGGCGCTCAAGCCCGTGGGCGCACTGGCCGTGCCTTTCCCCATGTCGTGGAGCGACGAGGCCCGCGACACCAGTGCCTGGCTCGGCAATGTGCTGCAGCAGGAGGCCGTCGAGAAGCTCTACGCCATTGGCGAGCGCGTGCGACTGTGCCCCGACAAGGGCATCCAGCAGGACTGGAACCGCCTGCAGGCCAGCGACCACTTCTTCTACATGAGCACCAAGCACAGTGCCGACGGCAACGTGCACAGCGCCTACAGCCCCTACAACTCGCCATATACCGCCTTCACCAACTACATGAACGTGCTCAGCGACTTCATGACCCGTGTGGAGCAGCAGTTCCCCGCCGACATCGACAACGAGGAGCTGAACTCGCTCCTGCTCACCATCAACAACCAGGAGGCCGAGATTGAGCAGCTCAAGCGCGAGGTGGAAATGATGCGTGGAAACATCACACACGACCTCACCGGCGACTTCGACCCCGACGAGACCGTGCCCGAACCCGAACCCCAAGCGCAGCCCGCGACGGAATCCGTGTCCGAGAAGCCCGACAAGAAACCCGCCAAGAAGCCGGCGGCCAAGCGCTCCGCACGCAAGAAACCGGCCGACCAGTGACCCACTGCCGAGCCTTGGGAATCCCAATAGGAGTAAAACTAATCTCAACAACCAAACAACAGTCATTATGAAACACAAGTTACTATTCCTCACTGCGCTGCTTGCCTTGACGGCGGGATTGCCGCTGTGGGCCAGCGCGGACACGCTTACCGTGCACGATGGTCAGGGGAAAAGCAGTTAAGTGCCCATCTATGGGTTTAACTGCGATAATTACCTGAAGTGCGAGTATGTGGTTCCGGCTACCGAGCTGAGCCAGATGGAGGGCGGCACCATCAGCAGCCTGACCTGGTATCTCCAGACACCCGCCACGGGCAGCTGGGGGCACGGCCAATTTCCAGGTGTTCGTCAAGGAGGTTTATACAACCACGTTGAGCGCTTATAGCGGCACCACCGGGGCCACCATCGTCTATGAAGGGGCACTCGACGGCACTGGCGAAACGATTACCGTCGATTTCAACACGCCCTACACCTACCAGGGGGGAAACCTGCTCATTGGCATCTATAACACCACGAAAGGTTCCTATAAGGGTGCCTATTTCTATGGCGAATCCGTGGAGGGTGCCTCGGTGCAGGGCCACGACAGCTCCTCGTTAGATGATGTGTCCGTCAACCAGCGCAACTTCATTCCCAAGACCACGTTCACCTACACGCCCAGCAGCGGGCCGGTGTACCGCAAACCCACGGACCTGGCGGTGAGCAACATTACGCCCAACGCGGACACCCTCACCTGGACACCCGGCGGCAGCGAAACCGCCTGGAACGTGGAATACGCCTCGGCCGAAAACAATCAGTGGACAACGCTCACCGTCAACACCCCGTCGTGCACGCTCGAGGACTTGACCAACGGACACTCCTACATTGTGCGCGTGCAAGGTGACTACGGCGACGGAAACCTCAGCGGATGGGCAACCACCAGCTTCACCACCCTCTACTGCGACGAGGAGGATATGGGCGAAATCACCTACGAGCTTATCGACGAGTACGGCGACGGTTGGAGCGGTAACGCCATTCAGGTGGTGAACAGCGACGGCAAGGTGGAGGCCACGCTCACCCTGCTCACAGGCTCCTCCACTACCGGCACCCTGCGCCTGTGCTACGGCGAAACCTACAGCTTTGTGTGGGTGAGCGGCGATTACGGCTACGAGTGCACCTTTACCCTCACCGACCCAGAAGGAGATGTGATTTTGAGCCACCAGGGCAGCACGTCTGACCACAGCGCAGCTCCAACGGATGGCGTACTCACCACCTACTTCTTGATGCGCTCGGTAACACCCAAACCCACTGGCCTCGCCGCCACGCAGCTGACCTACAACAGCGCCACGCTCGCCTGGACACCCGGCGACACCAACCAAAACCGCTGGCAGGTGACCTACAGTCAGGGCTTTTTCAAACCCAATGAGCTACCATCGCTGCCAATAACGGTGGTTACCGGCAACCCCACGCTGACGATTGCGAATCTGGCCGAAAACGTCACCTACACCGCCTATGTGCGCGCCGAAACCGTGGCGGGTGTGAGCAAGTGGAGCGAGGCCTGCACTTTCACCACGCCTTTCCAATTCCCCGCACCTGCCGACCTGGCCGTCACCAATGTGACAGCGCACAACGCCTTGGCCTCCTGGAACGGCAACGCCAAGGGATATAACCTGCGCTACCGCCAGGCCGCATACTACGATGTGCACATGACAGAGAGCTTCGAGAAAGGAATCCCCGACGACTGGACGGTCATCGACAGCAACGCCGACGGCAATAACTGGACTATAATCAATATGGCATCGCAGTGGGATATGCCGGCCTACGACGGCAACAACGCCCTCATATCGCTTGGCTACGTCAGTGGCTTTATTACGCCCGACAACTGGATCATCACCCCGAGGGTGGCGCTGGGCGGTTTGCTCAAGTACGCAATCCGCGACGATGGCCAATACACCGGAACCTACCGCATCTATGTGTCAACCACCGACACCGACATCAACTCGTTCACGCCGCTCACCGACGACCTCACCTCGCCGGGCTCCACGGAATGGACCGAGCTCTATGCCGACCTGAGTGCCTATGCCGACAAGCAGGGGTACATCGCCTTCCGACACTACAACTGCAACGAATGTGACTACTTGCTCTTCGATGACATTTGCGTCTATGGCGACTTCCATGAGCTTGGCGAGTATGTTGCCATCAACGGCATCACCGGCAACTCCTGCCGCCTCGAAAATCTGTCGCCCGGGGCAAAATACGAGGTTGACGTGCAGGGTACCTATGACGGGGGAGAAACCTCGTTGTGGACCAGTGCCACGTTCACTTCGCCTGCTGCCGATGCCTTGCCCACCGAGCTGGCCGTGACCGACATCACCGACCATACCGCCACGGTGACCTGGACCGGCGCACAAGAGCGCTACAACCTGCGATACCAAATGGCTGCCGAGCGCATTGGCTTCTTCGAGGACTTCGAGAACGGCATCCCCGACAACTGGACGACCATCGATGCCGATGGCGATGGCAACAACGGGTATGTCTGGGACACCGATGTCCAAGGACGTACAAAAGAGGACAAATATGGCAATCCCACCGTGTTCGACGCACGCTGCGCCACCTCGGCCAGCTTCAGCGGCTCTGCCCTCACGCCCGACAACTGGCTCATCACACCGCAGGTGGAGCTCAAGGGCAAGCTGCGCGTGTGGCTCCGCAGCCAAGATCCCGAATGGGCCGCCGAGCATTTTGCCATCTATGCCTCCACCACGGGCAACTCCATTGAGGACTTCACCATCGTCCTTGCCGACACCACCGAGGCACAGAACGTTTACACCGAGTATGTCTTCGACCTGAGCGCCTGCAACGGACAAATGGGTTACATTGCCATCCGACACTTTGATGTGACGGATATGTTCCGCCTGAATGTCGACAATTTCTTTATCCAGTACGCCGAGTCAATGCCGGGCGAGTGGGTGACCCTCGAGGGCATCACCGCTCCACGCACACTCACCGGACTGGCTCCCGACACCGGTTATCAGGTGCAGGTGCAGGGCATCATGGACGACAACACCACCACCGACTGGACCGAATGGGTGAAGTTCACCACGCTCCCCACCCAGCAAGTGCCCGGCGACCTGAACGGCGATGGCACCGTCGATGTGACCGATGTGAACCTGATTATCAACCTGGTGCTGAACCAAATCTCGCCCGACGCCCTGACGGGAAATGCCGACCTGAACGGCGACACCGAGGTTGACATCACCGACGTCAACATGCTCATTAACCTCGTGCTCGAGCAGCAGTAAGCCCCTACGCACGCGGTTGACGCAACTATTCACGCCGGTTGTGCTGTGTTTTATTACAGCGCAACCGGCGTGAATTGCTGTGGCTATTGCGCGTCAAGCAGCCGAATAATCCCAGCCATTGATTGCTCGATTGCTCGAATGCTCGAATGTTCGAATGCTCGAATGCCCGAATACTCGCGCCCCCCACGAGCGCAGTGGCAAGAAAAATCACGATTTTTCTTGCCACTGCGCTCAACTTGCACTAATTTTGCAGTTTGAAATTTCTCAACCACAACAAGACATGACATTCACCCTTGAAATATCGCCCATCGTGTGGGGGCTGTTAGGTGCCGGACTGGTGCTTGCGGCGGCCTATGCGCTGTGGCACTGGCGCAAGACGCTGCAACTGAAACGCTTCATCGAGGTTGCTGAGCACGAGCGCGACTATACCGACGACCTCCCGCCTGTGTCTATCATCGTTGACGCCTGCAACGAAACCGACCAGCTCGTGCGCTTCCTGCCGCTTGTGCTGCATCAAGACTACCCGGAATATGAGGTGATTGTGATTGCCGACGGCGCTGCCGAGGCCACCAGCGACATGCTCAGCGAGATGAAGGCTCAGCACGCTAACCTGCACATCACCTTCACGCCGCACGGCACCCGCTCGCTCTCGCGCAAGAAACTCGCCCTGATGATTGGCATCAAGGCCTCGCACCACGACATTGTGCTCACCACCAATGCCAACTGCCGCCCGGCCAGCGAGCTGTGGCTGCGCACGATGATGCGCAACTTCACCCCCGACACTGATGTGGTGCTGGGCTACTCGCACTACCGCTACCACCGCGACAAGCGCTGGGCGCGACGCTGGCGTGTGCTCGACACCGTGGCAACGGCCGTGCAATGGCTCACCAGCGCCGTCGCTGGCCACCCCTACCGCGGGGTGAGCGACAACCTCGCCTACCGCAAGCGGTGCTTCTTCGACGTGAACGGCTTTGCCAACACCATGAACCTGAGCTGGGGCGAGGACGATGTGTTCCTGTGCCAAATCATGCGGCCGGGCAACACACGCGTGGAGTTGGCTTCCGAAAGCCAGCTCAGCGTCTATTACGAGAACATCTATCACGCCCATCGGCTGCTGCGCACGCGGCGCGACTTCACCTCGCGGCTGGTGCCACGGCGCGCATTTGTGGCACACGCCGCCATGAGCTGGGCAATGTGGCTTGCACACGCCGCACTCATTGCCGCCGCCGTGCTCGCCTGGCCCAATGCCCTGGTGCTGCTGGCTGCCCTGG
>JAFSYB010000004.1 GCA_017443765.1 Muribaculaceae bacterium | reverse complement strand
GTGCTTTGCCGCCGGCGAGTCCGTAGTGGGCCTAGGGAAACGCTGGGGCGCCGGCTTGGGGGTGAAGGCGTTGCAGACCGGCATCGTGGCCGTGGCCGGCGGCACGGTGGCCGAGCTGGGCGGCGGCAACTTCGCCAACGGCGCCATGACGGCCGCCTTCGCCTTCCTGTTCAACCACCTGGGGCATCTTCACCTTAATAAAGCGGACTGCATGATGTATGAAAACAGAATGATGATGAAAGCGAGGTTGGAAGCACAGGGGTATTTGACACTTGACGATGCCAACCTGTGGTACCAAATCGGAGAAGGCGTGCCGCTCACCATGGATGCCACCAAACTTGGCATTGAGAAACTGCTGCAAAAGATGGTGTTTAATGCCTATGGTGAGTCTTTTAATGTCAACACATTTATGGCGAATAAAGATGTGGGTTTGGTTTATTAAATACCTTGGCCATGATTTTAATGGCAATAGAGTGATTCAAGTCGAGAAAGACAGATATGATTTCGATATGCACGAAGTCTCAAGTGCTTATGAGTTCTTTAGAAATGTTGCTACAGTTATTGGAAGTGCCGTTGCTGGGAGTGGAACTCCGTTCGACATCCTGTTTAAAAATTTCATCAGAATAAAATGAGATTCTCAAAGCTTTTATCTGCCGCCTTTCTGGTATTTACGTTGTCTTCATGTATGGTCAGGGATTATGAGGACTTCGGCGATGGTTATTGTTGGTGTGATGGCAGGATTCATCATGAATCTGCAAATAATAAAGTGATTGTCAACACACACTCCAGCAACCATAATTATAATTCAACTTATATTGTGGCGGAGCAAATACCCAACGAGAGGTATTTTGAAAGTGACTTAGATGTTTATTATGCCCCCGAGATTCGAGACTCTGTTAGGCGCGAATTTGAGAAAGAGAAAGCCATGGGTGTTTGCTACTGGATCATCAACAAAAAGACACATCAAGTGTATGGCCCGTTGACCAAAGAGGATTATGTGCACAAGCGTGATTCCCTGAAAGTGAAGTTATGGCTGTGGTTGGATTGAGGAATCAGATGCACGGCGCGGGGCAGGGCGGTGACATCCTGCACGGCGCGCTGATGGGGCTGACGTGCTTCGCCGCTGGCGAAGGTGGTGGCTGGCTGGGGGGCAAAATCAAAATGGGGTGGGGAGGACAATTGACGGTTGTGTCAGTCCTCGGCGGCACGGTGGCCGAGTTGGGCGGCGGCAACTTCGCCAACGGCGCCATGACGGCAGCCTTCGCGTTCCTGTTCAACCACCTGGGGCATACTATTTATGAGCAATCAGAAGAGGCCTTTCTTGCATGCCTTGAAATGGCAGACAATGCCAATTCTCTTGTAGGCAGTAAAGATGACGATGATCATTGTAATTGGTTTCTTCGGGATCAAATGCAAAAAGTAGGCATATATCCCGAGAATAGGGGAACAATTTCTGCTGGGGAATGGGGAGACCCCAATATCAAAAACATAGGAGGGTGGATAATTGTAGATGTCTCGTATCCAGTTCAGAATGGAGACATCATGGCATTCAAAAAAAGATACAGCAATGCGACGGGACATTGTGCAATCGTTTATATAGAAACCGATAAGAGCGGCAGCACTTCAATCAGACAAATCTATACAGGTTCAGGCAAACATATAGTTCGAAAAGGTCCTGTCTGGCGACCAAAAGACGCAACATGGATTAGAAGACGTTTTTTTGGAACTCCCAAAAAGTAAACCAAGATGAAACAGTTCCTATTTATTTTGGCAGTTGCCGTTCAGTTCACGACGAGCGCAGTAACTCTAACTGAACGATTAGTGCAAATTGAGGATTCAGTGGATAGATACATCAATTCGCTTGATGAGGAATCTGTATTTTGGGATCCCGACGACAGAAATTCGGCTTTCTTTTGCATTGCCAAAGGGATGTTTCCGTCGCTGGTTGATGAGCCAGAATGTTGGTCTGACAGTTTACTGTTGTGTCTGCAAGATGAAGCATATAGGTTGATGTACGCCAACTGGGTCGATGACATTTTTAATCTAATCTATCTCCAGAATGATTCAGCCTTTCGACAAACTGTAGATAACGTCGTGCGTCTATATGGAAAGCGTGTGGTTAGTGAAGAAATTGTCAGACTCTTGGTTGAATATCCCAATAGATTGTATTCTCCTTTTAACGATGTTGTGTTGAACAGAGTGCGGTCAATTAAAGACTTGTCATGGAAACTATCGGCCGTTGGTCTTGAGATTGACTATTCCTGGCGCGATTGGATAAATCCGAATGTGCGGTATTATCCGGCAGGCACTTCAAGAGGCACAGTTATAGCAATGCGTGAGTTTTATATGAAGAACAAGTCCCCCAATCATTATTTAAAAGCTTTTGGCATCGAATCCTTTGGACTGGTTAACCTACACAGCTTTGCACTTCACCTGGTGAATGGACACTATGAGCTGCATGATTGTTTCGGGACTAACGCTCAACGCTCGGCAACAGCAGGCGACTCGCCTGGTTCTGACGATGCTGAAAGAAAACTCCGCTTCAATTATAACCAAGAGCAGGCAGCGGGGTTTATATCGGCTATGCTGTCTGCTGCAGTTCTTGAGCATTATCCCGTGGCCGTGATTCACATTAAACTGTCGATGTTCAATGAGCTTTTCAATAAGTCGCGTTGCGGTGCCATTGATGACAACACGCTGTTGCAAGCATTGCTGACTCTTATGGAGTCACAAGGCGTCCGCATTAAATCGATAGAGTTCGATTCCGAATGTGTAAACACCAAGAACTGCTTTTCACCCCCAGAACACCAAAGAAATCTGCGCGGAAGCCGTAGTGAGCTGCCTTTTGACAAAACCATTATTATTCATTTGCGGAAGAGCTACGATGTTGCGGAGATTGTTTCCGAAATTGAGTCACGGCTCGACAGTTGCCATCAAGCTCTTCTTGAGCGTGGAGAGGTCATGTTCCCTGACGACATGCTGAGTGTTGTTGACCAAGCGTTGGACGCGCGTTTTGACGGATTCAAGACCGACATGGGCAGCTATGCCCATGATATGTTGAGGCTGCTTGTAAGCCAGGAACACACCATTCATCGCATACAGACAAACGCTGACGGCGACTCCGCGAACGAATTGCTTGCGACCAATTGCGATGTAATCATGACGCTGCTGTGCTATTTGCCGCTTGACCAATATGTGGAAATGCTTGGTGATGCCACGCAGATGTTCAGGGCTGGAGAAATGCCGTTTGACGTGTTTTTTCACCTGCTCTTTCCCGATGAGAACTATACGGTTGTCCTCGCCAAGAACTACGACAGCCCCATTGTGCAGAAGCTGTTGTCCCAGATTCTGTCGGACCAGAAATTGCTTTCGCTCATCCCAATAGTGGCCGACACATCGGCGCGCAATCTGTTGTATCGCAGGATGACACGCGTAGCATTTGTCAACATGGTTGAGGACTTGAAGAATGGCAATCGCTGGAACGCAGTGCCTTCAAGTGCAAGCATATCACTGCGTGAACGTTGCGAACAGGACCCTCCGCTGATTGATGCAGTTCTTGGTCGGTAAAGCGGCACAGGGGGATTATAGGTGGATGCATTTTTGTGAAACACCCGGTGAGTGTCCCGCTGGTGGAAAATCGCAATTTCTTTGTTTGACTGGCTTATAATTCGGGAATTATATCTATATTTGCAGTCTTAAGTAAACGCAAAAACAATGTAATAAGATAGGCAGTGGCTTTAACAAAATGGCAGAGGAAGCACAAAAGAATTGATAATAAAAATCTTATGTCAACTGCACTCAAGTGCTTATGTTCTTTTGTCTATTTTACTAGTTTTGCGCCACACTAAACCGAGATGGACGACAACAACAAGCAATATGACGTGATTGTCATCGGCGGCGGGATTACTGGTGCCGGGGTGGCTCGCGACTGTGCGCGGCGGGGGCTGAGCGTGCTGCTCCTGGAGCGGCTTGACTACACCAACGGTGCCAGCGGCCGCAACCACGGACTCATGCACAGCGGGGCGCGCTATGCGGTCACCGACCGCGAGAGTGCCGCCGAATGCATCAGCGAGAACATGATTCTCCGGCGCATTGCCCGCCACTGCGTCGAGGAGACCGACGGCCTGTTCATCACGCTGCCCGAGGACGACCTGGCCTATCAGCAGACGTTTGCCGAGGCCTGCCGTGCCGCGGGCATACGCGCCGACATCATCGACCCCGCCCAGGCCCGCGCACTGGAGCCCGCCGTGAACCCCGACCTTATCGGGGCTGTCCGCGTGCCCGATGCGGCCATCGACCCTTTCCGCCTGACGATGGCCAATGTGGTGGACGCGCAGCTGCACGGGGCCGATGCGCTCACCTACCACGAGGTCACCGCGCTGATTGTGAATCAGAACCGTGTCGAGGGCGTGCGAGCCCGCGACCTGCGCACGGGAGCCGAGCGCGAGTTCCGAGCCACTGTCACCATCAATGCCGCCGGCATCTGGGGAATGCTCATCGCCCGCATGGCGGGTGTCACCATCAATATGTTCCCCGCCAAGGGGGCGATGCTCATCTTCGGCCACCGTGTGAACAAGATGGTCATCAACCGTTGCCGCAAGCCCGCCAACGCCGACATCCTCGTGCCCGATGCCACGGTGAGCATCGTGGGCACCACCAGCGACCGCGTGCCGATTGACACCGTAGATGACATGCGCGTGACCGGCGATGAGGTGCGCGTGCTGCTGGCCGGGGCGCAGCGCATCGCCCCCGTGCTGGCCTCCACCCGCATCCTCAGGGCCTACGCCGGCGTGCGACCGCTTGTGGCCGCCGACAACGACCCCGCCGGGCGCAGCATCAGCCGGGGTATCGTCTGCCTCGACCATGAGCAGCGCGACGGCATGGCGGGCCTAATCACCATCACCGGCGGAAAGATGATGACCTACCGCCTGATGGCGCAAATAGCCACCGACCTGGCTTGCCGCAAACTGGGCAACACCACGCCGTGCGACACCGCCAGCGTGCCGCTGCCAGGCTCGGGGCAGCCACAACAGGAAAACGTGCGCCACACCGTGGCCTTCAACGCCGCCAAGGGGCGGCACGGCACCTGGACCGAGAGAATCAGCCTCGACACCGAGGACGACCGAGCGATGGTGTGCGAGTGCGAGGGCGTGAGCGTGGGCGAGCTGCGCTATGCACTCGAAAACCTTAACGTGCACACCCTCACCGACTTGCGGCGCAGCACAAGATTGGGCATGGGGGTCTGCCAGGGACGTCTGTGCGCTTGCCGGGCGGCGACACTGCTGGGACGCATCAACAATAACATTCTCCGGGCGCAGGCCGACCTGGCCCGGTTGCTCGACGAGCGCTGGAAAGGCATGAAACCCATTGCCTGGGGAGCCACTTTGCGCGAGGCCCAGCTCACAGCCACCATCTACCAGGGGCTGTGCGGGCTGGACAAGGCCATCGCGAGAAAGGAGGACGAGCAATGAGTTTCGACACAGTAATCATTGGCGGCGGCTTGAGCGCACTCACATGCGGCATCACCCTGGCCCGGGCGGGACAGCGCGTGGCCGTGGTGGCGGGCGGGCAGAACACCTTGCCATTGTTCGGTGGTTCGATGGAACTGCTGGGTGCCGATGCTGCGGGCAACGCTGTCGAGCATCCGTTAGAGGCTATTGCTGCGCTCGACAATCACCACCCTTACCGCAAAATAGGCGCTGAGCGTGTGGCCAAACTGGCCGGCAAGGCCAAGGATCTCCTTGACGATGCCAGCATCATCACGCTGGGCGAGGCCACACGCAACCACTACCGCATCACCCCCCTGGGCATGACCAAGCCCGCCTGGCTCACGCTGGAGCGAATGGCCACCACCGACCGGCCCGACCGCTTGCCCTGGACACAGGTGGTACTCATCAACTTGAGCGGCTTTATCGACTATCCCGTCGACTTTGTGGCTCACGGCCTGCGGCAGCTGGGATGCGAGGTGGCTGTGGCCGATGTCACCCTCGACGCACTGCGCAAGGCGTGGCGCAGCGCCACACAAATGCGCGCTACCACGCTGGCCAAGGTGCTGGCCAACTCGCAGGCACTCAAGCAACTGGCGCAGGCCATCAATGCCGCAGTACCCGGCGATGCCCAGATGGTGCTCATGCCCGCCGTGGCAGGCATCGAGAACGACGATGTGTGCGACAACCTGATGGCACAGGTGCAAAAGCCCCTGCGGTTCCTGGCCACAATGCCCCCCGCCGTGCCCGGCGTGCGGCTGAACTCGGCCCTGAAGCACTACTTCCAAATGCTTGGCGGCCACTATTTCTTGGGCGATGCCGTGTGCAGCGCCACGCTCGAGCGAAACCGTGTGACCGGTGTGCGTGCCGCCAAACAACCCGCGTCCTGGGTTGCCAACCACTTTGTGATGGCCACAGGCTCGTTTATGAGCCATGGACTGGAGGCCGACCAAAATCGAATCTTCGAGCCACTGCTGGGACTCGACGTGAACGCGCCTGCCGGGTGCGACCTGTGGGGCCGAGACGGCATGATGGGCAACCAGCCCTACATGAGTGCGGGGGTGTGTGCCGACAACACGTTCCACCCCCTCAAGGACGGCAACCCGCTTCACAATGTCTATGCCATCGGGCAGCTGCTGGCCGGGCACAACCCCATGGTGATGGGCGACGGCACCGGCGTGGCAATGCTCACTGCCCTCGCCGTGGCCGAGGATATACTCTCCTGACCCACTTTTGCATCGCTAAAAGTCGAGGGTGAACGTGGCCGTTTGCCGCACGTCGGAGCTGGAGGCCGCAATGTGCAGGCGGAACTCGCCCGGCTCGGCCACCCAGCCCATCTGCTGCTCGTCGTAGTAAGCCAGGTCGTCGGTGGTGAGCCGGAACACGGCCTGGGCCGTCTGCCCCGGTTGCACTTCCACCTTGGCGAAGCCCTTGAGCTCCTTGCGTGGCCGGTCGACGCGGCAAGCCACATCTTCCACATAGAGCTGCACCACCTCCTTGCCCGCCACAGGGCCGCTGTTGGTGATGGGCACCGTTACCAACAGCGTGTCGCCCGGTGTCATGCGGCGGGCCGAAAGTGTCGGGCTGCCGTAGTCGAAATGGGTGTAGCTCAATCCGTGGCCAAAGGGGTACAGCACGGGCAACCCCCGCGCCTCGAACCAGCGGTAGCCCACGTAGATGCCCTCGTCGTAGGTCACCTCATGCTGGTTACCCGGGAAGCAGCCCAGCGCGTGCGGGCCGTACTGGTCGAGCGTGTAGCCGATGGTGAACGGCAGCTTGCCCGACGGGTTCACCTTGCCCAGCAGCACATCGGCCAGGGCGTGCCCCACCTCCATGCCGCCGAGCCAGCTCCACACGATGGCCGGCGCGCACAGCGACGGCGACACCAGGTCGACGGGCGACCCGGCCACCACCACCACGATGGTGCGTGGGTTGGCGCGGCACACGGCA
Organism: Muribaculaceae bacterium; assembly: GCA_017443765.1. Taxonomy (GTDB): domain Bacteria; phylum Bacteroidota; class Bacteroidia; order Bacteroidales; family Muribaculaceae; genus Sodaliphilus. The sequence goes on along the minus strand of JAFSYB010000004.1, from coordinate 63,934 downwards.
CGGATAAGCGCTGCCTGACCATAGGGCAGCTGGATGTCGTCGCGGTCCACATTCTCGGCGTCGTAGTAGTGGTTCAGTCCGCAGCACACAATGGCCACATCGCTGGCCTGGGCCAGTGCCACAGCCTGCGCCGCCAGGCTGTCGCGCACCGCCTGCGGCACCACGCTGTCGCGGGGCACTGCGGTGTAACCCTGCGCAAACCGCAGGTCGACACCCGTGCCCGCCAAACGGTCGCGCAGCCCTTGCAGCGGTGTCACCTCGTAGGGGGTCTTGATTTCGCTGCTCATGCCGCCAAAGCTGTGCTCGCGGGTGGCATTGTCGCCAATCACCGCCACCGAGCGCAACCCCGACAAATTGAGTGGCAGGAGGCCGCCACGGTTCTGGAGCAGGACGATGGCCTCGGCGGCCTCGCGGTAGGCTTCCTGCTGGTGGGCCGCCGTGTTGATGCTGCCCGGGCCGTAGCGCCGCTGCTTGCCAATCATGCGCGTGCGGTACATCACACGCAGCACGCGCCGCACTTTTTCATCGACCACGCTCATCGGCACCTCGCCATTGCGTACCGCCTGGAGCAGGGCGCGCGAGAAGAACCACTCGTCGTAGTGCCCCGCCCAGGTGCCCATCTCCACGTCCAGGCCGTTCATCGCCGAGGCCACTGTCGATTGTGCCGCGCCCCAGTCGCTCATGTACACCCCCTCGAAGCCCCACTCGCCCTTGAGGATGTCGAGCACCAGCGGCGCATTCTCGGCGCAGAAGGTGCCGTTCACCTGGTTGTAGCCGCTCATCACGCACAGGCTGCCGCCTTGCTGCACGGCTGCCTTGAACGCCGGCAGGTAAATCTCGTGCAGGGCGCGGGCCGAGACCTGCGAACTGTTCTCCAGCCGCCACCGCTCCTGGTTGTTGGCCGCGAAGTGTTTCACGCAGGCCGCCACGTTGCGCGACTGCAACCCGCGGATGTAGGCCGCTGCCAGTTGGCCGGCCAGGTAGGGGTCTTCGCTCAGGTACTCGAAGTTGCGGCCGCACAGCGGGCTGCGAATGATGTTCACGCCAGGCCCCAGCAGCACGTCCTTGCCGCGCCAGCGCGCCTCCTCGCCCAGCGTCTCGCCACGCGAGCGGCACAAGTCCACGTTCCACGTCGCGGCAATCGCCGTGCCTGTGGGCAGGTAGGTGGCCGAGTCGGTTGTCCACCCGGCGTATAGCCAGCTGTGGCGGTCAAACTCGGCGCGCACGCCGTGCGGCCCGTCGCTCATGGCCCATTCCGGGATGCCCAGCCGAGGCACACCACCCACATAGAAGGTGGAGTTGCCGTGCAGCAGGGTGATTTTTTCTTCCAGGGTCATGCGCGAGAGCAGCGAGTTGATAAAGCGTTCCTCGGCACGCGCAGCATCGCGTGCCACAGCGGCAACAGCCAGCAGGGCTGCGCACAAGAGCAAGGTAAGTCGGTTCATAAAGCGGATTTGATGAGATGTTTCGTAGTTGCTCGAAATGACCGCAGTGGCGAGTGGCCATTCCGTTTCGACTGCAAATATACGAATAAAAACGCAAAGTACTGATACCTCAGTGAAAAAAACTGGACACGCGCTCGCGGGTGCGCGGGAGTCCGCAGGGCAAGCGCAGCGAAGCCCGTAAAGCACGGCTCGACTACTGCCGTTTCGACACCCTCGCCATGGCAAGAATTTGGGAGAAGTCAAGAAGCGGGGGAGTGCGAGATGCCGAGTGCGCGCATTTTTTCCTCGTCGGTGACGTCGATGTAAACGCGGTGTTCATCAAAGGCAAGGTAGGTGCGTCCCGGCCATCTTCAGAACGCCAATCGATTGGTTGAAATCAACGGCATCAAAGGTGGGTTTTAACCGCTTGGGCACTGTGTAGGTGCCGCCATCGCCATCACCCAGAACTATCGCGTCGCACGTGATGCTTTGCAGAGTAATCTCGAAATCGTAGGCTGCTTCGGCAAAGGCATCAATAAGCTCATACTTTTTAAACATTTGCCGATAGGGGTTCTCACCTTTCAAGGGAATAAGTTTGCTCGCTATGCGAGTGAACCAAGAGAATGCCCTGACCCGAGGCACAAACGACAGTACACCGTCGGGCAGAAGCACGCAGTCAAGGAAGGCATAGTGTCGCTCGTCCACGGGTCGTCCGGCAATAATATCAACCATTGACAACGGATGTGTCACCAACGCCATCAACTTGCCGCCAGGTTCGCTGAACAACTTGAACATGAAACGGGTGTAATGCAATTGCCGCTGTTCGCGTCGCGGATGGTAGTGATATAGGAAATAGGCATTCTCGACACGCTCGACGCGCCAGAATTGAGTGTCGCGCTTCTCATTCCCATAGAGGTCGCCGATACCATCGGGAAAAACCATTTCGCGACACATCTGTAAGTTTTCCTCCAGCGACAGATGTGGCATGAGAACATGATAGAATGCCTGGAGGGCAAGATTGGTGATGGCGATGAGCGACAACCGACTGTTAATCTCGCCCCGACGGTAATCATCGTCAATGCGCGATAGCGCTGGGATAGTCTTTAGGGCGACGGTGCGGCCATTAGTGCACTCGTCAGTGTTGTTGAGCACATGGGTTAGCGTGTGGACGACGCGCTCGTACAGCGTGGCGAAGTCTTTCACATCGCCACTGTTCTCGCTTGGTTGCGGCAGCACTTCAAGCAGCATGAGCATGAGCACTGGCAGCTCGCCTGGTGTGATGTGCCTCGCGAGTGACGAGAGTTTGGGCGGCAACGGAGTGTCGAAAAAATAATGGCGTGCCACAGCGCAAGCCGCTTCGATGCCCCGAACCCTTACACGTTGATTAGTCAACAAAGCATCGACTGTGCGGTAGTGTGCCAACACGTCGTTCAGGTTCAGGCCCGATTCTTTGTGGGCGATTTCGGCCAGCAACGAGAGTACGGCGCGTTTCATCACAAGCGAGTTGCCACCCTTGCGTGTGAGGCTGTTGCCTTTGTCGAGGGGGTAGTCCACTAATGCGCCAAGTTCGGCGTTGGTATTGCGTAACAGACGCGTGCGCTCAATCAGACGCAAGTCATCCTTGAGTTGTCTCATCTCGGTCTCCTCGTTCATCATCGTCAAGAATAGTAATTGTACACTGCAAAGTTACTCACTTTGCACGTCATTCGCAACATTCCGCTCCTGCCATCGATATCTTGTCATTGAAAATATTGACTTTCCGTAGAATTATACGCAAACACCGCAAATGTGCTTTCTTCATAGAAAATAATGATTTGTCTCATTGAGAAGGCGCAAGATATGGTTGTAACTTTGCAATGGGCATCGAGCCAGACTTCTATGCAACAACCAATAGGATACATACCTAAAACACTTATAAACAATGGCAAGATTTATCATTACTACACGACAGATGAAAAACGCCAACGGCGAACGCATTGAGCCCGGCATGAGCGTTGAGGTAGTCACACAATCGATGAGCAATCCCGTGCTCTCCAATCCGCAAGCAGTGGCAAGCGCGTTCATGCGCATATATGGTGTAGACCTTCGCCGTGTCGGCGCGCTGAACATGAGCTATCTCGCCGTTGAACGTCTAAACTAATTCCCTCAACAATGAATGAAGGATATATTGTTGGTGATAATATCATCAAGGCCACAGGCTCGGGGGCGGCAACCAATCGGGCGGGCCACATTGCTGCTTCGGGCGTGGCCAGTGCCTTGAAGGTCGTGCCATTCATTGGCACGAGTGGCGGTGCCGTGGTCATGACTGCGGCGCAGTATGCCGTCACACTCGCTTCGGGTCATGTCTGTCCCAAGGTGCTGCGTATAGCCGCAGGTCGCAGTGCAAACGGCTCCATGTCGGGTTCAGATCTCAACTCTACAGTCAGCGAGGTAGTCATAGTTCATCACGTCGTTCATTGACCAGGCCAAGAAGGCTTATTGAACCATGATTGAGAGCGTGCGTTGTCCGTATTGTGGCAGTCTGAACGTCAACCACTACAAGGCCGTTGCAGAAGGGCATGCTAATAGTGGCAGGCACTTTGGCGCGGCAGGAATAAGCGGCTTGATGTCAGTAGTCCTATGCAAATTTTTCATGCTGCACGTCGACGGACAGCAGCCACGACACGACAACCCGTCGGAAAACGCAGAGTACCATTGCCACAGCTGCGGAAAGAGTTTCAGTACCAACTGAAATGCCAAGTTCTCAATCGATGTGATAGAAACGCTGCCACATAAATAGGGATAAATCCATTTTTTGTGTCCCGTATTTTTCCATCTTTCAGTAATTATTTACGCAAAGTCGCACTATTTGCCATTTGATTCATAATTCCTTTGTTTTCTCGTTTCCACGAATTTGGAGTTTTGTCTAATTTTGCATTTACAGAAGAAAAAACAATCACCAATAAATAGTCATTAACAATTATGAACATAGAACGACTAATTGAAATCTCTCAAGATTTGGGATTGATTAATGAGGCGGAGCAGCTCAAGCTCATCAAACAGCGTTCTGACGAACAAGAATGCGAACTAATCATGCCTTTGGTGGGTGAGTTCAGCTCTGGCAAAACGACACTCATCAATGCGCTGCTTGATTCAACTTATAAGTTGGAAACAGCGAGAAAAGAAACCACGGCTACATTATTTGAGATTCACTTTGGCTGCGATAAATGCGAGGCCGAAGTCATATATAATAATGGTAGCAAGAAAACGACTGAACGATTTGACGAACTAAGGAATGAGGAACTGAAAGACTCGTTGGTTGTGAACGTGTGCGACACATCGAACCGCGTGTCTTCAAGTATCATCTTGGTTGACACTCCGGGACTTTCATCTAAAATCGCCGAGCACCGCCAAGTTCTCATTGATTTCCTTCCCAAGGCTGATGCCATCCTTCTTGTGATGGACATTAACGCTCAGCTCACGCGCACGCTTACCGATTTCATCGCAACTATGGAACTGGCCAAGCGGCCAGTGTTCCTTGTGATTACTCATTGCGACACCAAGACAGCCCAGGCAATAGAGGAAACCAAGCAAAGGCTTGCCCAAGAATGTAAACTTCCATTGAAGCAAGTGGTGAGCGTATCTTCTACTAAAGGTGAAACGCAGGAGTTCGTTTCGTTGCTTGCCTCGGTCCAACTGGAGAAACGGGTAATTCTTGAACAGGTGAACCAGCAGCGTGTTAAGAACATCACAAGCGCGATGATTCGGCACATCGATGAGATGTTAGCAGCATCGCACTCCGATAAGGAATTAAAAGATGCCATCCAAGCTAAAGAACTTGAGTTGCGCAAGATTTCAAATACCATTAATCGCATGGTGAACAATGCTCAGAACTCAATCGAGGAGGAGCAGACGCGCATCTGCCGACAATTTGAGGACACGGTATTCACGCGCCTCGACTACATTGTTTCATCGAAAAGTGACAATTACAATGCCGAGGCGGTTGCAGCCATCAACAATCTTGCCAGCATCAACCTCAATGAGTTCAAGACCAATGTGAGCCGCATACTCATGGAACAAAGCCAACAGCGGAGCAACACAGATTTGGACTTGCAGAGCATTCAGAGTGTTGACCTGTCGCAACTCAACGTGAGCGGTTTGTCGTTCAATCTGGACTTGAATTCCATCGGCCACGAGCATGATGGCGTCATCGCTACCGGGGTGAAGGTCGTAGGGACTGTGGCTGCTGTAGCAGCTGTTGTGGCCACGGCAGGTGCAGCAGCACCTGCGGCGGGAGCTGCCGCTGCGGGCGAAGCTGCCGCAGTGGGCGAGGCTGCCGCAGGAGGGGCAGCTGCACTGACTACTGGAGAGATGGCAGTGGGTGCAGCAGGTGTAATTGATACAGTCTCCGACATTGGTAGCATGATTTCTAATGCCCGCACAGCGAGCCGTGTGGAGAAGGCTATGGTGCTGGCTCAAGAAGCAGGTAATCAGTATCAGAACGTAAACAATATCAATCAAGCTATCGGTCAACAGACCGGACAGAAGAAAGGCTTCATCGAAGGCATGGTGGGCTTTGTAACTGACAAGACGTGGGGAAAGCCCCAGCGCCGTCGTGCCATCCACAACTATATTGATGAGTCGCTTATGCCAGAATTCCGCCAAGCCATGACCCGTAACTGCGGCCAAGTGGTGGCTGCGGTGAGAAGTCTGCTGCAAAGCGCAGCAGAGGTGACCGTTGCAGAGAAAAAGCTGGCCTTGGAGGGTCTGGTCCAGCAATTTGAGAATGAAAAAGATGCGTTCAACAAACGCATGAGCGAGATTCGTGATTACAAGAATGAATTGCTAACACAGTAACAAATATGGATAATATGGTAGGATTTATTATTGGCGCAGCCGTAGGAGCTGGTGCCATCGTGGCTAAAGATGCCCTGACCAAAAATGACTCTGACAAGCAGAACAACTCGCAACAACTCAATGAGCTGTATGCCGAGAACGAGAAACTTCGCAACCGCAACAAGGAAGCAGAGCGGCGCGTTGAGGACTTGACGCGCGAGTTGCAGAAACTCCAGACACGGTTCAAGGACAAGGATGATGATGCCGATAACCTTGAGGAAGACCTTGAAGATGCAAAGGCAACCATCAAGAAACTCACTCGGCAGAACGACGACTTGCTGCGCAAGCTGCAGGAGTACAAGACAGCCTGCGAGAGTTATGAGATTGAAATTGCGCAACTCAAAAACAAGTAAGACGATATGAATGTGTTAAGCGTTATTCTGATTGTGGTGGCTGCCATCGTGGGTGCAGCAATCACCTATATTGTAATCAAGGTAAAGTCTCCAAGCATTGCTGACCAGTTGCGGAGCAGTTCTCAAAATCAGGATGCTGAAATAATGGAGCGTCTTGCCGATTACGAGAAACTGAAAGAGCAAAAAACCAAAATCGAGAAATTGCTTAAAGAAGCTACTGATAAAGCAGAATCCCTTGATGCGCAACTAAAACAAGCGGTGAAAGACGGAAAGGTGGATTCTAAAGTGGTAACTCAACTGGCCGACACCGAGAAATTGAAAAAGAAAATCAAAGACCTTGAAGACCAAATTGAGGAATTTGAGGATGACCTTGAGGAAAAGGAAAAGAAGCTGAAGAAAAGAAACGCGGAGTTCAGCGAGCTGGAAAGGGAAAAAGAACTGTTGGTAAAGGACCATCAGCAGAAAGCTCAAGAGTTGGAGCGGATGAAAGCCGAGCTCCAGCAGACGATGAATGAATTGAGTTTGAAGATGGAGTCGCTCAATTTCGTTCAGAGTATCCTCTCGGCACAGGAGTACAGCGACAGCAATACATCGGCACGCTACCGTGCCATTGAATCGCTAAGCGATTTTATCGAGGGTAGGTTGCAAGATAAGTTTAAAGAACTTTATAATTTCAATGACTATTTAAAAGCGTTCTTCAATGATAGTCGAAAACGATGGGAGGCTGTTGCCAAAAAGAATTGGATTTCTGGGAAAATATCTATCGCTTTTGTGGGTGAGTTCTCGGCCGGAAAAACATCGATTGTCAACCGTATCCTCTCGCAGGACGACCCCAATGTGCCCTTGTTGCCCGTAAGCACCAAGGCCACCACAGCGGTTCCGACCTACATCACTGGTGGGGTTAAGACGATATACCAGTTCTACACGCCTGACAACAAATTAAAAAGTATCAGTGAGAGTGACTTTAGGCGTGTGACCAAAGAAGTCCTCGACCAAGTGAACGGCGTGTCAAGTCTCATCAAGTACTTTGTGATGAGCTATAAAAACGACAATTTGAACAATTTGAGTATTCTCGACACCCCAGGATTCAGTTCAAGCGACAAAGAAGACAGTGAGCGCACCATCGAAGTCATCAACGAGTGCGATGCATTGTTTTGGGTGTTTGATGTCAATGCTGGCACTGTGAACAAGACATCTATCAATCTTATCAAAAACAACCTGAAAAAGCCCGTTTATGTTGTTATCAACAAAGTGGACACTAAGTCAAAGTCGGAGGTTGACAAAGTGGAAAAACTCATCCGTGATACTTTTGCACGTGAGGGCGTGCCTGTCGTAGCGTTTATCCGTTTCTCGTCGAAAGCACCGCTGGCCGACATCATGCGGCCAATTCAGCAAGTAAACAGCACCACTACTGATAGCGACTATTTAAATGAAGTACGCGAAGCCATCGATGGGGCATACAATCATTTTGAAGAAGAAGTGCAGAACGCAAAAAATGAATATGATGCGAAAGTCAAAGCAGGAAATGACAGTGTGGAAAGATATCTCAGCCACATCAATGCCACACGCTCTGAATGCGAAGCGGCTGAGGGTATTCCGCAATGGGAAACTCATTGGTTAAGTCGTAACTGCTATGAGATGAGCGAGTATGATTTCAACCGACTTAAAGAATTGCTGAATTCAATTTACGGGACGCGCATGGATGCGCTGTGTAATTTATATGATGAACAGATGGGTATTCAGCAAGAAGTTCAAAGCCTTTACGAGGGCTATATTCGAGTGCAAGTTACCACTAGGGAGATTGATGAACTGCGGGCTGATTTCAACAAGCTTGTGAGTAGAATCAAATAAGAATTACAATAAACATGGCACAAAACATTTTCGAAGAACTTCAAGCAAAAAAGCTGAAAGTAAAAGAACTGATCAACAAGGCTGCGGAGTTCGGCTGGATTAAGGCCGATGAGCAAGCCGACTACATCTCCAAATTGGAAAACGATGTGCTGACCATCGGTGTGATTGGTCAGATGAAAGCTGGCAAGTCCACGTTCCTGAACTCGTTTGTGTTTGAGGACGAGGTGCTTCCTGCAGCCACCACCCCCATGACAGCAGCACTGTCGGTCATTACCTACGGCCCAGAGAAGAAGCTGGAGGCCGAGTTTTACACCCCCAATGAATGGGAAGAGCAACTGATGATGGCTAAAATGCCAATTGAGGAGAACGATGACGAACTGAAGAAATCAAAGGTCAAGGCTGCAAAAGAATTGGTAGAGAAGTCTGACCGCTTGGGTGGCCAGCTTAACTCGATGCTGGGTCGCAAAACAACTGATGTCTTTGAGAACTTGGAACAGTATGTAGGTGCCGATGGGAAATACGTATCCATCACCAAGGCTGTAACCATTTATTACCCCAAGGAATATCTCAAGGGAGTGAACATTGTGGACACTCCGGGATTTAACGACCCGATTGTGTCGCGTGAGGAGCGCACCAAGGACTTTCTAAAGAAAGCCGATGTGGTGCTGCTGATGCTCTATGCCGGTCGTCCATTTGACGCCACTGACCGCAGTATCCTTTTCAAGAACGTGGGCGAATGTGGCATTGGCAAGGTGCTCATCGGTATAAATAAGTACGACATCCCTTATGAGAACGGCGAGACGGAGGATGAGATTCGCAACTATGTGCGAAATGAGATTGCCAAGGCCAGCCGGGAGATGGGCGATGAACAGCTCAACGAGATTCTGCGCGACACCGCCCCCATTCCGCTGTCGGCCGAGATGGCACTAATCTCAACCTTGGGAATGAGCCGAGTCAACGCCAACGAGAATCTTGCCCATGCCTGGCATCGGGCTTGCGACATTTTCGAGATTTCCTCACAGGCCGAGATGCGTGCCAAGAGCCACATCGATGACCTTATTGGGGCTGTTCGTCAAGTGATTGAGCGAGAGAAAGAAACCATTCTGTTCAAAAAGCCGCTCAACTCCATCCTGGCCAAAGGAAATAGCTTGATGGCAAAAGCCGAAGAAGAAATCAATCAAACTAATGCAACCATCGCTATGCTCGAAGCTCCTGACGATGAGCTTGAGGAGATGGAGAACAAGGTGTCGCGTGTTACGCGCCGCGTCAACAAGAAAATAGATGGGCTTGAGATTGACTTGGACAATACATTCCAAGAGATTGTTAACAATGGTGAGCAGCAGCTTGAGGACGCTGTCGATAGTGCCTGCCGGAAAATGAACGGCATCGTCGACAGTTGGGGACGATGGAGCAGTGTCGACAAACTAACAGGTGACTTGGATAGAGAAGTGCAGTTTCTCGTTACACGCACATTGAAACGTGTCACAACAGACATCAACCGCAATGCGAAGCACAAAATCAAGAGTACGCTCGATGAGTTTTTCGCCGATGCGGAGGAGATTCTCATGAGGTTGCCGTCCAATTACGACTTCGACCAGCGCAGTTTTGTCAAGGGAGTGAGCCAGTGCTTTAACTTTGACACCGACAACTCGCTGTTCTCTTTCACCGATGACGATGAAAGTGAAGACTATGGATTTGGAGATGTACTATACGACTTTCTTAATGGTGCCTCTTGGGGCGTTTTGGGAAAGGCTGTTAATTTTCTTTCGCATGGTGATAATGTGAATAGTGCTAAACAGTGGATTACCGACCTGCAAACTAAGTTCGATGCTAGTGATTGTCTTGAGGGCATCACATCGGCTAAGGATAGGATTATCCAGGAGGTGAAGGAAAAATTCATTGAGGGATTGCTTAACCCGTTCCAAGAGAAACTTGACAGCATCAAGCAGGAAACGGCCAATAAGGAGCAGAAGCTCAATGAGGCTAAGAAGCAACAGGAAACCTTAGCCACGAAGAAGGCGGAACTTGAAAAACAAGTGGCTGCCATTCAGGCTATGAGATAATCGAGGCTGCGGCACAGCCGCAGCATGCACAACCAACGCTGGCGTCCGGCGCGGCTGGCTGCTGTCGCCGCTGAGCGAGCGCGTGCGGCTGCGCGTGGTGGCCACGGCCACGCAGGCGTGCCGGGTGACGGTGGAGTCGAGCTCGCGCTCGGTGCTGAACTTGCTGAACGTGGGGGCCAACACGCGCAATGTGGCCGAGCTGGGCGACTGGATTCGCAACCGGGTCTGCCGCCTGTGCGGCGACGAGGAGCTGCGCCTGTCTCAACCCGAGATTCGCGTGAGGGAGCCTGAAATAAAGCTGAAAGACTGAGACACGCCGAGGCCGTGATGCCGAGGCCGTGGCCCTGCGGCCAGGCACCCGGATTGTAAAAACGGCGAAAGGCAAGCCAGACACTTAAGTGGGCCGTCATTCTCGGAGGCTCAACTGAGTTCGCGTCGCACGATGCGCTCGATATCCCACACCAAATAGAAGGGCAGATTGATTAATTTGAATGGCTTTTTGTGTAGCGATGTGGTGAGGTGGTCTACCGAGAACGGCCCCGACCACACCCGCACGGCCAAGTCGAGCGGCGACAAATCCATAAAGGAGTGAAGCGATTTCAGGTGGGCGTTGTGCCCCGTCTTCACTTCGATGGGTATCAACTTTGAGTCAATCACCCAAGTGAGGTCAACCTCGGCCCCGTTTTCACCCCGTCCTCTGGTCCAGAACGCCCGGTGGCGGTTGATGTCGGTGGTTGTGGCCAGCAACTCTTGCGCCACCACATGCTCGCCAATGCGACCTCGCCACACGTCCATAATGTCACTGGCTCCAATGAGCGCGCTTCGCACCATGGCGGCATAGTTCAGTAAACCCGTGTCAAACCAGAAGAGTTTGGGCATGCGTTTCAAATCGGGAATGGACGGCAACTGCGGTGATGTGGAGGGGAACACCAGCTCAAGCAGCATAGCTTTCTGCAACAGATGAAATGCCTCGCGCACCTCGCGGGCCTGGTATGCGCTGCCGGCAAAACCACCCAACTTGATAATGCTTCCAGCCTCGCTCCACCCATATTCAATAATGTGACGAACCACAGCCGCGAGTTTGCTCCTGCGGCAATACTTCTCCACATCATCTAAATAGGCACGCATGAGCCGGGAACAAATGGAATCGATGCTCAACAAATCGCGATGCGTGGCATAGTGTTGCACCACTTCGGGTAAACCGCCCACTATGCAATATTGATTGAAGAGCGACATGTAGTCGGCATGGAATGGCACGGTGAGCTCGGGGCGGTCGGCTGCGAGTAATTCCGGTGCGCGGTTCAGTGCATGGAGAAACTCGGTGAACGAGCATGGTCTGACGGGCAGATAATCCACACGTCCCACAGGGAACGTGGCTTTGACATCAACCAAGTTTTCAAGGAGCGACCCGGCGGCTATCACGCACTGGTCGGGCATCATTTCGTACAAATAACGAAGCGAGGCCACCGCTTGTGGTGACTGCTGAATCTCGTCGATGAACAGCAGTGTTGAGCCGTCGTGGCGAGGAATGCCTTTCCGGGCAAACATCAGGCCAACTTTGTCTTCCAAACGAAGGTCGTTTTCAAACAGTGAGCGGTCGTCAGGTTGTTCCAGATTGAGATGAAGGAAATGGTCAAATTCCTTTGCAAACTCGCTGGCAATCGTGGTTTTCCCCACTTGCCGGGCACCTCTCATAATCAATGGCCGGCGGTTCTCGCTCTTGCGCCATGTGCGCAAGTGTTTCAAGGCCTCGCGTTCAATCATAATTGTAATCATTTGCTTTTCAGCCACAAAGTTACAACGAATATTCCAATTGTCAAGCACCATCTGCCTAAAAATTGTCGCAAAATTAGGGTATATCGGCGATGTTTTTGCCGCAAAATTAGTGTATATCGACCAAAGAACTGCCGCAAAATTAGGGTATATCGGGGGAATCTGCGAGCTGCATGACGATTGGACTACAAGAACAAATGGAGCATATCGACCATATGGCTATTGCCTTCCGAGAAAGCCCGGCAGGGCGGCAGTATTTAGACACGCTGGCGCGTGGAACCACGAAGTGCTCGCGACCGAACGGGAACCCGAAGGGCAAGCGCAGCAAATTAGTCATAACTTTATTCAGAATTACACAAACAGAATATTAAAACTTTCCGCTGTGAAAATTCTGAAATCAATTCATCGCCTGTCGGCGATAGAAACCATCTTGGCATCTTCGGAATAATCATGACTCTTAATCAATAACACAGGTTTTTGCGAGTGACCCAATATATTCAATCACTTGCCCTGTGTCATAAAAATACTTTATACGTCTTCGACGCAACTTCAGTTAATAGACGCTGTTTTGTGTGTATCCCCAATAATTTGATGAATATTCGCCCGCAGGGCAACATCGCAAACGATTCAAATGGCAGATTGCAAACAGCCGCCGCAAGGTCGTAGTCGAACCTGCGGCGGCTGTTTGGGTGATGTCTCAAGCAGTAGTTGCTCACTTGTACACGGTGTCGCTCACCGTGAGACTGTAGCGCCCCTTGGCGCGGCGGCGGGCCAGCACCTTGCGACCGTCCTTGGTCTTCATGCGCGAACGGAAACCATGCTTGTGAGCCTTCTTGATGTTGGAGGGTTGATAAGTACGTTTCATCTTGCTATCTGTTTATGTATTAATAATTTCGCGATAAAATCCCACGCCTGTAGGCAACCTACATTCGCAAAACAGTCGCAAAATTACAAACTTTTTCCCACATACACAAGTCCAGCGCAAAAATTGTTGGTTTTTTTTCGCTGCGGAACGGCCGCGGAACGGTCACCAACAGTACCACAAAAAGTTAATAAAAATCAAAATGGGTGGTAAAATTAGTTTATACAAAAATGCGTAACTTTGCATTTTCAATGATAGCGCAATGCCGGGGAAAACCCGGCCCGCAGCCCTTGCCAACGCTTGGCCAGCCCAGGCAGGAAGATGATCAAGGCACCTTGTGTTCTTCTGTCAACCACAGTCGAGGGGCTTATGTTCTTGTGTCTATTTCTTATGCAGGCGAACATAAATGGTGATTATCCCGCCAAGGCGACTTGATTACCATCGCCCTGTTCCCTGATGCTCTTTCAAGCCTTCTTTTTCCACTCCAAAACCCTGCTAAAAGTGCAGAAAAAAATGAGATTCAGCAAAGTTCTCGCTATGGTTTGAATAGGTCTTCTGCTGTTATAACTCGTTGAATACTATTAAAATATGCATTGTTTGCAATTCCAAAAGTCGTGATTAATGTCACGTGGATTGACTTGTGTTTTGCACTCACTTGAGCAACACGCTCCACCTTGTTTGCTATGCTCATGTCATCTTCAAGCGTTAAACTGTATTCTTGTTTAGAGAATTTACACTCACAAAGATTAATCACATTATCATTGCGGTCGATTATAATGTCAACTTGAACGCCACGACGGCCGTCGTTTGTGGCAGGTGCACTCCAAGCGTATGCAACCGAAGCAACACCGGCAATGCCAAGAGCGGCTTTTATCTGTTCGACGTGCAGCATACAGACCCTCTCAAAAGCCATTCCGCACCATGCGCGATGTGTGGAAGATTCCAGTGTGTTGCTCCAGTAGTTTTTGTCATGATGGATATTGTGCGCGATGAACTGGAAATAGAATATGGTGTAAGGGTCTATGAGTTGGTAGATGCAATTATTCACATGCATACTGGGCTGCGTATATTTCCTTATAAAACCGCAATATTCCAGGTCTTGCAACACTTGGGTTAGCATGCCGTTGCTGGCGATTGCCGCTTCCTTTGCAATCTGCTCACGCGTCAAGCCCACTCGTTTCGAGGCCAGCGTCGTCACGATTGAGATATATGGTTGCGGATTGCGGAAGAGAGATGCGTAAAGTGAGTGAAACTCATTGTAAAGTTCTCCGTCGGGATTAAAACACATCCGATCAATGTTTTGTGACAAGCTTTCGCCTTGTTTTAAAAATGACCAATAGTAAGGAATCCCTCCCAGAATCATATAGCACTCAAGTATTGAGTAGCGCCTCATGGCTATGTGTCGGCCTTTAAGATACAGTTCACACTCATGTAAGGTGAAGGGTTTCAGGTGAATTTTCCCGGTGACACGATTGTGCAGACCTCCATAGTTGTTAATGAGATTGTTGATAATCCACGATGTGGCAGAACCGCAAACGACAAGCATGATATCGTTTCGTCCTGAAGCCCAACCATTCCAAAAGTGTTCCAGGGCTGCAATAAACCCTGAACGCGGGGTGTCGAGCCAAGGAAGTTCATCAATGAATATCACTTTGCGACGGCGGCGGGAGCTCTTAATGAGCATTTTAAGCATATCAAAGGCTTCTATCCAAGTAGCCGGAATTTTGGCGTTTTTCAACCCGCTTTCCGATAGTGCCGATTTCCAGGCCTCGAATTGGCTCGACCTGTCACTTTGGGCTAAACCAGAATGCTCAAAGACAAATTTGTTCTTAAGCGTTTCTCGCACAAGATATGTTTTGCCTACGCGGCGGCGACCATACACGGCAATAAACTGCGGCTCGTTAGAATTAAAAGCTTCGAGCAGTCGTTGCTGTTCTTGCTCTCTACCAATCAACATATTTAAACCATTTAGAATCTTGCCGCAAAGTTATGGAATATTTTCCAAAACCCTGCTAAAAGTGGCGAAAAAAATAAGATTTAGCAAAGTATAGGAACTGTCACTTTTCGGCTATTATGGTTCTAATCTGCTAAAATGCAGTGGTTTAAAACTATAATTCAAGGAATTTCATCGATTTCAAAACAATAAACACATTGCCAAAAATCGTACAGTTGGATTTAAGTCGCAGTACCCTCCATGCCGCATGGGCGATGAACCCTGCGGGCGGAGTTTTGGGTCGGGGGTGATTCGACTAACCCAATTTCAAACAAATCTTCATCTTCATGCCAGAGTTTGTGCTTACTTAAATTATTCATGGTTTTTTAAGTTTAGATGAAATATCCCTCAGATTGGTACTTTTAGTTTCCTTGCGCCATTGTTTGCGTTTTCTCCACAAAGTGCGAAGTGGTGTGCTGTATGATACTCTCTTTGCCATAGGATGAATATGATAGTTCAAGCATTGATTCCAATTCTTTTTTGAACTCGTTTTCGTCCCCCTTATTGTAGAAAGGTACACCCGTAATGTGGTAATTGTCACTATTAATCTCTATGGTCATCCCTTTGGATTGAAGCTCTTTAAGGAATTCTTCTTTCCATTGGTCTTTACCTTTAAGGTGTGCACCTTTTGGCTCGATGAATATTTGATATACAAAGTGCTCATCTTCTTTCTTGCGAAGATATAGCAGGAAGTCGGGTTCAAAGGTGCGACCCTCTTTGTCGATAATTTTCACGACTTTCTCGTTGCGTATGATGTATATATCCTCATAATTATGCGAGAAAATCTCATATCGACGAGCGAAAAGTTCAATAAAAGCACGTTCCTCGCTTGTACCGTAGTTGGCGTTATAGGCATACCAATCTTTGTCAGCAAGGAATGCAATTTGTCCTTCCTCGCGTTCCGGATCTTTGGGGAACGTTATCTGCTTGTCAGTGAAAATGCGGTGCAGGTATTCGTAGAAGAAATCTGAGCCTTCGGATTCAACAACGTGCGACTTTATTTCGTTCTCAATTGCCATGAGCAGTTGCTGCACAGCATGAAGATAGTCGGTATTTGTTATTGAGGAAAATCTATCTTTGCTGCCCTTAAACGTGATTTCATATTCGCCCAAATATTCCTTGCCCTCAATGAAGTTTCGCATCGATTTCAAATTGGGGCAATATTTGGTGAGGTTATCAAATCGGTAGAATGGAATGGTTGTCAACGCATAGCGGATAACGTGGTAAGGGATATTCGCCAAAGCGATGTCGCGGCTTTCGGTGGCAACTGATTTAATATCGGCTTCATCGAAAGCACTGACCGACTGGCTGTGAAGTTCCGACAAGGAATAAACCATATTGGTTTTCTTTACCGATAAGTCAGTTAATGACTTCACGCCACTATAACTCTTTGGAACTTTTTTGTTAAACACAACACGAGCCGTGCGGAAAAACTCAGTTTTCTTAAACTCGTCTTTGAGCCGTAGAACTTTGGTTACCGAAGTTTCATCACTCATACCCACCTCGACAAGTGCTTTCTTAATTTCTGCCACATAACGACTGTCACCAATGATGTGATAATAGAGCGTTTCAAGAATACGCAATGGATTGGCTTGGTCACTATCATATTTACGCATGAACAATTCCTGGTCGGACGATACTTGAAATGGGAAGTAACGTGCGCCACGCCCGATAAGTTGAGCCTCGGCGCGTGTGGTCTTGCCTATTTTTCCTTTGTTCTCCTCGTTTCGGTCGTCATACATTCGCACGATGTCGAAAAGATTGAGCACATCCCAGCCACGGTCAAGTTTATTGACAGCAAAGATGGCGCGAATGGGATTATTTTCATCTTCAAGTGAGTTGAGAAGCATTTGGTTCTTTTCTTTCTCGGCATCATTATTTGCGCTGATGCAGTTCTCAACCTTGAAGTTTTCTTGTGTGCGCTTGACGATTTCAGTCGATGTGATGCCGCAAGAGTCAAAGTAAGCAAACGCTTGTTTGATTACTTTATCAATATCGTCTGCGATGCGCAGAGCATCAATGTCTGTGACTGTAAGTTCCTCTATCCATTGATGGAACAACGCTTTATTGCGTTCACTCTCGGCAATGGTTTTCTTTGCCTTGAAAAGAATAACCGGTTTGAGGTTGATATGGTGATGAGCCGCCAGCACTTGACGGTAAAGGTTCAAGATAAGTGCGTGAAGCACGCGACCTTTTGCGCCCGATGAGACTCTTAGTAACTCAATCTCCTTTGAGTAATCTGTCACGCCGAAATTCTTTGAGCTCGTATTTGAAGATTGCCTTGTCCTTGTATTTCGCCTCTATTTCGGGAGTTTCCAAGTCCATCGTTGCCGTAAACTCCAGTAGGATATTGTCGATGTTTTGGCTGTGAATGGCTTGAATGGTTTGCTCCCAATTGCCATCAGTAGACAGTTGGCCTCGTGTCGCCACATTGAAGTTGTCGGCTTCGTCGGCAAGCAGCACGATACGGCGGTTCTTGAAATCTTCAAGCGATATGGAGTTTTCCTTTGGATTCTCCATGTCAAGGTGCAACTGTTGAATGGTGGTGAACTTGACGTTGATGTTATCGGGGTCACTCTCGTCAAACGACTGCACCTCTTTTACCACTACTTCCTGTGCGTCAAAAGTAATGATTTCATTGAAAACATATTTTGATGATACCGGATTGAGGAAGTTGTCTTTGGTTTTCTCAATAATCGTGTTACTATTTACGAAAAACAGAAAATCACGGTATCCTTTGTCAAATAAGTAGAGCATCAGCCCAGCCATGATGTTGGTTTTGCCGCTGCCTGTGGCCATGTTAAAGAGTAAGTGGTAAGGGCGGTTTTGTTTGTCCTCACGCTCATCTTTCTCATAGAAATAAACAAAACGTGCAAAAGCCTCAACTTGATAGGGCCTTAAAACAAATTTTGGGCGCAAGTTGTCAACAATGAATTTGGGCAAGGTTTTTGATATTGCTCCAAATTTACTCGCGGTTGTGTAGTCATTAAAGAGAAATGCCATATCGCTGGTGTTTATTTACCATAGAAATCATTGGTGACACGTTTCTCCTCATCGCTGACTTGCAACTCATCGTCGTTCATGTCGGCGCGGTTCACATAGAGTTGGTTCAAGTCAAACACACTGCATAGAGCGGCTTTCTGCTCATCGAGAGTAAGCGTTTTGAATTGCTCGATGTTTTCCTCAAACTTCTGCATATCAAGACTGAAACGGAAGAACGCACGTTGTTTCATCTGTTCCCAGATTTCAAGCAGTTGTTCGGTAGTGGTTGCCGCCTCAATATCTTCGATGAATTTCTTGTTGGAGCGTTTCAGCTCAATATACACGAAATCGCCGCCACCACGCCAACTTGTTACTGACGATATACCTCTTGTGTCATATTGCAAAACGCCATTAACATATTTACCTATGGCATTTTTTAATCTCTGTACGCTATCATTTTGTCCATAATCCAATTGTTCAACGCCTATAAACTGACGTTTACATTTCAATGCAGAAGATGCTGTTGTTCCCGAACCCAAATGAAAATCAAGTACTATATCACCAACCTCCGTTGTTAATTCGATGATACGCTGCATGAGTTTTTCTGGTTTTTTGCCTTTTTTGAAAATAACACCTCCCTCATTATGCAAGTCGTTAGGTAAAACATCGTCCCATATGTCAGAAATTGGTTCACTAAATGTCTTTTCGCCATCTATTTCAATGAGGCGGTCTTTGACAAAAAGCATTAATTTCCCATTTAGAACATAGTATGGTGATTTGCCTTCTCGTTCCATCATGAAGACTTTCGTTGGATTGTCCTGTGATTTCTTTTTTAAATCCCTGGCAGCTTGACTAATGTTTTTGTCATCAAGTGTAGCATATTGCATTACCCTTTCTGCGTTTTGAATCACAAAGCGTGAAAGTTCTTCTTCGTAGCGTGAACCTAGCTGTTTTTTGAGCTTTGCTGGCGTTGAGTTTTGTGTGGCAGCAAAAGCATCTCCAAGTGGAATTGTATGCCATTGTTCATACGGTTCACTAAAGTTTTCAATGAATTGGTTATATCTATCATCTCGTTGTTTTGCCCTAAGAACTCTTTTAGGTTTCCATGACTTTGTATTACGAGAGTATATTAGAACATAATCTGAAAGATTTACAACACCCGGATTAATTACTTTTGCACCTGTAACAGACCCTCTTTTAACAGTAATGATATTTTTTAGGTTTTCTCTGCCGAATATTTCATCAAGTAGAACGATGGCATAGCCTATTTCATTATGGTCAATTGCCATACAAAAAGACCCATCTTCAGTTAAAAGAGTTTTTGCTATCTGTAATCTATTCTTCAAGAATGTCAGCCATGTCGAATGGTTAAATCTATCATTATATCCGAATTCATCTGAACCAGTATTATATGGCGGATCAATGAATATGAGCTTTATTCTGCCTGCGAACTGATGTTTCAATGTGTGTAATGCAAGCAGATTGTTGCCGCGAATGATAAGGTTGTCGGTTATTGTCTGCTTTGGCAGGTTGCGGTCCACATTGGTTCCCTCATCGCGACGGAAAGTGTCAAGCGGGTGCTCGCCATGGGCATCTATGCGTTTGGCATCTGACAGCACTTTAGGGTCGAGCAACTGTGTGATTTCATCTTGGGCGAGGACTTCGTTGAAGAATATCTCATTGCGTTTTTGGTCGTCTTTGGTTTGTCCGCCTTCAAGCACGCAGTCCTTGTAAGGAAAAACTAATTCCACCTCATTTCGTTGCGAAAGGAACTTGCCGCCTACCTGCAATCCAACTTTCTGTGTAAAACGAGTGTAACTGTCGTTGATGTAGTTCTTCTGCTCAATAAATTGTAAGAACTTGTCGAGCAAAAACACTACAGTTCCTTTAACATCGACAAAAAACGCATTTTTCAGTTGCTCATTGGCAAGCAGCAACTCTATGAGTTCGGGCGAATAGGCTCGCGCTTGCTCAGCGACAACCCATTTTTTGATGTCGCCATTGTCAGCAACAAAGTTGTTTTCGGTCTTCAGCGATGCTATCAATTCGTCGTAAAGTGAACCTACACCGATATGAATATCAGCCATATTGAAATCCTATATCTAAAAACAACCATCCCATGCAATTCCAGCGAGCCGACCAAAGCTCATATAACTGCGCAGGAGTTTGTTAATTCGTTAATTACTATGGTCTTTTGCTGGTTAAGAGTATAAAATACTCTTACTACAAATTGCAAAGATAGGCAATTTTCTTTGACGATGAGCCATTTCGGGGTAAAATTGTGAAAAACTTTTTGCGACCTGCCTTTGCGTTCACGCTGCAAAGGTAATGTCAAGGTGTGCCAAAACTCGGTACACCTTTATGGGAAAAATTAACGAGGGTGATTTTGGGGGCTCTATAACGGATTGTATGGGTAGATTTATGCCTTGCCTCCATTTGGAGGCGTGGTGCGTGTCGCGGCTGGATAGGACGACTGATAATAAAGACAACCTGAACAACTTGGGACAACCTCACTGGAAATGGTTGTTTTGGGTTGTTCAAGTTGTCTTCCAATATCCTGTTTCTGCATGATTTAAAGAATGGGAAACGTATGTGATTCGCAAGTTGTTCACCCACACAAAACGTTACAGAGCCTAAAAAAATCGCTAAATTCGTGCTATTCGCATTGAGCATGAATTAACCACGCAAAATCAAAAAAATGCTTTTTTGTTTTGCACTTCACTCGGTTTGCACTACCGTTGGCCTGTGGCCCAAGGTAGGCTGCACCTCGGGAGTGCAAAATCAAAAAATGCTTTTTTGTTTTGCACTTCGCTCGGTTTGCACTACCGTTGGCCTGTGGCCCAAGGTAGGCTGCACCTCGGGAGTGCAAAATCAAAAAAATCCTTTTTTTGTTTTGCACTTCGCTCGGTTTGCACTACCTTTGTAGCCGATTTTGGGTGTGTGCGGCCTTTGGGTCACTTGCGCACGGCAAAACACTGCCCATTGCTTATGGCAAACTCATGGATATACCATATTATTAACTATAACAATTTTTTGGATTTATGATTAACGCTCAAGACATCAAGAACGGCACCTGCATCCGCATGGACGGCGACCTCTACTTCTGCATCGAGTTCCTGCACGTGAAGCCCGGCAAGGGCAATACCTTCATGCGCACGAAGCTGAAGAACGTGGTTGACGGTCGCGTGCTCGAGCGCCGCTTCAACATTGGCGAGAAGCTCGAGGACGTGCGTGTGGAGCGCCGCCCCTACCAGTACCTGTATATGGATGGTGCCGATGCCATCTTCATGAACCAGGAAACCTACGAGCAGATTCCCATCAGCAAGGAGCTCATCACCGGTGCCGACTACATGAAGGAAGGCGACATCGTGGAGGTGGTGAGCGACGCCAGCACCGAGACCGTGCTCTTTGCCGAGATGCCCATCAAAACGAAGCTCAAGATCACCTACACCGAGCCTGGTGTGAAGGGCGACACGGCCACCAACTCGCTCAAGCCGGCCACTGTCGAGACGGGTGCCACGGTGCGTGTGCCTCTGTTTGTGGGCGAGGGCGAGATTATCGAGGTCGACACCCGCGACGGCAGCTACCAGGGCCGCGTGCGATAACTCGCAGTAGGTTCATTAATCCGCAATTCCGCTATCGCACTGTGGGCCGAGGGCTGAAGCTTTGTGCGAGAGCGGAATTGTGCATTATCTATCGAGAAAGCATCATGCAATGCGCATTTTGCGATAAATTGAGGGAACGCTACCGGCGTTTCCGTCAGTGGCAGCGCACGCCCACGGCCACCGAGCCGCTTGATGATGGCGAGCAGCACGCGTGCCTGAATTGCGGCGAGAGCTACGACGGCCGGTTCTGCCCGCGCTGCGGGCAGTCGGGCAAGACGCGGCGGCTCACCATGCGCGGCGTGATGGCCAACGCCCTCGACGTGTGGGGCGCCGGCAACCGCAGCATGCCCCGCAACATCGTCCACCTGCTTTTCAGGCCGGGATACATGATTGCCGACTACCTGCGTGGGCACCGCCAGCCCTATTTCCCGCCGTTCAAGATGCTGTTCATTTTCACCGCCACACTGCTGATTATGGTGGAGCTGGTGCGATGGGGCGTCGATTACGAAGAGCCTCGCCGGCCTTCGGTGACCGAGGTAATCAACGATAGCCTCACACCCGAAAATGCAATTGCCAACGACAAGAAAGCGCTACACGATTTCGAGGTGCGCAAGCGCGTGATTGTTGGCAGTTGTGCCAAAGTGCGAGACTGGCTCGACGACCACCGGGCCATCTCGGTTATCTTGTTTCAGGTGTTGGTGGCCATTGCGATGTGGCTGTTTTTCCGCAACTCGAATCGCCTGCCCAATTTGTCAATCAGCGAGCAGGTGTTTGTGCAGGTCTTTCTCAGCAGCCAGGTGATGCTCGTCTCGGCAATCTATTTCTTGGTGAGCCTGCTTTGGGAGCATGGCGGCGTGGACGACCTGCCGCAGGTACTCACCATGGTCTTGTATCTGACCGACTACAAGCAGCTTTTCGGTTTCAGCTGGTGGGGTACGATTTGGCGATCAGTGCTTGCCATGCTGCTGCTCTATGCGGTGATTTTTCTTGTAATTCTAATTTTGGGCATCCTGTTTTACCTCTTTCTCGTTGTGTAGGGTGGCGAGGGTGATGTCTGTTCAAGTCGAAAATTAAGGTGGGTTCCCCATTCGAGCCAATTATAGAACCCACCTAAAGTGTTTTGCGGCTTTGGTCTACAACCTCGTGAGTGAGTGGGGCTTGTCGTTGTCGGCCAGGCCGCGGCTGCGGTTGGGACGGTCGGTCATCTCAAACTCCAGCACGCAGCCCTCGGTGAGTTGGCGGTGGGTGAGGTAGAGTGGGGCATAGGGCTTGCCATTGAGCAGCACGCGTTTCACATAGCGGTTGCGGGGGCTCACTTTCGGGGCCTTGACGATGAGGTGCCGGCCATTGGGCAGCGTCACGTCGGCGTGTGGCACGAAGGGGGCTCCAATCACATACTGGTCGGTGCCGGGACACACGGGGTAGAAGCCGAGCGTGGTGAAGATGTACCAGGCCGACATCTGCCCGCAGTCGTCGTTGCCCCCCAGGCCGCGGATGTGGTTGCGATACATCTTGTCCATAATCACTCGCAGCCGCTCTTGTGCGAGCCAGGGCTTGGTGGTCCAGGCATAGAGGTAAGGCACATGGTGGCTGGGTTCGTTGCCGTGCACATAGCCGCCCACGAGGCAGTCGGCGGTGATGTCCTCGTTGTCGGCATAGTAGCGCTCGGGCAGGTGCATGGTGAACAGCGAGTCGAGTCGCTGCACGAAGCGCTGCTCGCCACCCATCTGCTGCATGAGTCCGTCCACATCGTGCGGCACATGGAACGAGAAATTCCATGAGTTCCCCTCGATGAACCCCTCGCCGTAGGTCTGCAGCGGGTCCATGTCGGCCTTGAAGCGCCCGTCGCTGTAGCGAGGGGTGGCAAAGCCGGTGCGCGGGTCGAACACGTTGCGGTAATTCATTGCGCGATGCTCAAACTCCTGTGCCATGGCGTGGTCGCCCAGTGTTCGGGCCGCAGCCGAAACGGCGAAGTCGTCGTAGGCATACTCCAGCGTATTGGAGGCTGCCGTGGCATCAGTGTCAAACGGCGCGTAGCCCGACCGCATATAGTGGGTCATGCCGGGGAAGCGCTGCCAGGTGGCTGTGCTGCGCAGGGCTGCAAGCACAGCCTCGCGGTCGAGGGCGGCTCCCTTGACCACGGCATCGGCCACCACGCTCACGCCGTGGTAGCCGGTCATGCACCAGCCCTCGTTGCCCATCAGGCTCCACACGGGCAGGATGTGGTTGGCGCTCTGGCGCTGGTGGGCGAGCATCGAGCGCACCATGTCGGTGTTGCGGCCGGGTTGCAACAGGCCGAGCAGCGGGTGCAGGGCGCGATAGGTGTCCCACAGCGAGAACACCGTATAGTTCACAAAACCCTCGCCCGCGTGCACCTGGCCGTCCACGCCGCGATAGCGGCCATCCACGTCGCAATACACCGATGGGTTGATCATCGTGTGGTAGAGCGAGGTGTAGAACAACGTCTTTTGGTCGTCGCTGCCCATGATGTCGATGGTGGAGAGCTCGCGCTGCCAGGCGGTGCGCGTTTCGGCGCACACCTGGTCAAACGTCTTGCCGCCCGCCTCGGTGCGCAGGTTCAGCAAGGCTCCCTGTGCCGACACCGCCGACAGGGCAACCTTCACCGTGAGCGGCCCGCGCAGGTCGGTGCCAAAGTCGAAATAGGCCACCACGTTGCGCCCCCCGATGTCGGGGAAGTCGTGGTATGGGTCGAGTTTGCGCCAGAAGCCGGCGTACGGTTCCGGGCGGCGGTCCTGGTAGCCGTAGGTGGAGATGGGCTGCGAGAAGGTGATGGCGAAATAAGTGTAGTTGCACCGCGCCCACCCCTGGGTGATGCGGTAGCCGGTGAGCAGCGTGTCGTTCTCCACGCGCACGCTGGCCCACAGCGTCTTGCCCTCGTAGTTGTAGATGCCGTGTGTGAGGTCCATCACGATGCGTTTCTCCTGGCCCGACTGTGGAAAGGTGTAGCGGTGCACGCCCACGCGCTGCGTGGCGGTGAGCTGTGCGCGCACGCCGTTGTCGGCCAGTGTCACCTCGTAGTAGCCCGGCCGGGCCTGCTCGGTGCTGTGGCTGTAGCGTTGCCGGTAGCCGCCGTCGGGGTTGTCGCGTGTGCCGGGCGTGAGCTGCAGCGGCCCGCTCTGCGGCATGAGCAGGACGTCGCCCAGGTCGCTGTGGCCTGTGCCGCTCAGGTGGGTGTGGCTGAACCCCACGATGGTGGGGTCGTCGTAGCGGTAGCCCGCGCAGTAGGCATACACATCGTGCTGATACTTGCGGTTCACGTTGTGCGGAATGGTGTCGGTGTCGGGGCTGAGCTGCACCGCGCCAAACGGCGCACAAGCCCCCGGAAACGTGTGCCCCATGCCGCTCGTGCCGATTAAGGTGTTCACATAGTCCACCGCATCGCGCCGCACGCTTGGCTCACTGGCCGAGGTTGCCAAACTGACAAGGGTGGCAATCGACAAAACCGAAAGCCGGAACTTCCATTCACGAATCGCGGATGTGGCAACGCTTGCTTGGGTGCCGCTGCCAGTTGTGGCAAGATTCTGCTCGCCAGTGGGGGGAATGATGGTCTTGTTCATTGAAAATGCATTTGTTTTGCAAAATTACTGTTTTCTGCCGAGATAGCCAAACTACCACCTCGATGTCGCAGAAAGCCAACTTTTTTCTGAAAATGTTGCATATATTGGCCGAAATGCCTAAATTTGCAATCTGAACTCAAAAAAGGAAGGGGCTATGGACAATCGCCATGATGTCGGAGCTGGAGGCCTTGAGCCTGCGTGCGGCGGGCGTGACCGTCTGCGCGGCGACCACTGGTGGAGCCGCGTGTGGTGGTTCTACATCGACGGTTTCCGCTCGATGACCGTGGGCCGCACGCTGTGGGCCATCATCGCCATCAAGGTGGTGGTGTTCTTCCTGGTTCTGCGCTGGATTTTCTTTCCCGACTTCCTGGCCACAAAAGCCGATACCGACGAGGGCAAGGCCGACTATGTGCGCCGGGAGTTGATGCAAGACACCGTTGTGAATCCCGCGTCGCCCACCTCGCTCTCCCTCCCAACGACAGACAATGACAACTGAAAACTGAAACTCATAACTCACAACAGAATCATGAACGAATTAACCCAAGTTGTTGACTGGTCGCGAGCGCAGTTCGCCCTGACGGCCATCTATCACTGGCTCTTTGTGCCGCTCACGCTGGGCCTGGGCGTGATTATCGCCATCATGGAGACCATCTACTACCGCACGCGCGAGGAGCAGTGGCTCCACACCACCAAGTTCTGGATGACGCTGTTTGGCGTGAATTTTGCCATCGGCGTGGCCACAGGCATAATCCTGGAGTTTGAGTTTGGCACCAACTGGAGCAACTACAGCTGGTTTGTAGGCGACATCTTCGGTGCGCCGCTCGCCATCGAGGGCATTCTGGCCTTCTTTATGGAATCGACGTTCATCGCAGTGATGTTCTTCGGCTGGAAGAAGGTGAGTGCGCGCTTCCACCTGGCCTCAACCTGGCTCACAGCCATTGGTGCCACGCTGTCGGCGTTGTGGATTTTGGTGGCCAATGCGTGGATGCAGTACCCCGCCGGCTGCGAGTTCAACCCGGCCACGATGCGCAACGAGATGACCAGTTTCTGGGCTGTGGCTTGCTCGCCGATGGCCGTGAGCAAGTTCTTCCACACCGTGCTCAGTGCTTGGACGCTGGCGGGCGTGTTTGTGGTGGGCGTGTGCGGCTGGATGCTGCTGCGCGGCCGCAATGCGGCCCACTGCTGGCGCAGCCTGAAGGTGGGAGCCTGGGTGGGTGTCGTCGGCATCCTGCTCACCAGCATCACGGGCGACAGCTCGGCAGTGACGGTTGCCAAGTACCAGCCGATGAAGTTGGCGGCAATGGAAGGCTTGTACCGTGGCTCCGCCGGCCAGAGCATCGTGGCCTTCGGCATCCTGAACCCCGCCAAGACGGCCACCAACAACGAGGAACCCTATTTGTTCGACATTTCGGTTCCTTACGGCCTGTCGCTGCTGGCCACGCACGACCCGCATGCCTTTGTGCCGGGCATCGAGGACATCATTGCCGGTCGCAACGGCGAGGGGCGCGACACGCTGACCTACGCCGAGCGCATCGCACGCGGCAAACACGTGCAGGAACTCATCGCGCAGCACGATGTGGCACGCCGTGCCGGCGACTTGGTGGCCGTCGACAGCCTGGGCAAGGCCATCAACGCCGACTTCCGCCATTTTGGCTACGCCTATCTCGACAGCCCCACGGAGGCTGTGCCCAATGTGCCTCTCACATTCTACACCTTCCACTTTATGGTTGCCGTGGGTGGATTTCTGGTGGTGTTCCTGTTGCTGGCACTGCTGTTCGTTTACCGGCGTCAGCTCATCGAGGGCCGCAAGTGGGCTAAAGCCTGGTGGTGGTTGAGCATCATCGCCATCCCGCTCACCTACCTGTGCAGTGCCAGCGGGTGGATTGTGGCCGAAGTGGGCCGGCAGCCGTGGACCATTCAGGACCTGATGCCCAACAAGGTGGCCGTGAGCGACCTCAGCGCCGGTTATGTGCAGATAACCTTCTGGATTTTTGCCGTGCTGTTCACCGCCCTGCTCATCGCCGATGTGAGCATCATCTGCCGGCAAATCAGCAAGAAATCTAAAGAGGATTTGGGATAACAAGATAGCTCCTGTAACGGGCTCACTTTAAAAAGTGGCAGCACATAGACTAAAAGAACAAAAAGACAAAATCACATACAAGATAATGGCTTGAGTTTTATAGACAATTAGAAATTGTGTCGATATATCCTTTTGGTCATGAATGACAATCATTTGACTTTTTAAAGGTGGCTTCTATAACTAATTTTGCAAACTCTATCACAATGGAAACCTACAATATTCTTCAAAACTACTGGTGGTTCATCATCTCGGTTCTGGGTGCTGTTCTGGTGTTCCTGCTGCTGGTGCAGGGCGGTCAGTCGTTGCTTGTGCACCATCGCGACGTGGGCGAGCGCTCGTTGCTGGTGAAGTCGCTTGGCCGCAAGTGGGAGCTCACGTTCACCACGCTGGTTACATTTGGCGGGGCGTTCTTTGCCTCGTTCCCGCTGTTCTACAGCACCAGTTTCGGCGGTGCCTACTGGTTGTGGATGCTCATTTTGTTCAGCTTTGTGGTGCAGGCCATCAGCTATGAGTACCGCACCAAGCAGGGCAACGTGTATGGTCGCCGGTTCTACGATGCGCTGCTGCTGGTCAACGGCGTGGTTGGCCCGGTGTTGCTGGGCGTGGCCGTGGCCGGAATGTTTTTCGGCGCCGAGTTCACGGTGACCAAGAGCAACCTGCTCGATGTGCAGTCGGCCACCATCAGCACGTGGGGGCCGCTGCACGGCCTGGAGGCCATCGCCAGCTGGCGCAATCTGCTCTTTGGCGTGATGCTGTTCTTCCTGGCTCGCACGCTGGCCTCGCTCTATTTCATCAACAACATCAACGATGCCGCCGTGAGCTCGCGGCAGCGCGTGCTGCTCAGCTGGAACGCCCCCGCGTTTGTGGTGCTCTTCCTGGCTGTGGTGGCTGTGCTGCTCACGTCGCGCGGCGTGGCTGTGGACGAGAGCGGCAACGCCCAGTGGGTGGCTCACAAGTATCTCACCAATTACCTCGAGATGTGGTGGGCGCTGGTGACGCTCGTGGCCGGTGTGGGCCTGGTGCTTTTCGGCATCGGCCGCACGCTGATGAGGCGCGACTACACCTGCGGTATTTGGCCGGCCGGGGCCGGCACGCTCCTTGTGGTGCTTTCCTTGTTTTGGGTGCTGGGCTACAACGGCACGGCCTATTATCCCTCGCTGCTCGATGCCCAGTCGTCGCTCACCCTGCGCAACAGCGCGTCGAGCGAGTTCACCCTCACGGTGATGAGCGTGGTGAGTGTGCTCGTGCCCTTTGTGGTGGGTTATATCGCCTGGTGCTGGTTTTTGATGGATCGGGGCGGCATCAGCCGTAATGAGGAGTGAGCCATGCGACAATTCATCGTCATTCTAACCATCCTGCTGGCCTTGTGTTCGCGAGGCGCCACCAAGGAGCAGATGCGCTTCCATTGCGGGCAGGACACGGTGCGCATCAACGAGCTGCTGGCCCTGGGCGCGGCGAGCGGCCTGCACGACGCCAACGCCCTGGTGGCCTTTTACGCCCAGCAGTTACTGGGCACGCCCTATTTGGGTCACACCCTGGAGGGCGAGCGCGAGCTCCTCACCATCAACATCCATGAGCTGGACTGCACCACCTTTGTCGAGACGCTCTACGCACTGACCCGCGCCACGCTCGACGGCCGCCGCTCGTGGCGCGACTATGCCGCGAGCCTCGAGAGCGTGCGCTACCGGGGTGGCACAATGGGCGACTACGCCAGCCGACTGCATTACATCAGCGAGTGGATTATCGACAACAACAGCCGCGGCAACCTGGTGGAGGCCACCATCGACCTCCCGCACATGCAATACCAGGTGAAGACCATCAACTTCATGACGCAGCACGCCGGCAGCTACCAGAGCCTGCGCAACGACCCGGCGATGGTGGAGCGCATCCGTGCCGTGGAGGAGAAGCTGCGCAGCCTGCGCACTCCGCTGCTCAAAAAGAGCTGGCTGGGACGCGTCGACGTGAAGGCCGCCCTGCGCACAGGCGACTTTGTGGGGCTGGTGACCACTATCGACGGCCTCGACATCTCGCACCTGGGCATTATCGTCAAGGACGCTGCCGGCGAGCCGCACCTGCTCGACGCCTCGCTGAGCGGCGGCCACGTGATGCTCGAATCACAGCCACTCAAGGCCTACCTGAGCGGGGCACGCAGCACCGTGACGGGAATCCGTGTGTTCAGAATGAAGTAGCCGAATGGCGTTGTTTTACATTCGTGGTTGCATGGTCTTGCCAGAGATTGGTTTAGGCGGCTGTTCTTGTGCTTGCTTAGTAATCGGTTGAGCGGCAATCTACTCGATTTCTTGCAGCAGGCCGGTTTCGGAGTCAATGATGAATCCACGCACCACGATGTCGGCAGGCATGAGCGGGTGCGTGCTGATGGTTTCCACGGTTTTGCGCACCGAGGTGGGTGTGTCGCGGAATCCCTCCAGCCAGCTTTCGAGGTCGATGCCACACTTGGCGATGGTGGAGAGCGTGTCGTCGGTGATGCCACGTGCGGCCATGGCCTCGTGGAGGTGGCCGAAGCTCATGTGACAGGCTCCGCAGTGCGAGTGTGCCACCACCATGATTTCCTCCACGCCCAGCTCATACACGGCCACGACCAAGCTGCGCATAGCCGAGTCGAAGGGTGAAATCACGAGGCCGCCGGCGTTCTTGATGATTTTGGCGTCGCCATTGCGCAAACCCAGTGCGGCTGGCAGCAACTCGGTCAGGCGCGTGTCCATGCACGACAGCACGGCCAGACGCTTGTTGGGATACTTGTCGGTGACATACTGCTTGTAGCCCTTCGACGACACAAACGTTTGGTTAAAGTTGAGAATCTCGTCAATCATAGTTCTTGATGGTTGTGGCGCTGCGACGTTGGCTGTGGGCTTTTTTTAGACTAAAAGGAACAAAAGGTTCAAAAATCAATGATTGGCACAGTTATGCGTCCGTCGATTCATTGGTGGCGGGATAAGATGTACTCGCCATCTTGAACCCAATCT
Organism: Muribaculaceae bacterium; assembly: GCA_017443765.1. GTDB lineage: Bacteria > Bacteroidota > Bacteroidia > Bacteroidales > Muribaculaceae > Sodaliphilus. Next base: position 33,511 of record JAFSYB010000004.1, on the reverse strand, counting down.
GTCGGACATGATGTCCTTTTAGTCGAACCAGCTCCCCGCACGCTTCGTTGCAGAGCCAGTGCTGTTGCTGTTTTGGTGTTCAAAAAGTCACAGTGCGCTCGGGCTGTGTGAACGAGCAGAACCGGGCGGTGGCATGGGTGATGTAGAGCACGGCCATGTTATCGTCATCGGCTTTGTACATCTTCTTCAGTCCCTCGTTGCGGTTCAGGAACTCCTCTTTCACGGCCAGCGTCTCGTCGGCCACCAGGGTGCCGCTCAGGCGCATCCACTCGCTGCCCGATGGCTTCAGGGCGCAAATCTCAAACTTGCCGTTCCGGCTCATCTGCTTGTACACGTCCTTTACCTTTCCGGTCATGATATACAGCCGGCCATTGATGATTTCCGACACGCCGAAGGGGCGCACGCGAGGCTGGTCGCCATCGCAGGTGGCGATGAAAAACGCGCCACATTCTTTCAGGTAGGCTTGTACCTCTGTCATGTTGGCTTCCATAGTTTCGTTGCTAATCGTGTTGTTAATGCTTGTTTCGCTTGTGGTTGTGGTGCCCTCATTGGCTTTGTCGCCGCACGCCGTGAGGGCAAGCGCGGCCACCAGGGCCACCGTGGCCAGTGTTTTCATTGGGAATAAACTGATTCGTTTCATAATGATGGTGAATTACGCGTGCAAAGTTACAACATTATCGCGTGACCGGCAAAACCTGGTTTCGGTTCGGAACCAAAAAAATCCGCCGAAATTGGTGGTGTGTCGATTATTTGTTGTAATTTTGCAAGGTAATGCCTTTCACCCAATCCTAACAACCATGCTTCAGATTCGTTGCAAGAACAACAACATCACCAAGAGCTTCCCTGAGGGAACCTCGCTGATTGACGTGTACCAAGAATTTGCCGATGAGCTGCAAATGCCCTATCCGGTGGTATCGGCCAAGGTGAACAATGCCTCGCAGGGGCTCAAGTTCCGCCTGTTCCAGAACCGCGACGTGGAGTTCCTCGATGCCCGTTGGGGCTCGGGGCATCGCGTGTACGTGCGCTCGCTCTGCTTTGTGCTGTACAAGGCCACGAGCGACCTGTTTCCCGGCAGCAAGCTCTTTATCGAGCACCCGCTGTCGCTGGGTTATTACTGCAACTTCAGGAAGCGCACGCCCGAGCCGCTCACCGACGCCGATGTGGACCGCATCCGCGAGCGTATGCAGGAGATTGTGGACCTGGACATGCCATTCCGGCGCCACGAGGCCACCACCGAGGAGGCCGTGAGGGTGTTTGCCGAGCGCGGGTTCTCGGACAAGGTGCGCCTGCTCGAGACCAGCGGACAGATTTACAGCGACTACTACACGCTGGGCGACACGGTGGACTACTACTACGGCCCGCTGGTGCCGTCGGCGGGCTACCTTCGCGTGTGGGACGTGGAGCGATATCAAGACGGCTTGCTGTTGCGCGTGCCCGATGTGCACGACCCCACGAAGCTTGCCCCCAAGATGCCCATGCCGCGCACGTTCGAGATGTTTGCCGAGAAAGTGCGCTGGGACGTGATTATGCGGCAGTCAACCGCCGGCGACGTGAACAAGGCCATTCTCAAAGGGCATGCTTCGGAGCTGATTCAGGTGAGCGAGGCTCTGCAAGAAAAGCGCATCGTGCAGATTGCCGAGGAAATTGACCGCCGGTTCCGTGCCGAGCACGACCCCGTGCGCCTGGTACTCATCACCGGGCCGTCGAGCTCGGGAAAGACCACGTTCTGCAAGCGACTGTCAATCCAGCTGCTTGCCTGTGGACTGCGCCCGGTGTCGTTCTCCACCGATGACTACTTTGTGAACCGTGTCGACACGCCGCTGTTGCCCAACGGGCAATATGATTTCGACAATATCCGCGCCGTGGACTGCGAGCTGCTTGAGGAGCACCTGATGAAACTAATGGCCGGCGAGCGGGTCGAGGTGCCAGAGTACAACTTCACCACGGGCAAGCGGGAGTACAATGGCAAGAAGCTCAAGCTGGGGCGCGACACTGTGCTCATCATCGAGGGCATACACGCCCTGAACCCATTGCTCACCCAGCGGCTGCCCGACAGCCTGAAATTCAAAGTCTACATCTCGGCACTGACCAACATCTCGCTCGACGACCACAACTGGGTGCCCACAAGCGACAACCGACTGCTGCGACGCATCATTCGCGACTACAACAAGGGCGCGTTCACGGCCCGGGAAACCATCAGCCAGTGGCGCAGCGTGTGCGAGGCCGAGGAGAAATGGATTCTCCCTTTCCAGGAAACCGCCGATGTGATGTTCAATTCGGCCTTGAACATCGAGTTTGCCGTGCTGCGCACACACGCCGAGGTCATCTTGGCCTCGGTGCAAAAGAATTGCCCCGAATACAGCGAGGCGCACCGCCTGCTCAAATTCATTCACTACTTTATCCCCGTTGACGACAAGGAAATCCCGCCCACGAGCATCATGCGCGAGTTTCTGGGCGGCTCCAGCTTCAAGTATCGTCGGTAGCGTTGGTTTTTGCACTATCAAATCGGCAAAAACATTCTCATATCCGCAAAAGTGCCACCTTTTTCGCGGTTTGTGCGGATTTGAGAATCGAAATTGCAAATTTGATAGTGCTTATCTCATCGCAAGCGTGTATCTTTGCACCTTTATAAGAGCGTGCGGGGAATCGGCGGTCGTGATTTCCAAAGCAAAACCGAAACAATTACATTAACCAAACTCATAAAATTATGAAGAAACTTTACCTGCTGGCGGCTGTTGCCGCGATGACGGTAGCGGCCAATGCCGCCACCGAGGGACGGTGGACCTACACCACCGACGGCTACTCGGCCACCGTGACCAAGTACACCCCACCCGTTGACCTGCTGGCCTGGGCGCAGGCCCACCCGGTTGGCGCGTGGCCTAAAATGTTTGCCGACACCATACCGGCCACGCTGGGCGGCAAGCCGGTGGTGGCCATCGGCGATGGCGCGTTTGAGAACGTGATTGGCCTGATGGCCCTGGACATGCCCACGTCTATTTACAAGATTGGTGCGCGTGCTTTCTACAATTGCATCCCGCTCGGCGGACGCCTCGACCTGCGCCAGGTGATGGAGATTGGCGACAGCGCGTTCTGCAACACGAGCGATCCCGAGTTCTACTTCCAGGCTCAGCCTGGTGCCATTCGCATTGGCAAGGGCGCTTTCCTGACCACCAACAACCCCAACGGCCTGGACAAGGAGGCCGTGATGGCCCTGTTCAGTGCGTTTTGGGGCGGCGATGACCCCTTTGAGCCTGAAGACCCCGACGAAACTGACGAGGTGAGCCCTATCGGCTCCATCATGGTGCCTTTCTTCATGCTTGATGCCTACAAAATGAACCTCGCTGCCAACGAGGACGCACCATTCTACTATCATGCTCAGGAGGAGAGCATCTACGGCGTGGAGTATGCCGCCGGCAACGTGGTCTATAAGGCCGACGGCATCTGGGAAGGCCAGCCCGGCCAGTGGAGCCTGGTTAACGGCTACTGGGCCACCGGCGAGGTGACCATTCCCGACGAGATTTATAACGCACCGGTGAACGAGATTGTGAATGACGCATTTTTGAAAATCAACGCGGGAACTGCCGCGCTGCTGGGTATCGACAACATCAGCAACACGAACCTGACCGGCATCAATCTGGGCGAGAACATCAGCATCATCTTCGACCAAGCGTTCTACGGCTGCACGGGACTCAAGAAGCTCGACCTGAAGAACACCTTTGAAGTCGGCCAGTTTGCCTTTGCCAACTGCAACAATATCGAGGAGATTCACTTGCGTAAGTCGGCCTCGGATTGCTACCTGAACCAGTTGTGCTTTGCCAATATCGATTTGGGGGCCTACTGGATGTATTTGATGAGCCAATACATGCCCGTCCCACAGCCCTCTGCCCCCGACATGACGCATGTGATTCCTGCCGTGGTCTATGTGCCGCAGGGCGAGCTGCAAAACTACATCGACTATTATGCCTACGAGGCCGAGAGCGAGTTTGAGCCGGCCGGGCCGCTCTACTACTTCTACAAAGCCGGCCGCCTGCTCGAGGAGGGCGACACGCCGCAGCCCGGCACCCGGGGCGACCTCACCGGCGACAACACCGTGGACGTCGACGACCTGAACCTGGTTATCAACATGATGCTCCACAAGGCCAACGAGACCGCCGCTGCCGACCTGAACCATGACGGCAGTGTGGACGTGGACGACCTGAACACCATCATCAACATCATGCTGCGCCGCGAGTAACCCCGGAAACCCGACGCAAAATCACGAAGGCTAAGGCCTGCAAGGAGTTCTAACTGAACGCGTGGGTCTGGTATCAACCCTTGGAGGCTTTAGCCCCTATGGAGATTCACACTAATCAAAAAACGAAATCATTAACTAATCAAAAAACGAAATCATTATGAGAAAATCATTCCTCATGGCGGCTTTTGGCGCTGCTGTGGCGTTCACCGCCACGGCACAGACGGTGCTCACCGAGGGTGAGTGGCAGTACACCACCGACGGCTCCTCGGCAACCGTTGTGAAATTCACCCCGGGGCCAAGCGAGGACGAGTACGCCTTGCCCACCTGCAACGTACCCGCCACGTTGGGCGGCCTGCCGGTGACGGCCATCGGCCCCAGTGCCTGCGAAGGGCTGGACATTGCCGGCTTGAGCTTTCCCAAAACGGTGAAGACTATTGGCGCACGTGCCTTCTACGGCTGCAATAACCTCTACAACGAGATTGACCTGCGCCATGTGCAGGTGATTGGCGACAGCGCTTTTTGCAACACGGCTTTGAGTATGTATTTGGCCGAACCCAACTACCAAATCGGCAGCGGCGCATTTGCGTTCTACATCAGCTACAACAACACTTGGGGTCCTGCCGGACACATCTATATCCCCCATGGGAAAAAGGACAAATATGTACACATGTACGCTTCGGACGAGACGCAGCCACTGTGGTACCATTTCAACGACCCGAGGGCTTGGGAAGAGGTCTACTACGACGAGGGTGGATTGATTTACAACCAGCAGGAAATCTGGAACAACGAACAACAAAAAGAGGACACTGTATGGTGCGTGTTCAACGGCAAGCTCGCTGAGGGTCATGTGACTGTGCTCGACGAAATCGAGGGCGAGCCGGTGCGGGCGATTGGCCACAACGCCTTCCGCGACATGAGCGGCGGCCACGCCGGCGAGAACCCGCGCCTGACGGGCATCACCCTGAGCGACAACATCACTTTGATTCAAATGGGTGCCTTCCTGGGCTGCTACAACCTGGAGAGCATCGACCTGAAGAACGTGCGCCAAGTGGATTACGCCACCTTTGTGAACTGCGAGGGACTGAAAGAAGTGCACTTCCGCCTGCCGGCCGACCAAATGACGTTCGGCCCAATGGTGTTTAACTACATCAGCGACGAGGGCGGCTTCGACGAGCACCGCGTGATTCCCGCCGTAATCTATGTGCCGCGGGGCGAGAAACAAAACTACATCGACATGTGGGCGCAGGAGCCTGACGAGTGGGTAGAATCCCCGAACACGCTCTATTATTTCCTCGTTGACGGCCGCCTGCTCGAGGAGGGCGACACGCCTCCCGAACCCAACACCCGGGGCGACCTCACCGGCGACAACACCGTTGACGTCGACGACCTGAACTTGATCATCAACATGATGCTGCACAAGGCAGATGAGACCGCCGCTGCCGACCTGAACCATGACGGCAGTGTGGACGTGGACGACCTGAACACCATCATCAACATCATGCTGCACAAGGAGCAGTAACAGGAAGCAGAAGGCAGGCTTTCAGGTTTTTTCCAGAGTATCTGGAATGTCGAGGAAGCCTGGTTTTCCCGAGGATTTTGAATCCCAACGATTTCCCAAGAAGCTACAAAAAATCATGCGAAGCCCCGGACTGTGCAGTCCGGGGCTTCGTTTGTTGCCGCCCGGGGCGCCTCGCCGTGGCTCACTCGCCAATCTGGCGGAGCAGGTAGGCGCACTTGTCGGGGTTGCCCAGGGTCTTGCCCTTGTCGCACGAGAGCTTCACGCAGTCGTGCCACTCGCGCAACTCGGTGATGCGCATGCGTGTGAGCTTGATGACGATGTTCATCGGCTTCACATCCTCGATATCGCACGTGAGGTGCGTGCCAATGCCGTAGCTGTCCTGCATGCGTCCTGCCGTGTAGCGGTGCAGCTCCAGGGCGCGGGTGATGTTCAGCGCGTTGCTGTACACAATCTGCTTCGTGGCCGGGTCGATGCCCAGCGACTCATACTTGGCGATGATTTTCTCCAGCTGGTCCTCCTCGCGGCCGCTGTCCACGCGCAGGCCACGGTACATCATGGCCATGCGCTTGCTCAGGTTGTTGAAGAACACCGTGTCGCCAAAGCAGTCGTAGAGGTAGATGCCGTTGTCGCCGTCGAACACGTCGCTGAACTTGCGCATCACGTTGAAGTTACATTCCCACAAGCCGCTCACATTCTCCTCAAACGAGATGAGCTGATGGCTCATCGTGCCGATGGGCGTGAGGTCGTATTTCATGGCCAAATACACGTTGCTCGTGCCGGGGAATGAGCCGGTGAACGGTTTTGTGATGCCGTCGTCGTCGGTGTAGCAGCCCTGCTGGGCCACCTCCTTGAAGGTGCGCACAACCATCTCCTGGTGGGCGAAATTGAAACGGCGCCGCGTGCCGAAGTCGCTGATGACCAACCCGCCGGCCAAAGCGCGAATGGCCTTGTCGCGGGTGCGCTGCTCCTCGCGCACAGCATCATAGCGCTCCATGTCGCCCAGCAGCTCGTGCATAAGCTCGCTGATGCACGGCAGCAGCACCATCTCCCATATAATGGTGGAATACCACTTGCCGCGCACGGTAATGCCCAGGTAGCCCTCGGCATCCTGGTTGATGCTTACCTCTTCGGGGCTGAACCGGTAGCCGCGCAGGAACGTGAAATACCACTCGGGCAGGTAGTACATCTTGCGCCGCATAAAGGCAATCTCCTCCTCGGTGATTACCACGCCGGGCATGTAGTCCACCTGCTCCTGGAGCAGGGCGGCAAAGCCCTTGGGGTAGCGCGTGTGGTTGCGGTCGAAAAAGGTGTATTCCACCTCGGCGCGCGGGTACTTTTGAAGAATGTAGTACAGGCAACTGAACGTGTAGGCGTCGTTGTCGGTGAGATGCTGGATAATTTGTCGCATATCGTTGATTGTTATTTGGTTTAGTCAGTTTGGCTTGCCATCAGACGGTGGGAATGGAGATGCCGTCGAGCTGGCGGTAGAGGTTCAGGGCGTAGATGTCGGTCATGGCGCTGATGTGGTCGAGCACCGCCTGAACGCGCTCGAAAGTGGTGGGGGCGTGCACATCGTACTGCTGTGGAAACTTGTTGAGCAACAGCTGCGAGTAGTTGCGCTCGGGATGCAGCACGGCATCGATGAGTTTCTCGAGCAGCAGGTTGATGATTCGGTTGCCGGCCAAGTCCACATCCACCACATATCCGGCGCGGTAAAGCCGCTGGTAGGCCAGCTCGCTGCAACGCCGGTAGCCGTCGGAGGCCTGCGGCGAGATGTGGTCAATCAAGCTGCCCTCGAAGCTGCCTTGCATGATTTCGGCCTCGTGCTCGACAAACGTGGCTGCGCACTCCTGCACCAGCAACCCCACAATGCACGAGCGCAGATAGGCCACCTGCTCGTTGGGGTCGGCCACGGCATCCATCATCTGGCGCAGGTGTGCCTGCCGCTCGCTGTCGAAGAACGAGAGCAGCAGGCGCAGCGTCTCGTCGGTGTCGATGATTTTGAGCTTGTGTCCGTCCTCGATGTCCATCACCTGGTAGCAAATGTCGTCGGCGGCCTCCACCAGGTAGACCAGCGGGTGGCGCGCATAGCGCTCCGGCCCCAGCCGGAGCAAGCCCAGCTCGCCGGCGATGCGCTCAAATGCCTCGCGCTCGGTGGTGAAAAAGCCGAACTTGCCTTTCTTGCCGGCCTGCGCCGACGAGAAAGGGTACTTCACAATCGCGGCCAGCGTGCTGTAGGTCATGGCAAACCCGCCGGCGCGGCGACCGTTGAACTGGTGCACCAGGGTGCGGAAACTGTTGGCGTTTCCCTCGAAGTGCACCAGGTCGCTCCACTGGGCCGGGGTGAACTGGCCGCGCAGCTCCAGGCCGCGACCCTCGCTGAAGTAGGCCCCGATGGTTTTCTCGCCCGAGTGTCCGAAAGGCGGGTTGCCCAGGTCGTGCGCCAGGCACGCCGCCGACACAATGGCACTCATGTTGGCCAGCTTGCCGACCCAGCGCTCACCGGCGTAGCGCGGCTGAAGCCGCAGCAGCACCTCGCCCGCCAGCGAGCGGCCCACGCAGGCCACCTCCAGGCTGTGCGTGAGGCGGTTGTGCACAAAGATGCTCCCCGGCAGGGGGAACACCTGCGTCTTGTTCTGCAACCGCCGGAACGGTGAGGAGAATACCAGTCGGTCGTAGTCGCGCTCAAAGTCGCTCCGCACCCCGCCCTTCGTGTCGTGGTAGTGCTCCAGCCCAAGCCGCTTGTCGCATATCAGACGGTCCCAGTTCATCGTTGTCATATCGCAGTATGTGTTGATTGAATCTGCAAAATTACGAAATAGATTTGGTTTACACCCTAAGCGTTCCCATAAAAATCTCCGAGGCCGCGTGCCGCGTGCCGCATCGCTACCTCAATGCCGTGCAAAGCACGCCATCGGCTATGATTCCTCGGGCAGCCAAGGGCGAGCGCCAACGAGTGTAAATTCCGAGAGTTAAATGTGATTAAAAAATGTGAGTGATTTCTAAAATCTTCAAATTTCTAATCTTGTGACTTTGACTTGTTTAAGATGTGCAGCGGTGTTTGCGAGGCGTGTTGCTGCGGCTCGACGGGGTGATTAAGCGTCAAAAATATTTGGCTGTTAGGAAATTAGTTCGTAACTTTGCACCGCTTTTTGTGGCCGAACTCATGAAATCACGCGCTAATCGACTGATTGAGCGAGTGATGAGTGTGTGTCGAGCCCCTAAAGGCAACGATTATCAACAATTAAAAACTAAAGTAAAAACAAAACTAAGATGCCAACCATTCAGCAATTAGTAAGAAAAGGCCGTACGTCGTTAAAATCGACCAGCAAGTCGCCCGCCCTGGACTCCTGTCCGCAGCGGCGCGGCGTGTGCGTGCGCGTTTACACCACCACCCCCAAGAAGCCCAACTCGGCTATGCGCAAGGTGGCTCGCGTGCGCCTGACCAATGGCAAGGAAGTCAACAGCTACATTCCCGGCGAGGGACACAACCTGCAGGAGCACAGCATCGTGATGGTGCGCGGCGGCCGTGTGAAGGACCTTCCCGGTGTGCGCTACCACATCGTGCGCGGCACCCTCGACACCGCAGGCGTGGCCGGACGAACCCAGCGACGCAGCAAGTACGGCGCCAAGCGGCCCAAGGCTGCCAAGAAGTGACGGCGACACGCTACCGACCTTTATTACTAAACTAAACAACAACTCTAAACTTAGTTTTTGATTTTATTGGACTCAGACCGGTTGAGTAAATGGCCCCACAGGCGGCCGTTGAAGAACAAAGCTGAAAACAACCAAGCGGACAAAAACTACATTTTTTGATTTACTACAATGAGAAAGGCTAAGCCCAAAAAACGGATCATTCTTCCCGATCCCAAGTTCGGTGAAGTTCGCGTGACCAAGTTCGTGAACCACCTGATGTATGATGGCAAGAAGAACACCTCTTACCGCATCTTCTACAATGCCCTCGAGCTGGTGGGCAAGAAGATGGGCAGCGAGGAGAAGACCCCGCTCGAGATTTGGAAAGAGGCACTGGAGAAAATCACCCCGCAGGTGGAGGTGAAGAGCCGCCGCGTGGGTGGCGCCACCTTCCAGGTGCCCACCGAGATTCGCCCCGACCGCAAGGAGGCAATCTCGATGAAGAACATGATCGTCTTTGCACGCAAGCGTGGCGGTAAGACCATGGCCGACAAGCTCGCTGCCGAAATCATGGATGCCTACAACGAGCAGGGCGGCGCGTTCAAGCGCAAGGAGGACATGCACCGCATGGCCGAGGCTAACCGCGCTTTCGCTCACTTCCGTTTCTAAACGCAATACGACGATATATTAATAAGGTGTAATGGCAGCTGACCATCAACTGAAATACACGCGCAACCTGGGCATCATGGCTCACATCGATGCCGGGAAGACCACCACCTCGGAGCGCATCCTCTACTACACCGGGCTGACACACAAAATCGGCGAGGTGCACGACGGTGCGGCCACCATGGACTGGATGGAGCAGGAGCAGGAACGGGGTATCACCATCACCTCGGCCGCTACCACCGCTTTCTGGACCTATGATGGCGAGAAATACAAGGTCAATTTGATTGACACTCCCGGGCATGTGGACTTCACCGTCGAGGTGGAGCGCTCGCTGCGTGTGCTCGACGGGGCAATAGCCACGTTCTGCGCCGTGGGCGGCGTGGAACCCCAGAGCGAGACAGTGTGGCGGCAGGCCGACAAGTACAACGTGCCCCGCATTGCCTACGTCAACAAGATGGACCGCGCCGGGGCCAACTTCCTGGAGGTGGGGCACCAGTTGCGCGACATCCTGGGGGCCAACCCCTGCCCGGTACAGCTGCCTATTGGCGCCGAGGACACTTTTGCCGGCGTAATCGACCTGATTGCCATGAAGGCCCTCTACTGGCACGATGAGACCATGGGAGCCGAATATGAGGCCGACGACATCCCCGACGAGCTCCTTGCCGAGGCACAGGAGTATCGCGACAAGATGCTTGAGCAAGTCGCCGAGTTCGACGACGAGCTGATGGCCAAGTATTTCGACGACCCGGCAACCATCACCGAGGCCGAGGTCAAGCGCGCACTGCGCAAGGCCACCCTGGCCATGGAGATTGTGCCGATGCTGTGCGGCAGCTCGTTCAAGAACAAGGGCGTGCAACCCCTGCTCGACGCAGTGTGCGCCTACCTGCCCAGCCCCGAGGACGCTAGCGAGGTGACCGGACATGCTCCCAGCGACCCCGACAAGCTCGTGCACCGCAAGCCCGAGGCCAGTGAGCCCATGTGCGCACTGGTGTTCAAAATCGCCACCGACCCCTATGTGGGACGGCTGGTGTTTTTCCGCGTCTATTCGGGCAGCATCGCTTCGGGCTCCTACGTCTACAACAGCCGCTCGGGCAAGAAAGAGCGCATCTCGCGCCTGTTCCAAATGCACAGCAACCACCAGAACCCCATGGAGGTGATTGGCTGCGGCGACATCGGCGCCGGCGTGGGCTTCAAGGATGTGCGCACCGGCGACACCCTGTGCAGCGAGAGCCACCCCATCGTGCTCGAGGCCATGGATTTCCCCGAGCCCGTGATTGGCATCGCCGTCGAGCCCAAGACGCAGAACGACCTGGACCGTCTGGGTGTGGGCCTGCAGAAACTCGCCGAGGAGGACCCCACTTTCCAAGTGGAGACCAACGAGGAGACTGGCCAGACCATCATCCGCGGCATGGGAGAGCTGCACCTCGACATCATCATCGACCGGCTGCGCCGCGAGTTCAAGGTGGAGTGCAACCAGGGTCGCCCGCAGGTGACCTACAAAGAGGCCATCAGCCAGGCCGTGGAGCTGCGCGAGGTGTTCAAGAAGCAGACCGGCGGACGAGGCAAGTTTGCCGACATCATCTGCCGTGTCGAGCCCGTGGATGCCGACTTCGAGGGCTCGCTGCAGTTTGTCGATGAGGTCAAGGGTGGCGACATCCCCAAGGAGTTCATACCCAGCATCGAGAAAGGCTTCCGCAACGCCATGCGCAGCGGCGTGCTCGCCGGCTTCCCGGTCGAGCAGCTCAAGGTGACCGTGCTCGACGGCTCGTACCACCCGGTTGACAGCGACCAGCTGTCGTTTGAGCTGTGCGCGATGCAGGCTTTCCGCAACGCCTGTGTCAAGGCCGCGCCGGTGCTACTCGAGCCCATCATGAAGGTGGAGGTGGTCACCCCCGAGGAGAACATGGGCGACGTGATTGGCGACCTCAACAAGCGCCGCGGGCAAGTGGAGGGCATGGAAAGCAGCCGCAGCGGGGCGCGCATCATCAAGGCCGCCGCGCCGCTCGCCGAGATGTTCGGCTATGTGACCGCCCTGCGCACCATCACCAGTGGGCGCGCAACAAGCACGATGTCGTTCTCGCACTACACGGTGATGAGCCGTGCCATTGCCGAGAAAGTGCTCACCGAGTGCCAGGGGCGGGTTGAATTACTGAAATAATTTTTCTATTAAAACAAATATGAGCCAAAAAATTAGAATCAAACTGAAATCTTACGATCACAACTTGGTCGACAAGTCGGCCGAGAAGATTGTGAGAACCGTGAAGTCAACCGGCGCTGTGGTGAGCGGCCCTATCCCCCTGCCCACGCACAAGCGCATCTTCACTGTGAACCGTTCCACATTCGTCAACAAGAAGTCGCGCGAGCAGTTCCAGCTCTCGGCGTTCAAGCGCCTGATCGACATCTACAGCTCCACGGCCAAGACCGTCGAGGCACTCATGAAGCTTGAGCTGCCCAGCGGCGTGGAAGTCGAGATCAAGGTGTAGTACAGCCTTGCGACGTGACGAATCATTTATTCACCAACCAAAACATTTAGAGAAATGCCAGGATTAATTGGAAAGAAAATCGGAATGACATCCGTGTTCAGTGCCGACGGCAAGAACGTGCCGTGCACTGTTATCGAAGCAGGTCCTTGTGTTGTCACTCAGGTGAAGACCGCGAAGACCGATGGCTATGAGGCATTGCAGCTTGGCTTCCAGGAGAAGAAGGACAAGCACACCACGCAGCCCATGGCCGGACACTTCCGCAAAGCCGGGGTGAAGCCACAGCGCTACTTGGCCGAGTTCAAGAGTTTTGAGCAGCAACACCAGGCCGGTGACACCATCACCGTCGAGTTGTTTGCCGAGGGCGACTTTGTCGATGTTGTCGGCAAGTCGAAGGGTAAGGGTTTCCAGGGCGTTGTGAAGCGCCATGGCTTTGGCGGCGTGGGACAGCGCACGCACGGTCAGGACGACCGCCTGCGCGCACCCGGCTCCATCGGCGCCTGCTCCTATCCCGCCAAGGTGTTCAAGGGAATGCGCATGGCCGGACAGATGGGCAACGAGCGCTGCACCGTGCAAAATCTTCAAGTGATCAAAGTTCTGCCGGAGAACAACGTCCTCGTTGTCAAGGGCTCGGTTCCCGGCTCGAAAGGTTCAATCGTTTTAATTGAAAAGTAATGAAACTCCCAGTCTATAACATCAAGGGCGAGGAAACGGGCAAGACCGTTGAGCTGAACGATGCCATTTTCGCCATCCCCGAGCCCAACGAGCACGTGGTGTACCTCGCCGTGAAGCAGTATCTGGCCAACCAGCGCCAGGGCACGCACAAAGCCAAGGAGAGAAGCGAAGTGTCGGGCTCGACCAAGAAGCTCGGACGCCAGAAGGGCGGCGGCGGCGCACGCCATGGCGACATCAACTCGCCGTTGTTCAGAGGCGGTGGCCGCGTGTTTGGCCCGCGCCCGCGCAACTACAGCTTCAAGCTGAACAAGAAAACCAAGGCCCTGGCACGCCGCTCGGCGCTCACCTACAAGGCCCAGAACGGACAGATTATGGTGGTCGAGGACTTCGATTTCGCCGCCCCCAAGACCAAAGAGATGGTAAATATTACTAAAAATCTCAAAATTGAGGGCGTAAAGTTCCTGCTCGTTTTGCCAGGTGTGAATATGAATGTAATTTTGTCGGCTCGTAATTTGCCCAACGCTCGGGTGATTTCTGCCTGCGATATCAACACCTACTCTGTTTTGGACAACAGAATGATTGTTGTTACCGCTGGCAGTGTCGATGTGCTTAACAACTTAAAGTAAAAGAAAAAGGAGGAACTGAAGATTATGATTGACATTATTCCTATCGTGACCGAGAAGGCCAATGCCATCAGCCAGGCAGGCGGCCGCTACACGTTCAGGGTTTCTCCCGAGGCCAACAAGTTCCAGATCAAGGATGCCGTGGAGAAAACCTACGGCGTGAAGGTCTTGGAAGTGAACACGATGAACTACAGCGGCAAGCGCAAGCAGCGCTACACCCGCACGGGCATCCTGCGTGGCAAGCAGTCGGCTTTCAAGAAAGCCGTCGTCACTATTGCCGAGGGTGACACTATTGATTTCTACAGCAATCTTTAATAAACTACAATGGCAGTAAGAAAATTGAAGCCCACAACACCGGGGCAAAGACACAAGATTATTGGTACTTTTGAGGAAATCACTGCTCGCGTACCAGAAAAGTCTCTTACGGTCGGTAAGCACAGCACCGGCGGCCGCAACAACGAGGGGCACCTCACCGTTCGTTACCGTGGCGGCGGCCACAAGCGCAAATACCGCTTGATCGACTTCAAGAGAAATCACGACGGTGTACCTGCACGTGTGAAGTCTATCGAGTACGACCCCAACCGGTCGGCACGCATTGCGCTGCTTTACTACGTGGATGGTTTCAAGGCTTACATCATCGCACCCAACGGCCTCACCGTGGGCATGATGGTGGAAAGCGGTGAGAACGTGGCCCCCGAGCTGGGAAACGCGCTCCCACTGAACAAGATTCCTGTTGGTACTTTAATTCACAACATCGAGTTGCGGCCCGGGCAGGGCGCCTGCATGGCACGCAGTGCCGGCACGTTTGCCCAGCTCGTTTCCCGTGAGGGAAACTACGCCATCGTCAAATTACCTTCGGGAGAAACGCGCAAGATTCTGGCCACCTGCCGCGCCACTGTGGGTGTGGTGGGCAACAGCGACCACGCCCTCGAGCAGAGCGGCAAGGCCGGGCGCTCGCGCTGGCTCGGACGCCGCCCGCACAACCGCGGCGTGGTGATGAACCCCGTTGACCACCCCATGGGCGGTGGCGAAGGACGCCAGAGCGGCGGACACCCGCGCTCACGCAATGGCATCTATGCCAAGGGTCTGAAGACGCGCAAGCCCAAGAAGCAGTCTTCGAAATACATTATCGAGAGAAGAAAGAAGTAATTTGATTAAACACTGAATTATGAGTCGTTCGTTAAAAAAAGGCCCGTTCATCAGCGTGAAGCTCGAGAAGAAGGTCGTTGCCATGAATGAGGGCACCCGCAAGAAAGAGGTGATCAAGACCTGGTCGAGAGCCTCGATGATCTCGCCCGACTTCGTTGGACACACTTTCGCCGTCCACAACGGCAACAAGTTCATTCCCGTCTACGTCACCGAGAACATGGTGGGCCACAAGCTGGGCGAGTTCGCTCCCACCCGCACTTTCCGGGGCCACAGCGGCAACAACAAGTGAGCCAGCCTGCGAAGATAATTTCACTGACAAAAAAGAATTAAAATACAATGGGAAAAAGAAAAAGAGAATCAGCTAACTTGAAGAAGGCGGCACGTCGCGACGTGAGCTTCGCCAAGTTGCGCAACGTGCCCAGCTCGCCCCGCAAGATGCGCTATGTCGCCGACATGGTGCGCGGTGTGGAGGTGTTCAGAGCCCTGGGCCTGCTCCATTTCTCCAACAAGGCGGCAGCTGCCGACGTCGAGAAGCTCCTCAAGACGGCCATCGCCAACTGGGAGCAGAAGAACGGCCAGAAGGCCGAGAGCGGCCAGCTCTACATCAAGACCATCACCGTTGACCCCGGGGCAACCCTCAAGCGGCTTCGCCCCGCTCCACAGGGACGCGCCTACCGCATCCGCAAGCGCTCGAACCACGTGACCGTGGTGGTGGACACTTTTAATACTAATGACGCTTAACTTTGAGATATGGGACAGAAAGTAAATCCAATCAGCAATCGTTTAGGTATCGTCCGCGGCTGGGATTCCAGCTGGTTCGGCGGTAAGAATTATGGAGATACTCTGCTCGAGGACAGCAAAATCCGCAAGTATCTCAATGTGCGTCTGGCCAAGGCCAGTGTCTCGCGCATCGTGATTGAGCGCACCCTCAAGCTGGTCACCATCACCGTGTGCACTGCCCGTCCCGGCATGATTATCGGCAAGGGCGGCCAGGATGTTGACAAGCTCAAGGAAGAGCTCAAGAAACTCACCAGCAAGGATGTGCAAATCAACATCTACGAGGTGAAGCGTCCCGAGCTCGACGCCCAGATTGTGGCAGCCAACATTGCCCGCCAAATCGAGGGCAAGGTGGCATACCGCCGCGCTGCCAAGATGGCCATCGCCTCCACCATCCGCGCCGGAGCCGAGGGCATCAAGATTCAGGTGAACGGACGTCTGAACGGTGCCGAGATGGCACGTTCCGAGATGTTCAAGGAGGGCCGCACCCCGCTGCATACCCTGCGCGCCGACATCGACTACGCCCTTGTGCCCGCACTGACCAAGGTGGGACTCATCGGCGTCAAGGTCTGGATTTGCCGCGGTGAGGTGTACGGCAAGCGCGACCTCGCGCCCAACTTTGCCGGCAGCAACGCCGGTGGCGCCCGTGGCGAGCGCCCCGGACGCGGCGAGCGCCGCGGCGGCTTCCGCAACAAGAAGAACAACAATCGTTGAACAACTAAGAAACATTTTACAGAACAATGTTACAGCCTAAGAGACTCAGATACAGAAGACCGTCGGACGGCCATCCCCGCCAGTACAGCAAGCGCGGCAACCAGCTCGCGTTTGGCTCATTCGGCATCAAGACCCTGGAGTCGAAGTGGATCACCGCCCGGCAGATCGAGGCCGCACGTGTGGCCGTCACGCGCTATATGCAGCGCGAGGGACAGGTGTGGTTGCGCATCTTCCCCGACAAGCCCTACACCCGCAAGCCCGCCGATGTGCGTATGGGTAAAGGTAAGGGCGATGTCGCCGGGTATGTCGCTCCCGTGCACCCCGGACGCATCCTCCTTGAGGTTGACGGCGTGAGCTTTGAAATCGCCAAGGAGGCCCTGCGCCTGGCTGCACAGAAGCTCCCCGTCACCACCAAGTTTGTCGTCAGACGTGATTATGACCCCTCGCAGAATGTGTAATTTTACTAAAATCACACTACTATGAAGAAAGAAAACATCAAGGAGCTGACCGACAAGGAATTGCTTGACCGCCTCTATGCCGCACAGGCCGAGTACCAGCAAGAACGAATGCAGCACGCCATCTCACCGCTCGACAACCCCGCCAAGATTACGGCCGACCGCCGCATGATTGCACGCATCAAGACTGAGATTCGCGCCCGTGAACTGAAATTAAGTAACTCCAAGTGACTATGGAAAAGAGAAATTTGAGAAAAGAGAGGATTGGGGTTGTTTCCAGCAACAAGGGTGACAAGACCATCACTGTGACCGTCAAGTGGAAGGAGAAACACCCCATCTACGGCAAGTTCGTCAACAAGACGAAAAAGTACCATGCCCACGATGAGAAGAACGAGTGCAACATCGGCGACACCGTGCGCCTGATGGAAACCCGTCCGCTGAGCAAGACCAAGAGATGGAGACTAGTAGAAATCATCGAAAAAGCGAAGTAATAAGAAGTTATGATACAGACTGAATCAAGACTGAACGTGGCCGACAACAGCGGAGCCCGCGAGGTGCTCTGCATCCGCGTGCTCGGAGGCACTGGCCGCCGCTATGCCACCGTGGGCGACACCATCGTTGTCACCGTCAAGAACGCGGTTCCCGCCTCGGACGTTAAGAAAGGCACCGTCTCCCGCGCCATCATCGTGCGCACCAAGAAGGAGATTCGCCGTGCCGACGGCTCATACATCCGTTTCGACGACAACGCTTGCGTGCTCCTCAACCCCGCCGGCGAGTTGCGAGGAACGCGCATCTTCGGCCCCGTGGCAAGAGAGCTGCGAGCCACCAACATGAAGATTGTCTCGCTCGCACCCGAGGTGCTTTAATCATCAACCATTAATTTTACACTACCGTAATGGCTAAGTTACACATCAAGAAAGACGACACCGTCTATGTGCTTGCTGGCGAGGACAAGGGCAAGACTGGTCGCGTGCTCAGCATCGACAGGAAGAAGGGACGCGCCATCGTCGAGGGCATCAACATGGTCAAGAAGGCCACCAAGCCCAGCGCACAGCACCCTCAGGGAGGACTCATCGAAATGGAGGCACCCATTCACATGAGCAACCTGAATGTGCTTGATCCCAAAACCAAGAAGCCCACTCGCGTTGGTTACAAGCGCGACGAGAATGGCAAGAAAGTACGTTATTCTAAAAAATCAGGAGAGGAGATCAAGTAATGACAACGCTCAAGAAAAAATACGACGAGGTAATTGCACCGGCGCTGATGAAGCAGTTCAACTACTCCAGCCCCATGCAGATTCCGCGTCTCACGAAAATTGTCCTCAACGAGGGACTGGGTGACGCCACCCAAGACAAGAAAATCATTGAGACCGCGATCAACGAGCTCACCGCCATCACGGGCCAAAAGGCTGTGCAGACGCTCTCGAAGAAGGATATCTCCAACTTCAAGGTGCGCAAGAAAATGCCTATCGGCGCCCGTGTGACCCTGCGCCGCGACCGCATGTACGAGTTCATGGAGCGCTTTATCCGCATCGCACTGCCCCGCATCCGCGACTTCAAGGGCATCAGCGGAAAGCTCGACGGACGAGGAAACTACACCGTGGGCATCTCGGAGCAGATCATCTTCCCCGAGATCAACATCGACACCGTGACGAGGATGTCGGGTATGAACATCACCTTTGTCACCACCGCACGCACCGACGAGGAGGGATACGCCCTGCTCAAGGAGTTCGGACTACCGTTTAACAACAAATAATTCCACATTGTTACTATGGCAAAAGAATCGATGAAGGCCCGCCAGGCCAAGAGGTTGAAACTCGTTGCTAAGTACGCCGCAAAGCGCGCCGAGCTCAAGAAGGCCGGCGACTACGAGGCTCTGCAAGCACTGCCCAAGAACGCTTCGCCTGTGCGCCTGCACAACCGCTGCAAAATCTCGGGACGTCCCAAGGGATACATGAGGCAGTTTGGCATCTCGCGCATCGACTTCCGCGAACTGGCTTCCAACGGACTTATCCCCGGCGTGAAGAAAGCAAGCTGGTGATTAGATTGCAGCACAGTGCCCGGCCTCGTGCCAGGCGTGATTATGATTTTTTCTAAGTATTAAATATTGTTCGGGAGGCGCACCGTGTCGCGCCGACTCCGAATCAATTTAAACAAAACAACAATGACAGATCCTATTGCAGATTATCTGACCAGATTGAGGAATGCGATCAAGGCACAGCACCGTGTCGTTGAAATCCCTTCTTCTAAAATCAAGAAAGAGATCACCAAGATTCTCTTCGACCAGGGTTACATTCTCAACTACAAGTTTGTCGAGAACGACACCCCCTCGGGCGCCATCAAAATCGCCCTCAAGTATGATCCCGTCGACAAGGTGAATGCCATCAAGTGCCTCACCCGTGTGTCGCGTCCGGGATTGCGCCAGTACACCGGCTACAAGGACATGCCCCGTGTGCTCAACGGACTGGGCATCGCCATCCTGTCGACCTCGAAGGGTGTGATGACCAACAAGCAGGCCGTGGCCGAGAAAATCGGCGGCGAAGTTTTGTGTTACGTTTATTAAAAGGAAGGAGGGTACACAATATGTCAAGAATTGGTAAATTACCTATCGCGTTACCCGCTGGCGTAACCATCGAGATGAAAGACAACGTCCTGACCGTGAAGGGTCCCAAGGGCGAACTCAAACAAGCAGTCAACCCCAACATCACCGTCGAGGTGGCCGATGGCCATGTGACGGTGTCGCGTCCCGACGACCAGCGCGAATCGCGCGCGCAGCACGGCCTCTACCGCGCTTTGATCAACAACATGGTCGTTGGCGTGAGCACTGGCTTCAAGAAGGAGCTGGAAATCGTTGGTGTCGGTTACAAGGCCGAGAGCAAGGGGCAGAACCTTGAGCTCACCCTGGGCTATTCCCACATGATTATCATGCAGATGCCGCCCGAGGTGAAGGTTGAGGCCAAGACCGAGCGCAACAAGAACCCGCTCATCACCCTCGAATCCTGCGACAAGCAGCTCCTGGGGCAAATTTGCGCCAAAATCCGCTCGTTCCGCAAGCCCGAACCCTACAAGGGCAAGGGGATTAAGTTTGTCGGCGAGGTCATTCGCCGCAAGTCTGGTAAAACGGCTGCTGCCAAATAAATAAGTTAACATCATGGTTTCTAAGATTGAAAGACGTAATAAAATCAAGGCCCGCATCCGCGGTCGCATCAGCGGCACCCCACAGCGTCCCCGCCTGTGTGTGTTCCGGAGCAACAAGCAAATCTATGCCCAGCTCGTCGACGACCAGGCTGGCCACACCCTCGTGAGCGCCTCCTCGAAAGGCATCGACAAGGGTACGAAGTGTGAAATCGCCGCTCAGGTGGGCGAGCTGGTGGCCAAGAAAGCCCTCGAGGCTGGCATCGACACCGTCGTGTTTGACCGCAACGGATTCCTGTTCCATGGTAGAATCAAATCATTGGCTGACGGCGCTCGCAAAGGCGGCCTTAAATTTTAAACGACATGCTTAATAAGAATAACAGAGTTAAGATTGCAAGCGACATCGAGCTGAAGGATCGCCTGGTGGCCATCAACCGCACCACCAAGTTGACCAAGGGTGGTCGCACATTCACTTTTGCTGCCATCGTTGTTGTTGGCGACGGCAATGGTGTGATTGGCTATGGCCTGGGAAAGGCCAACGAGGTCACCACAGCTATTGCCAAGGGCGTGGAGATGGCCAAGAAGAACCTGATGAAGGTGCCCGTGTACAAAGGCACTATCCCCCACGAGCAAGTTTCCAAGTTTGGCGGCAGCCGGGTGATCATGATGCCCGCAACGCCCGGTACCGGTGTGAAGGCCGGTGGCGCTATGCGTGCCGTGTTCGAGAGCATTGGTGTCACCGATGTGATTTGTAAGTCCAAGGGCTCGTCCAACCCCCACAACCTGGTCAAGGCCACGCTCAAGGGCCTCTCCGAGATGCGCGACCCCTTCACTGTGGCAAAGTACCGCGGCGTGACCCTCGAAAAGGTGTTTAACGGATAACAGCGATTTACATTATGGCTAAGATACAGATTAAGCAAGTGAAAAGCCGCATCGGGCGCCCCGAGCGCCAGAAGCGCACGCTCGACGCACTCGGGCTCAAGAAATTGAACCAGGTGGTCGTGCACGAGAACACGCCCGCTATCATGGGCAGGGTATTCAAAGTGAGGCATCTCGTCGAAGTGACCGAGGTCGTTGAATGATTAAAACTATAACACGATTATGGAATTACATAACTTACATCCCGCAGTCGGTTCAAACAAGAAGAAACGTCGCATCGGTCGCGGTCCCGGTTCGGGCAAGGGCGGTACGTCCACACGTGGTCACAAGGGCGCCAAGTCGCGCTCGGGCTACAAGCAGAAAATCGGTTTTGAGGGCGGACAGATGCCTCTCCAGCGCCGACTCCCCAAGTACGGCTTCAAGAACATTAACCGCGTTGAGTACAAGGCAGTCAACATCATGACCATTGACGCTCTTGCCGAGAAAGCCGGCTTGGAGAAGGTCACCGTTGCCGATCTCGTCAACGCCGGGCTCGTGCGAAGCAAGCAGCTGGTGAAGGTGCTCGGCATGGGCGAGCTCTCGCGCAAAATCGATGTCGAGGCACATGCCTTCAGCAAGAAAGCCGAAGAGATTATCACCGCTGCCGGTGGTCAAATCACTAAAGTTTAAGTCTGATGAAACTCATTCAAACACTTAAAAACATCTGGAAGATTGAAGAGTTGCGCCGCCGCTTGACAATCACTTTCCTGTTTGTGCTTATCTACCGGCTGGGATGTTTCATTGTCCTGCCGGGAATCAGCCCGCAGGATCTTGAGGCCATGCGCAGCTTTACCAACAGTGGACTCATGCAGCTGCTTGACATGTTCTCTGGCGGAGCTTTCTCGCAGGCTTCAATCTTCGCGTTGGGCATCATGCCCTACATCACTGCCTCGATTGTCATTCAGCTGATGGGAATGGTTGTCCCGCAGTTCCAAAAAATGCAACGCGAGGGTGAGAGTGGGCGCATGAAGCTGAATCAGTACACGCGTTACCTCACGGTGCTCATCCTGCTCGTGCAGGCTCCGGCCTATCTGGTAAACCTGCAGTATCAGGTGAATGCCGCCGGTGGCCATGCCAGCATCTCGTGGCCGATGATGATTTTCCTGTCAATAGTGCTCACCGCGGGTGCCATGTTCATCATGTGGCTCGGCGAGAAAATCACCGACAAGGGCATTGGCAACGGTATTTCGATCATCATTCTGGTGGGTATCATCGCCCGTTTCCCTGGCGCACTGGTGCAGGAGTTCACCGGCCGTTTGAACACGGCCCAGGGTGGCTTGGTGATGTTCCTGGTTGAGATTGTGATTCTGTTTGCCGTCACCGCCGGTGCCGTGATGCTCGTGCAGGGCACGCGCAAGGTGCCTGTACAGTATGCCAAGCGCATCGTCGGCAACAAGCAGTATGGCGGTGCACGCCAGTACATCCCCCTGAAGGTCAATGCCGCAAATGTGATGCCTATCATCTTTGCCCAGGCGTTGATGTTCATTCCCATCACGCTCGCCGGTTTCGGCGCACGTGGCTCCGAGGGTGGTTTCTGGAGCGGCTTTGCCGCCACGTTCAGCGACATGAACGGGTTCTGGTACAACTTTGTCTATTTCCTGATGATTCTCGCTTTTACCTATTTCTACACGGCTATCACTGTCCGCCCCAAGGACATGGCCGAGCAGATGAAGAAGAACAGCGGTTTCATTCCCGGCATTAAGCCCGGCAAAAAGACCGAGGAGTATCTCGACAGCATCATGTCGCGCATCACGCTGCCCGGTTCTATCTTCCTGGGCATTGTGGCCATTCTTCCCGCCTTTGCGCGTTTCTTCGGTGTGAACCAGCAGTTCGCCCAGTTCTTTGGCGGCACCTCGCTGCTGATTATCGTGGGTGTGGTGCTCGACACGCTCCAGCAGATTGAGACCCACTTGATGATGCACCACTACGATGGCCTCATGAAGTCGGGCAAGCTCAAGGGACGCGCACATTGATGTGTTTCGGATATTGAAGGAGATTACAGCATGATTTATCTCAAGACCGACGAAGAGATTGAGTTGCTGCGTGAGGCAAACCTCGTGGTGGCACGCACGCTGGCCGAAGTGGCCAAGCACGTGGCACCCGGGGTGACCACGCGCAAGCTCAACCAGGTGGCCGACGACTACATCCGCTCGCAGGATTGTGTGCCGGGCTTTCTGGGGCTATACGGCTTCCCGGCGTCGGTGTGCATCTCGGTTAACGAGAACGTGGTGCACGGCATTCCGTCAAACTACGCGCTTCGCGAGGGCGACATTGTGTCGGTGGACTGTGGCGCCGTTACCAAGGCTGGTTTCAATGGCGACTCGACCTACACATTTTGTGTGGGAGAAGTGAGCGATGAGGTGTTGGCCTTGCTGCGCACGACCAAGGAGAGCCTGTACGTCGGCATCGAAAAAGCCGTTCCGGGCAATCGCATTGGTGACATCGGCAATGCCGTGCAGACCTACTGCGAGCGTCGCGGCTACGGCGTGGTGCGTGAGTTGTGCGGCCACGGTGTGGGACGCAAGCTCCACGAGGATCCCGAAGTGCCCAACTACGGGCGGCGCGGAACCGGGGCGCTTATTCGCAATGGCATGTGCATCGCCATCGAGCCGATGATAAACATGGGCAGCAAGAACATTGTCACCGAGGCCGACGGCTGGACTTGCCGCACCCGAGACCGCAAGCCCAGTGCCCACTTCGAGCACTCCATTGCCGTGCATCACGGCAAGCCCGACATCCTCTCCTCGTTTGATTACATTCAGGAGGTGCTCGGCGACCGTTTCATCTGAAATAATCTCTTAACAGTACCTTAAATATGGCAAAACAGAACGCAATTGAATTTGACGGGACGATTGTTGAGGCGTTGTCCAACGCCATGTTCCGTGTCGAACTCGAGAATGGGCATCCAATCATCGCTCACATCAGCGGCAAGATGCGCATGCACTACATCAAGATTCTGCCCGGCGACAAGGTTAGGGTGGAAATGTCGCCCTACGACCTGACCAAGGGGCGTATCTCATTCCGATACAAATAATTTATAAAGTGCTGGAATCAGCGCAATAAAGATTCAACAGACATGAAAGTAAGAGCATCAATCAAAAAGCGCTCGGCCGACTGCAAGATTGTCCGCCGCAAAGGACGCTTGTACGTGATAAACAAAAAGAACCCCAAGTTTAAAATGCGTCAGGGTTGAGTATACGTTTTATTGATTAATTTTGCATAAAAATTTAGAGTAATACATATGGCAATTCGAATTGTGGGTGTTGACTTACCCCAAAACAAGCGTGGCGTGATTGCCCTGACCTACATCTATGGTATTGGTCGCAGCTCCGCCGCAAAGATTCTGGAAAAGGCCGGTGTCAGCGAGGACACGAAAGTGAAGGACTGGACCGACAGCGAGGCCGCCAAGGTGCGCGAGGTGATTTCCAACGACTACAAGGTCGAGGGTGACTTGCGCAGCGAGGTGCAGATGAACATCAAGCGTCTCATGGACATCGGTTGCTACCGCGGCATCCGTCATCGCATCGGGCTTCCCGTGCGCGGACAGAGCACCAAGAACAACGCTCGCACGCGCAAGGGACGCAAGAAAACTGTTGCTAACAAGAAGAAAGCTACTAAATAAGATTAAAGTATGGCAAAAAAGACAGTCGCAGCTAAGAAGAGAGTCGTTAAGGTTGACGGCGTAGGGCAGCTCCATGTCCACTCCTCTTTCAACAACATCATTGTGTGCCTCGCCAACAGCGAGGGACAGGTAATTTCCTGGTCGTCGGCCGGCAAGATGGGGTTCCGTGGCAGCAAGAAGAACACGCCCTATGCCGCTCAGATGGCAGCTCAGGATTGTGCCAAGGTGGCCTACGACCTCGGACTCCGCAAGGTCAAGGCCTACGTCAAGGGACCTGGCAACGGACGCGAATCGGCAATCCGCACCATTCATGGTGCTGGCATCGCTGTCACCGAGATCATCGATGTCACCCCGCTCCCCCACAACGGGTGCCGACCCCCGAAGAGAAGAAGGGTCTAAGCCTCTTGCTTTCCTGATTTCGTTATTTATTTTTTCAACGAGTCCCGTATAGTGATTTGGATTGCAACTTTCCAACCTCTCTGCAATCGCGGCTGCACTATCAGTGATTCCTGACATCACTTCAACTTTAATTTAATTAGAAAAATGGCTAGATATACCGGTCCAAAGTCTAAGATTGCGCGCAAGCTGGGTGAACCCATCTACGGTGAAGACAAGGTGTTAGCACGGAAGAACTATCCTCCCGGCCAGCATGGCGCCAACAGAAGAAGAAAACAATCGGAGTATGCACTCCAGCTTCGTGAGAAGCAGAAAGCCAAGTACACCTATGGCGTGCTTGAGCGCCAGTTCCGCAACCTCTTTGAGAAGGCTTCCTCGATGAAGGGTGTTACCGGCGAGGTGCTCCTGCAGCTCCTTGAGCAGCGTCTCGACAACGTGGTTTACCGTTTGGGCATCGCTCCCACCCGTGCCGCTGCACGCCAGCTGGTGCTCCACCGTCACATCACCGTCAACGGCGACGTGGTGAACATTGCCTCGTATCGCGTTGTTCCCGGACAAGTGGTGGCTGTGCGCGAGAAGTCCAAGTCGCTCGAGGTGATTCAAGACGCTCTTGCAGGCTTCAATCACAGCAAGTACCCCTGGATTGAGTGGGACGAGAACGTCAAGGGCGGAAAGCTCCTGCACCTGCCACAGCGCGAAGACATTCCCGAAAACATCAAGGAACAGTTGATTGTCGAGTTGTATTCTAAACAGTAAATTTTCACTTCCATGGCTATCTTAGCATTTCAGAAACCCGACAAAGTGTTGATGTTGGAATCCGACAACACCTTTGGGAAATTCGAGTTCCGCCCGTTGGAACCCGGCTATGCGGTGACGATTGGCAACGCATTGCGCCGAATCCTGCTCAGCGGCCTCGAAGGCTATGCCATCTTCAACTTCCGCATCGACGGTGTGAGCCACGAGTTCGGCACCGTGCCAGGCGTGAAGGAAGACGTGTCGAGAATCATCCTCAACCTCAAGCAGGTGCGCCTGAAACGCATCGTCGAGGACACCGACACCGAGAAAGCCGTTGTCAAGGTTTCGGGCCAGGAGGTGTTCAAGGCTGGCGACATTGGCAAGGTGCTCAGCGGGTTTGAAGTTCTCAACCCCGACCTGGAAATCTGCCACATCGACCCGGCTGCCAGTTTTCAAATCGAACTGTCAATCAACAAGGGTCGAGGCTATGTGCCTGCCGAGGAGAATCGTATGATGAACCCCAACGCCCCCGAGGGCGTCCTGGCCATTGACTCCATCTACACGCCAATCATCAACGTGAAAATGGAGCGTGAGGATTTCCGCGTGGAGCAGAAGACCGACTACGAGAAACTCGTGCTCGAAATCACCACCGATGGCTCGATTCACCCCAAGGACGCACTCAAGGAGGCAGCAAAAATCCTCATTCAGCATTTCATGCTCTTCTCCGACGAGAAGATTGCGCTCGACACCACTGTCGATGACCAAAATGAGGAATTTGACGAGGAAGTGCTTCACATGCGCCAGTTGCTCAAGGGCAAGCTCATTGACATGGATCTCTCGGTGCGTGCACTTAACTGCCTCAAATCGGCCGAGGTGGAAACGCTGGCCGAACTTGTTGTCTTCAACAAGACCGACTTGCTCAAGTTCCGCAACTTCGGCAAGAAGTCGCTCAGCGAACTCGAGGACCTCTTGTCCTCGTTGGGGCTTTCGTTTGGAATGGACATTTCAAAGTATAAACTTGATAAAGATTAATTTTCAATGAGACATAATAAGAAATTCAATCACCTGAGCCGCAAGAGTGCGCACCGTCATGCCATGTTGCGCAACATGACCTGCTCGCTGATTCTTCACAAGCGCATTGTGACCACATTGCCAAAGGCCAAGGCGCTCCGTATGTATGCCGAGCCCATTATCAACCGGGCTAAGGACGACAGCACGGCCTCGCGCCGTGTGGTGTTCAGCTACCTCCAGAACAAGGAGGCCGTGAAGGAACTCTTCCAGAACGTGGCTCAAAAGATTGCCGACCGTCCGGGTGGATACACGCGCATCCTCAAGCTCGGAAACCGTTTGGGCGACAACGCCAAGACCTGCTTCATCGAGCTGGTGGACTACAACGAGCCGCTGCTCGAGGCCAAGGAGAAGGGAGCTGCCTCGACGCGCAAAACAACACGTCGCAGCCGCCGCTCGGGTAAGAAGTCGGCCGACACACCGGCCGAACAGCCCGCCGCTACCGAAGAGTAAGGCTCTATACATCATGTTAGCGACTTCGGGCGTCTTTCAACAATCGTTGAAAGACGCCCGAAGTGTTTGCCTGCTCTGCACGCACAGCGATTGCCGCACTTTTTTTTGCTGATTTCAAGATTAAGTATTATTTTTGCAAAAAAATCATCAGCCGTGGCAAACAAGACAACAACAAAGATTGAGATTGCGACCAAGTCGAAGCAGCTCCAGCGCGAATTAGGGAGGCTGCTCGAGATGGATGTCAACGAGATGGCTGCCGAGGTACAGAACCAGCTCGACAGCAACCCGGCACTGGAGGCCGCCGTCGAGGACAACGACGTGAACCGCCGCACCGAGGACGGCCGTGAATCCGAGACTGCCGAGGTCATTCAGCGCAACGACTACGCTGACGAGGAGGACATCCCGCCCAGTGCCCTGTGGTTTCCGCGCCGTGGCTCCGATGACGAGCGTGGCTATGTGCCCGAAGTGGTCAACGAGATTTCGCTGCAAGATTACCTGCTCGAGCAGCTGAGCGAGCGGCGACTTTCGCCCAAAGACGAGTTGATTGCTCGCAACATCATCGGAAACCTTGATGGGAACGGTTATTTGTCGCGCAGTGCACGTTCTATTGCCGACGACCTCACGTTTAACGAAGGCGAGGAAACCGAGACACACGAGGTGGAGCGTGTCCTTGCCGTGGTGCGCCGCCTCGACCCACCGGGCATTGCGGCATTCAACCTGCGCGACTGCCTGCTCTTGCAGTTGCAGCGCATGGCAGGCGAGGATGCACGCCTGGCCTACAGCGTTATCGACACTTGTTTCGACGACTTCTCCCGCAAGCGCTACGACGACATCTCTGATAGCCTCAAGGTGAGCCGGGAAGAGGTCACAAGGGTTGTGAAGGAGGTGATTCTCGCCCTGAACCCCAAGCCGGGCAGTGCCTACTCCAGTGGGCGCAGCGAGGAGCACAGCCAGCAAATCACCCCTGATTTCAATGTTGCCATCAATGGCGACACGCTCACCGTCACTCTCAATAACCGCATTCCCGAACTCTCCATTGCTGAAACCTACGAACGCTTGAACGCCGATTTTGAGCGCCGGCCGCCCGTCACCAGCCGGGCTCAGAACCAAATGCGCATCGTGCGCGATGGTTACAACCGCGCTAAGGGGTACTTGAATCTTCTCAAGATGAGAAAAACAACGCTCTTCGAGTGCATGCGCGAGATTTGCCGCCGACAGCGCGAGTTCTTCTTTACCGGCGACACGGCCGACCTCAAGCCCATGACATTGCAGAACATTGCAGATGCCGTGGGACGCGATGTGTCGGTCATTTCGCGGGCCATGGCCAATAAATATGTCGATACCCAGTGGGGCATCAAGCCGCTGCGCTTTTTCTTCTCGGAGGGCATCAATGGCGTGTCAACAACCGAAATCAAGGAAGCCCTGCGCCGTGTGGTTGATGGCGAGAACAAGCAAGAGCCGTTTACCGACGCACAACTCTGCGACCTGCTGCGGCAGCAAGGCTACGAGGTGGCGCGCCGTACGATTGGCAAGTACCGCGACGCGGCCGGCATTCCCAAGGCCGCCATGCGCAAGGCGGTGCATTAATGCGAGGGCCAGGATTGTGAACCACGAACTGGGAATTGACAACCAAGCCTGCTGGCGCAGCGGTCTGCTGGCACAAAGCGCGGTCTAACCACTCCACAAGATGTTAAGCAAGTATTCATTCAATCGCCTGATAGCTGGGTCGGCTCGTTTTTTCTCAACGTTGCTCAGCCCATTGTTTATGCCGTCCTATGGCGTGCTGTTTGTGCTGTGGACTTCGGTGATGTGCCTGCTGCCGATGGGCACACGCATCGCTGTGCTGATGATGGTGTTTGGCATCACCTGCGTGTTGCCAGTGCTGGTCATTGGCGTGTTGCACCATTTTGGCATTATCAGCGACAAGCGTCTCGACAAGCGCCGTGAGCGTTTGCTGCCCTACGCCTGCACGGTGGTTTGCTATTTGGGAGCCACCACCTATCTCAACCACATTCATTGCCCGGCGTGGTTCACGATGTTTATGGCCGGAGGCACGCTGGCTTGTGCCGTGGCTCTGCTGGTGAACCTGATCTGGAAAATCAGTGCGCACACGACGGGCATTGGCGGTGTGGTGGCACTGCTCTACCAGTTGCATGTTCAAGGCTTGAGTGCGTTCAACCTGTTTTGGTTGTTGAGCCTCACTATCTTGCTTGCAGGCTTTCTGGGCACGTCGCGCTTGGCTCTCAAGCGGCACACCCTGCTCCAGGTGCTCGCTGGTTTCGCCAATGGCTACATCTGCGTGACACTGATGATGAAATTATTCGGATAACCCGCATCTCGAATCTCAAAAGATATGATTAGCATTATCATGGGCAGCACCAGCGACCTGCCCGTTATGGAAAAAGCTTGCCAGTGGCTCGACGACCACGGCATTGAGTTTGAAGTGAATGCCCTCTCGGCCCATCGCACGCCGGCGGCTGTTGAGCAATTTGCCCGCGAGGCGCAGGGCAGGGGAGTGAGGGTGATTATTGCCGCTGCCGGCATGTCTGCCGCGCTGCCAGGCGTGATTGCCGCCAACACCACGCTGCCCGTCATCGGGGTGCCCATCAAGGGCATGCTCGACGGCCTGGATGCCCTGCTGAGTATTGTCCAGATGCCTCCGGGCATTCCCGTGGCCACCGTGGGCGTGAATGCCGCCCAGAATGCCGCCATCCTTGCCGCGCAGATACTTGCACTGGCCGACCCTGCGGTGGCCGCGCAAGTGGCGAAACACAAAGCCACCCTCGGCGAGAAAATCCAGCGCGCCAATCGCGACCTTGCACAACTCAACTACAAGCACAAGGTGAATTAGGTTTCTATTGCTTCCATTCCCCGATAACATAGCCATGAACAGAACCCCCTTTAACTACCGTCGTCGTCACACGGTGAGCGTGAATGTGGGCGGTGTGCCGCTGGGCAGCGACTGGCCCGTGCGTGTGCAGTCGATGACCAATACCGACACCAACGACATCGAGCGCAGTGCCGAGCAGTGCCAGCGCATTGCGCAGGCCGGGGCCGACTATGTGCGGCTCACGGCGCAAGGTGTGCGCGAGGCCGAGGGCATAGGTATGGTGCGCAACCTGCTGCGCAAGCAGGGCTGCAACGTGCCCTTAGTGGCCGACATACACTTCAACCCACGCGCGGCGCTTGCCGCCGCTGCCTTGTGCGACAAGGTGCGCATCAATCCCGGCAACTTCGTTGACCCGGCGCGCACCTTCAGCCAGCTCACTTACACCGACGATGAGTATCAAACCGAATTGCTCAAAATCAGCGAGGCACTGCTGCCGTTCATCCAGATTTGCCGCGAGCACGGCACTGCCGTGCGCCTGGGCGTGAACCACGGTTCGCTCAGCGACCGCATCATGAGCCGGTATGGGAACACCCCGGCAGGGATGGTCGAGAGTGCCATGGAGTTTCTGCGGGTGTTTGTCGCCGAGGGTTTCATGGATGTGGTTATCAGCATGAAGTCGAGCAACGTGCAGGTGATGATCGAGGCTGTGCGCCGCATGGTGGCGGCCATGGAGGCCGAGCACATGAGTTTTCCACTGCATCTGGGCGTGACCGAGGCTGGCTTTGGCGAGGACGGACGCATCAAGAGTGCGGTGGGCATTGGCACCCTGCTGGGCGAGGGACTGGGCGATACCATCCGTGTCTCGCTCAGCGAGGACCCGGAGCTGGAAGTGCCCGTGGCCCAGAAGCTTGTGGAGTATATTGCCACACGCGATCACCACCCCGCCATCGAGGGCGGATACTGCAAGGGCTACGACCCCTTGAGCCCGCCCCGACGCCCGACGCGCCGCCTGGCTGGCAAAACCACTCCCGTGGTCATTGGCGAGGCCAACACAGTCAATGCCGGGGCTGCGGAGGCCACAGCCTCCACAGCACAACTCCAGCCCGACTTCACGCCCGACCACCTTAGCGACCTCGGCGGCCAGTGTCTGGTCATCATCCCCGACAACGTGAACATCCCCGGCTCGCTGCTCCAGCAGCTGCACGAGCTGGAGAATAGCGGCAATCACCTGCCCATTATTGCCCGTGTGCACTACGACGAAACCGACCTGGAGTGGTTGCAAGTCAAGGCGGGAGCCGACCTCGGCCCGGTGGCACTCAGCGGACTGGTGGACGGCATCTGGATTGATGCACCAGCCTATCCCCGTCAGGACGATGTGCTGCGAATCGCCTTGGCCATCTTGCAAGCCGCACGACTGCGCATCACCAAGACCGAGTTTATCTCTTGTCCCTCATGCGGTCGCACGCTCTTTGACCTCCAGGACACGGTGCGCCGTGTGCAGCAGGCCACGGCACACCTCACCCACCTGAAAATCGGCGTGATGGGCTGCATCGTCAACGGCCCCGGCGAGATGGCCGATGCCGACTACGGCTACGTGGGCGCCGCGCCAGGGCGCATCAGTCTATACAAAAACAAGGAGTGCATCGAGAAGAATATTCCCACAGCCGAAGCCATCGACCGCTTGGTGGCCCTAATCAAGGCCAACGGCGACTGGCGCGAACCGTGAGGGGAGGTCCCACCTTATGTGCTCAGCCCTATTTTCCCGACATGTTTTTCACATCACCAACTATCAAAATCAAAACGATTATGAGGCGAAAAGTATCGTTATGGCTAATGATGCTGCTGGCGCTGTCGCTCAACGGCTATGCCCAGTCCGCACTCCGTGACGATGTGAACAGCAGCAGTGCTGCTGCCCAGAGCGACTGGGTTGACCTGGGACTGCCCAGCGGCACGCTGTGGGCCACGCGCAACATAGGCGCCGCCTCGCCCGAGGACTACGGCGACTACTTCGCCTGGGGTGAAACCTCGCCCAAGGCACTCTACAACTGGGAAAACTACAAGTGGTGGAACGAGGGCACTCATGCACAAGGCAATCGCCACAGCGGCCACACGAAGTACGTCACCGAATCAGAGATTGGTCTTTGCGGTTTTGTCGACGACAAGGCCGAGCTGGAGCTTGCCGACGACGCTGCCGCCGCCAACTGGGGTGGCGGTGCGCGTATGCCGTCGTTAGCACAGCTTGAGGAGCTTGTAGACAAATGCACCTGGCGATGGGAGCGGCGCAATGGTGTGGATGGCCAGTTGGTGACGGGCCCAAATGGCAACAGCATCTTCCTTCCCGCTACGGGCTACAGCGAGGATGGTTCAATCTACGGTGTGGACTATCGTGGCTACTACTGGTCACGCGCACTCCATGTGGGCCGCTCCAGCTACGCCTACTACCTCTGCTTCGATTCGGACAGCGTGGACTGGAGTTACCATTGCCATCGCTTTGTTGGGCATGCCGTCCGTGCTGTGCGCATACCGTAGGTTTATACCCTTACCCCACACTACATTCCCCACACGGTGATGTCGCGGCCATTGTAGTGCTCCACGCGGTGCCAGATG
This sequence comes from Muribaculaceae bacterium, assembly GCA_017443765.1. Classification (GTDB taxonomy): domain Bacteria; phylum Bacteroidota; class Bacteroidia; order Bacteroidales; family Muribaculaceae; genus Sodaliphilus. The sequence goes on along the minus strand of JAFSYB010000004.1, from coordinate 823 downwards.
CGGTCGTCCCAGCTCTTGTCGCCCTTGCGGTCGAAGACAATGAAATGCCCCTCGTCTACCGCGCCGCACAAGTCCATGTAGTCGGCGGTTTGGCGCAGGCCTTTCTCGATGGTCTTCTCCAGGTCGCCGCGCAGGATTTTCAGCTCCATCACCACGCGCTGCACGGGTCCGCCGTAGCCGTCGGTGAGCGGCTTGCGGATGAGCAGGTCGGTGCGCCGTCGCCCCAGTCCGTACTCGCGGTCGATGTATCCGCCGCCGTTCACCACGCGCTGCAGGAACGCCTGCAACAGCAGCTGCGGGCCGGCCTCGGCGTAGTCGAACCGCCCAATCCACGAGTCGGCGTTCTGGCGGAAGAACTGCTGGAAGTCGAGCAGGAGCTTCTCCATGTTCAGGCTGCCGTCGGCGTTCTGGTACCACTGCGGCTGCTGCGTGAGGCCGTCCTGTGTGCTCCAGGTGAGCTCGCGCGGGATAATCTCGCGGTAGATGGCGTTGGCAATGCGGCGCGGCTTGCCCACCTCCCGCTTGATGAGGCCCATATCCACCACATATTGGATGTCGTCGGTAGGAATCAGGCTGTCATCGGCCTCGTCGGTGCCGGTGAGGATGGGCTCGATCACGCGGCGCACGCGCTCCTCGCGCAGCTTGTCGATGAGGATGTCGATGTGGGTGTCGCGGCGGTAGATGATCTGCTCCTGTGCGCGGTATATCATCTCGGGGATGATGCGCACGCTGCGGTCGCGGTTCTCCCTGATTTCCCACGTCACCTCGTTGCCCAAGGCGTTGACGAGCCAGGGCTGTCCCTCCGTGGCCTCCCAGATCATCG
>JAFSYB010000024.1 GCA_017443765.1 Muribaculaceae bacterium | reverse complement strand
GAGCACGGTGGGCTGCGTCATCTGGCGCATGGCGATGTTCACATCGAGTTGCGGCGGCGGCACCGGTAGCCACTCGCTGTAAGCCGTCTCATAGCCGGCTTTCTCGAATTTCACCTGCCACAGTCCCACGGGCACATCCCAGCGGTACATCCCCATGGCGTCGGTGAACAGCGGGTTCTCCTGACCATGCTCGGTAGCATCCCACAGCACGATGTTCTCGTGCGGGTCGCCGTACATATCCTCCACCGTTTCCTTGTAGAAACACGTGGCTTTCACGCCCTCGAGCCGGTTGCTCGACACGCCCTCGTAAACATAGCCTGAGGGGTCGATTCGGTGGGGCTTGTCATTGCCTGGGTATGGATCGCCGTGCGGGTCGTTATCGTGAGGTGGTGGACAAGGATCAGGGAAGCTATATATCCAATCAATTCTGCCTTTTATGCCTTCTATTACAAATCCTCCAAGTTTTGCTAATCGTCTCAGTTCATCTGCAACTTGTGCAAGTGCGTCATCATATTGGCATGCTAATTTTCGATCTGCTTCTGCTAAAGCTGCATCGACATCTGGCATGCCAGTTTTGTTTGACTTTTTCCCTTTTTGGGGGGCTGCACGTTTGACTGTGATAATTGGTGTTAGTGATATAGTAGATTCAAGAATTTTTGCATATTCTCTCATAGCCAAAGAATCAGCGTAATTGAAAACTGCAAATACTTGAATGCTATCGGTTGTTTCAGTTATCATCTGCATGGCTTCATTGGAATAATTGATTAAGCACTTTAGATTATCCTCTTCGTAATCCATTTCGGTGAAACCCGATTCCAATGCTTTATCAAAAACTTCTTTTTTGTTGCTGATTGCTGAACGATATGAAATGCAATGTTGACTCAAAAAGCGTTCTTTATGCAATAACGAATAGACTAATAAATCCTTGGTTTTGTAAAGCGTATCTATTTTGCAGCAATCATAGAAATATTTGATGTTATCAACTATTCTAAGCGAATCAATTGTTTGGTAATACTTGTAGTCCACGCTGACGTTGGCTGGCAGGTCGCCGTCGTACATATTACCGAACTCGCCTTCAGTTACCCATAAACCTTGCTTCTCATCGAAAGTGGCTTTGAGAGGATGCCAGCCGCTTTTTGCTGTTTTCACATAGAGGACGACATCGGATATTCGACTTGTGTCGTTGCTGGTGAAATCGATGGTGAATGAGAACTTTTTGTTGTAGATATAATAGGTGTAATACTCATCGGCAGGTGATGGGTTCTGGTAGTCAAAGACAATTTCGTAAGTCTTGTGCAGCTCGGGGTTGTCGTGATACATCGTTACCTTGCTCACTTGGATGGCGTCGCGGTCGTAGGTGCAGGTCATTTGCTCGGTGTTGAGCTGCAATCCCTGCTTGGTGGTGGCCACGGCGTGGATGGGGTGCTGCGAGAGGTTGTAGGCATCGGTCAGCTCGCAGGTAGTGGCCCAGGAGCCGTTGGCCAGTGCCGTGGTGTGGCCGATGAGCACGTCAGCATCGTAGATGTCGATTTGCGACATAGCCTGCGCGGTTCCGCTGACAGGAATGGTAGTCTTCGCCACTGTGGACGGCACCGAGATGGAGAGGTCCCGCGCCGTATAGGCTGCCGCGCCGATGGGCTGTGTCATCGTGCTGTCGTCAAGGGCAAACTGCACCAATGCACTGGGGGCATAGTCGCCGCCGGCGGTAGGCACCACGCAGAAGCGCACGCGGTCGGTGTAGCGGCTGCCGAGCGGAATGGTCAGCTGGCCGTTGTGCAGGGTGTAGGTGGCGGTGCTGTTGCCCACCATCACCGAGTTCTCCACAAAGGAGCAGGCTTCGGGCAGGCTCACCGTGAGCTGCACATCGCTCACCCGTGTGGCGTAGGCCGGCTTGAAGTCGATGCGGCCGGTGAGCGTGAGGTAGTTTCCCACCACAATCGATGTCTTGTTGCTTGTGAACGAGGTGCCATCGCCGGTGTAGTAGAGTTTGCTCTCGTCGAGCGTGGGCACGCGGTCGATGCTGACGGCACTGATGAGTCCGGCATTCACCGTCACGGTGTCGCACGCATAGTCCACGCCGGCTTTCAGCCCGGTGACGGGCAGCTGGGCCAGGTCGTAGACGGTATTGAACAGCGTGCTCTTGCCCATGGTCACCAACGTGTAGCATCCGTCGGCGAGGTTGCTGAACGTGAGCGTTGCCTCGTTGCCGTAGGCTGCTGTGTTCACCAGTTTGCCTTCGGCATCATAGAGTGTGCCCACCACGGCGGCGTTGTCGTTGGCAGCGAAAGTGGCGGCAATCTGCCCCGGCTCCACAAGGTGGAACGTGGCGGTCGCCTTTTGTCCGCTCAAGCTGGCAGTGGCGTTCACGGGAGCGAAGGCACCCTTGCGGCTGGTGGCCGTCAAGCGCAACACATGGCCGTCGGCCACGTCCTCGAGCAGCACGATTTTGGGGTACTGCACGCTGAACTGGGTGATGTCGCGTCCGGCGGTGGTGTCGCGCAGGGTGTAGTCCACGTTGCCATAGTCGTCATACCAGTCCTGCACCTCGGCTTCCACGTCGCCGGCATGACAGGGCGTGTAGGTGAAGCTGATATTGACAGTCGCACCGGTGATGGCTTCCAGTGTCAGGTCGCCGAGTGCCAGGATTGCGTCGATGGCTGTGGTGTCGCACGTCAGACTTTGGCTTACATAGTCGGTTGCTGCCACGGTGATGCCGGTGGGTACGCGATGTGCGGCGATGGCGAATGTGCCGTCGGCAGCGGTAGTGCCGTTCACCGTGCGGTCGTATTTGCCGCCGTAGGTCTGCGACGCGCTCACGGTGGCACCGCCGATAGGTTGCCCCGTGCGGGCATCGGTCACGCGACCGGTGATGGCAAGTGCGGCAATGGTGTCGAGCCGGCACACGACGGCATTGTCGCCGTCGGTCACCGTGTGGGTGATGACCGGCGGGGCGTGGTGGGTCATGGCCAACCGCTGCGGCAGGGTGATGCGGCACATCACCTGCTCGCCGGCGGGCATACCGTTCAAGGTGTTGCCAGTCGCCAAATGGTTGCCCTCGGCATCAAGCCATGCTGTTTCGACCTGTGCCGACACGTCGGCCCCTTTGCCCGCCAGCACTTTCAGTGTCACGTCGTGCGGCTTGGCCAGGGAGCTGAAGGTCACGGTGACGTCCTCGTCGTTCACCTCCACGTCATCAATCTGTCCGAACACATCGCCGCGGGCGTTGCGCACGGCCACGTTCCATGTGGTGCCGATGATAATGTTGTTGAACGTGTACGCCGTCTTGTCGCCCATCACATAGTGCAGCCGCTGTCCGCTCTTGGTGTTGGTGAGTTCGAGCTGCATCAGGGCGTAGTCGGCGGCGACGGCACTGGTGGGGAGCTGCACGGTGAGGTTGCGGATATCGCGCTGGATGGGCAGCAGGGTGAGGTCTTTCCAGCCATCGGCTTCTTGATACAAGGCGATGACACCGGCGGGAACGTAGGCCACCAGACCATCGGGGACGTTGCGAAACACATTGCTCTCCAACACAGGCGGCGTGAGGGCATAGACCGTGACCGAGGCCAGCTGCGAGCAGTCCTCGAAGGCCCCTGCGCCAATCCGCTCGACGGTGGCAGGCAAATAGACCGACTCCAGATTGGTATGGTCGAAAGCATAGCTGGGTACCGCTGTCACGCCAGTGGTGCGGCTCAGGTCGAGCAGCGAGCAATTGGTGTAGGTGTTGGCGATGCCGAAGTCTTTGTCGTTGATGCGTCCGGCCACGGTGATGCTCAACACCTCGCCGCGGTGGCTGCTGCCGCCGATAACTTCCGACACGGCGTCCGACAGCCACCCGGTGGTGAAGTCGGTGACAATCACCTCGCCCGTGAGCGGATTCCAGTGGTTCTTGTGCGGACTGCCAGGACTCGACGGGTTGTAGTCGAAATGCCCCACGATGCGCAGGCCTTGCTCGGGCATTGTGAAGTCAAGTCGCGAGTTTGAACCCACAATGGAGTCGCCCACGCGCCAGTTGGTGAACGTGTAGTCGGTGTTGGCGTAGGCTTGCAAGGTGTGGCTGCTGCCCACATCGTAGAAGCCACTGTTCATGTTGAAGCTGCCGGCGCCTGCTGGCTCGGCCACCAGCGAGAGCTGTCGCTTGAACGGCTGCGTGACGGGATCGGCCGGGCTGCCGGGACTGTAGGTGAACACGGCGGTGAGTGCCGCGTTGTGCGACGGCATGGTGTAGGTCAGATTGCTTGACTGGCTCACGGTGTCGGTGCCGCTCACCCAGGCCACAAAGCGGTAGTCACTGTTGGCATAGGCACTCAGGGTGAATTTCTCGCCGGCGGTGTAACGACCAGTGGAGTAATTGATCGAGCCCGTTTGGGCGGGGGTGACGCTGAGCGTGAGCGTGTATTGCAGTTTGGGCGTGCCCGGGTCTCCGGGGTTGTCGGGGTTGAATCCCGACTGTGCCCACGACGGCAGCCATAGCAGCCAGGCCATGAGTGCCGCGAGGAGTAGTCTCGTTTTCATCACTTCACCACGATTTTATGGTTCACATTCTTTCCACTCACCACATAGATGCCTTGTGGCAGCGTCACGTACTCGCCCGGTGTGCAGAAGCCCATGCGACGGCCGTCGATGGCGTAGATGACGCACGGCGCGCTGGCCGTGACGGTGCCGTTGGCAACGGAGATGGCCACGCGGTCGCTGTCCACGTCGGCCACTGCGGTGTGGGTGAACGACAGCACGAAGCGGTCGTCGACCGTGCCGGCCGAGGCGGTGAAGGTGTAGTCACCGGGCATGGTGGTGTGTGTGCCGGTGAGGCGGTCGGTCAGCGTGCATGATTCGCCCTGCGGCGCGGTGAGCGTGAGGGTGTACTCGCCATCGGCGGGCAGGTAGCAACCCAGATCGATGATGCCATTGTTCAGATCGCGCTCGTTGATGGCATAACGCACGCCGTTGTCGATGGTGTAGAGCAGCAGCGAGGCATTGTCGGCCTCGATGAGCTTGGCGGCATCCTTGTCAAGCTCGTAGGCCGTGGAGGCTTGGCTGTTAATCACCAGTCGGGTGTGGTCGCAGTCGTCAGCACCGGTGAGTTCCATATTATATAAGGTGCGCGTGCGTCCCACTGCGGGTGCGCGACGCGGTGCCTCGATGGTGCGCACATTGGCGTTAATTTGTCGTCCTTCAGCATCGAAGGTGATGGTGGCCTGGTCCACGGGGCGTTGCACAAAGAATGCCTCGGCAGGATGCAGGATGTAGCTGTCATCAATTGGCGAATAAGCATCGTAGCGATTGTTGTAGCGGTTCCACACGGTGATGGGCGCTGTGAGATTCATGAAGCGGGTGTCGTACCAGCAGGGGTAGGGATTGCCCAACAAATTCCACGAGCGGTTGTGCTCAAACTCGCTCACATATTCGTTCAAGGTCACCACGGCATCGTTGCGCTCAAACGTCTTGTTCTTGTTGCCGTTGTTCATGGCCGGGAACCAGATGGTGGTCTTGTCGGCGCTGCACTTGAGGATGTAGCCCTCGTGGGCGTGCATCACACTGTCGGGCGTGAGGTTGATCCAGTTGTTGGTTTGCTGCTGCGAGCGTTTCAGTCCCGAATACTTGCGCAGGGCATAGAGCACACCATCGCTGCAGGCAATGTCTTTCACCTGCACGTCGTAGGGCAGCGAGATGAAATACCAAATGCTGCGCGAGGGCAGATACATCTCGGTGCAGATGCTGTCGGCACGCATCGGGCCGCAGGCGATGAGCGAGGTGTGATAGTAAGAGTCTCGGTAGTTGGCCATGCCGTTGTAGCCGCTGGTACCCAGGTTGCACCACTGGTCGTAGAGGCTCATCGACAGGGTGTTCTCGGTGTCGGTGTAGGTGACCGAAGCCTGTCCGCCGTTGAGGTGGAAGCGGCAGTCGTCGGCAATGGCCGAACCGTCGGTGATGGTGAAGGCACCGTTTCGGAAAACGAGGTCTTTGGCTTTCTCCTCAATGGGCAGGATGGTGTAAAACGTTTTCCAGCCATTGGCGGCACGGAAGTTGTCCACGGCCAGAGCGGGCACATAGAGCTTCACATCGGTTTTGTCGCAGCCATACAGTGGGTCGCCGTTGCTGCAGGTGGGTGGGGTGGCGGCATGGCACACCACCTTTTTGAGGCTTTTGCAGTTGTAGAAGGGTTGGTTGGTCGTGCGCAGGTCCCACGGCAGCTCAACCTGGGTGAGCGGGGTGGCGTAAAACGCGTTATATTCCAGCGTGCGCAGCATGTCGCCGAAGGTGACGCTCCGGAGCTTGCTGCATTCGCTGAAGGCATCTTCTTTCACCGTCACCACGCCCGGCAGCTGCAGCGTGTCGATGGCCGTTTTTGAGAAAGCGTAGTAGCCAATCTCGGTCACCGACTGTGGCAGGGTCACGCGTGCAAGCTTGCTGCTTTCCTGGAAGCAGTAGTTGTTGATTTTTGTAATGCCGGCAGGGATGGTCACGCTGGTGAGTTTGCAGCGGTAGAAAGCATAGTCCCCCATCGATGTCAGTCCATCCGGCAGCGTGATGGCCGACAGGCCGCATTGTGCGAATGCGCCAGCGCCGATGGTCTTCACCTTGGGCATGGCCACCGACTTGAGGCGGTAGCATCCGGCAAAGGCGTAGTTGCCGATGCTTTCCAGTTCGGGCAGCACCAGTGTTTCCAGCACGTTGAAGCCGTTTCGGTTGGGTGAATAAGAGCTCGCTCCATCAAATTCGTTGGGCAGGCTAGTGATGTCGGCTTTCGACAGGTCGAGCTTCGAGAGCTGCTTCATGCGTTTGAACACGCCCAGGTCATCGCCGTTGAGCGTGCCGGTCACCGTGAGCTCGTTCACCTTGTTCCAGTTGTCGGTCTTCTCCAAGAGCCGTTGGGCAAACTCGCCCGCCTTGGTCATGTTGAGGGTCAGCTTGGTAGGCCCCACTCCCTCGGCGTTGATGAGCACGTAGTTGCGCCAGTTCTCGTTGCCCAAGTAGGAGTCGAGCTTGTCGGCGGGCACGAGCACGCGGTCCAGACCCGACAGTGCGCTGTAGCTCACATCGCTGATGTAATTCTTGGTGTGCAGCTCCTTGATGGTCGAGGCCAAGTAGTTCATCCGGGTAACGGTGGCGGGGATGGTGAGCGAGGTCACCGAGGCGGCCTCGTCGAAGTCGAGGCGGTTGTAGCCAATGTACTTCACCGGAGCCTTTTTGGCAGCGCCGCTCGTGGGGTAGTACACCAGTGTGTCGGGCACCGTGATTTCGATGCCGCTTGAAATCGCTCCGCACAAGTAGGCGTAAGGGTCGGAATTAAAGTAGGCGTAGAATCCCAGCACGGTGCCATTGCTCAGCGTGGCGGTGTATTGGGCGTTCTCGATGCCCGACGAGGTGTTGCTCACCACGGTCATGGTCTCGGCCTGCACGGCCTGCGGCACGACCCACAGGGCGCACAACGCACCCCATGCAATCAGTTGTCTCAGTTTTCTCATGTGAACTGTCTTTTTATAGGGTTAATGTTATTGGTTTGTTGTCGCTATGGTCAAAGAGGACTCAAACTGTTTATGTCTATCACACACGACAAAAAAAACGAAGCGGGGACTGCCTATGTCACGCTTCGCTAATTGAGGGTCGTAGGAAAAACCTTGAACGCAAAAGGGGAAATAGATGCGCAGTCCACGCCTGTAGCGTGGAAGCCGCCGTGCCATCCCTTGCGTTCTAAAATTGAAAATTTCCTACGTTCTCAATTAGCAAGAATGCACATAACGCTTCCTTTCAGAGTCATGCGGTGCCGCTTGTTCCCAAACGGCACCGCAAAGTTACAACATCTTGGATAATTGGCAATGGATTTTGTTCAGTTTTTTTGCGCCCCTTGCCCGAAGCACACTGTTGCCCTTCTCGCTTGTGTGTTTCATGATGTTTTTGTAATTTTGCGGTCGATAACCATAACAGACTAAATTGTAATGAAAAAATTGCTTATCCTTTTGGCTGCTGCGGGGCTGGTGCCGGTGGCGGCCGTGGCTGCCGAATCGGTAGCCTCGCCCGACGGCGGGCTGGTAGTGAATTTCGATGTCAAGGGCGGGGCACCCGTCTATGAGGTGCTGTTCCGGGGCAAGCCGGTGATTGCCGAGAGCCACCTGGGACTGCTGCTCGACAGCGAGAGCGCCCGCCACCTGTTCCACGGCGGCAAGGCACAGCAGGCCGACAACCTCTCGCTCACGGGAGGCTTCACGCTCACGGGCACCGAGCGCGCGACGTTCGACGAGACGTGGCAACCCGTGTGGGGCGAGGAGCGAGAAATCCGCAACCACTACAACGAGATGGCCGTCACCCTCACGCAACCCGCGCTCGAGCGCTTTATCGTGGTGCGCTTCCGCGTCTATGACGACGGCGTGGGATTCCGCTACGAGTTCCCGGCTCAGGAACACCTTAATTATTTCGTCATCAAGGAGGAGTGCTCGGAGTTTGCCATGACTGGCGACCACACGGCCTGGTGGATTGTCGGCGACTACGACACGCAGGAGTACGAGTACACGCGCTCGCGGCTGAGCGAGATTCGCAAGCTGTTTCGCGGTGCCATTGCCCGCAACTCGTCGCAGACACAGTTCAGCGACACGGGCGTGCAAACCTCGCTGCAACTGCGCACCGACGACGGCATCTACCTCAACCTGCACGAGGCCGCGCTGGTCGACTACCCCTGCATGAGCCTGAACCTCGACGACAGCCGCTTGGTGTTCACCTCGTGGCTCACGCCCGACGCACAGGGCAAGAAAGGCTATATGCAGACCCCGTGCCAGACACCCTGGCGCACCATCATGGTCACCGACGATGCCCGCAAGGTGCTCGCCTCGAGGCTAATCCTGAACCTGAACGAGCCTTGCAAAATCAAGGACACCTCGTGGATCAAGCCCGTAAAATACGTGGGTGTGTGGTGGGAGATGATCAGCGGCGCCGGCTCGTGGGCCTACACCGACGATGTGTACAGCGTGAAGCTGGGCGAGACCGACTACACCCGCACGCGCCCCAACGGCAAGCACAGCGCCAACAACGCCAAGGTGCGCCGGTATATCGACTTTGCCGCCGAGCATGGCTTCGACCAGGTGCTCGTCGAGGGCTGGAACGAGGGCTGGGAGGACTGGTACGGAAACTCCAAGGACTACGTGTTCGACTTTGTGACCCCCTACCCCGACTTCGACATTCAGGCACTCAACGACTATGCCCACTCCAAGGGGGTAAGGCTGATGATGCACCACGAGTCGTCGTCGAGCGTGCGCAACTACGAACGCCACCTCGAGGCGGCCTACACCCTGATGAACAAACACGGTTACAACTCGGTGAAGAGCGGCTACGTGGGCAACATCATCCCGCGGGGCGAGCACCACTACGGACAGTGGATGATCAACCACTACCAGTATGCCATCCGGCAGGCCGCCAAGCACCATATCATGGTCAACGCCCACGAGGCGGTGCGCCCCACGGGCTTGTGCCGCACCTGGCCCAACATGATTGGCAACGAGAGCGCGCGCGGCACCGAGTACCAGGCCTTTGGCGGCACGCAGCCTGGCCACACGGCCATCTTGCCGTTCACGCGCTTGCAGGGAGGTCCCATGGACTACACGCCCGGCATCTTCGAGATGAACCTGAGCACGTTCTCGCCCGACAACGACTCCAAGGTGCTTTCCACCATCTGCGGACAGCTGGCCCTCTATGTGACGCTCTACAGCCCGTTGCAGATGGCGGCCGACCTGCCCGAGCACTACGAGAAGCACATGGATGCGTTCCAGTTTATCAAGGACGTGGCCGTGGACTGGGACCGTTCGGTGTATCTCGAGGCCGAGCCGATGGAGTACCTCACCATCGCCCGCAAGGCCAAGGGCAGCGACACCTGGTTTGTGGGCAACGTGGCGGGCAAACAGGCGTTTGACTCGACTATCAAGCTCGACTTCCTGGACAAGGGCCGCAAGTATGAGGCCACCATCTATGCCGATGCCCGCGACGCCGACTACCGCACCAACCCCATGTCCTACACCATCACCAAGAAAAAAGTCGATGCCAAGACGGTGCTGCGGCTGCACTCGGTGGCCGGTGGCGGCTACGCCATCACCCTGCGCCCGCTGTGAGCGGCTTCGCGACACCCCCAAGCGACACACGACCACAAGCCGCCTGCGTCGGGAAAAGGGCACCAGGCTTCGCGTCGATGGATATGTTTTAAGACAATGAGTGGCAATTCTTTCAATGCGAATTGAACAAATTTCGCAAATGCGAATATCGGTTACTGCAATAAGCGATTTATCGGCAAAAACGCTTATTGCAGTAAACTTTTTGTTGAAAATTGATTATTCCGATAAACGATTGGCTTGCGCTTAGCGTGCCGGTGGCAGAAGGCGGGGACGTTGAGAGAGTGCGTTGCGTAACCGGCAGTCCGCAATAAGCAACCCTCCGGCAGCAAATAGTCACTGACGAAGGGTTGTTCTTTGTCCGTTTGTCACATAGCTTGCGACAAGCTATGATGCACGCGTCACAGGGCGAGCCGCAGCCCGATGTAGCGGCTGCTGTTGCGGGGGGCGAGGCAGTCTCGGTTCGACACACGCAGCTGCTCGCCGTTGGGATTCGACCAGGTTCCGCCGCGGTGCACCCGGCTGTAGCCCGTAGTGGGCCCGGTGGGGTTGCTGCCCGGCGAGTTGCTGTAGTAACTCTTGTCATACCAGTCGGCACACCATTCCCACACGTTGCCGCTCATGTCGTACAGACCCAGTTCGTTGGGCTTTTTCGTGGCCACCGTCTGCGGACCGTTGCTGGGTATCGTGCCTTTATACCAGGCCACCTCATCGACAATGTCGCTGCCGGCATATTTGTATCCCTTGCTTTTTTTTCCGCCCCTTGCGGCATACTCCCACTCAGCCTCGGTGGGCAGACGGAAGGTCTTGCCCGTGAGCTGGTTCAGCGCAGCGAGGAAGTCGCTGCAGGTATTCCACGAGACACATTCAACAGGACGCTGCAAATCCCCGGTGAAATAACTGGGGTTGGTACCCATCACCGCCTGCCACACTTCCTGTGTGACTTCGGTGGAGCCGATGCTGAAGTCCGTCAGTGTCACCTGGTGTGCCGGAGTCTCGTCGCTGCCGGCCTCGGTGTCGTCATCGCTGGCACCCATGGTGAACGTGCCACCCTCGACAGTGACCATTGTGAACGTCACTCCGTTGACGGTGAAGGTGGTCACCTCGGAGGGGGCGGGCACCAGGCCCAGCAGCACGTTGATGACCAGGTTCAGGTCGTCCACGTCCACGGTGCCGTCGCCGTTGGTGTCGCAGTTCAAGCCAGTCTCAAAGCCCAGCATCTGGTTGATAATCATGTTCACGTCGTCGATGTCGGCTGAACCGTCGCCCGTCACGTCGCCCGTCACGGCCGAGGCCATTGCCGGCATGCACAGCAGTGCCGCCAGCGCAATGAAATGTTTGTAAATCCTCTTCATTTTTTGATTCTTCAGGTGGATAAAAATGATTTTTAAGGCTCATCGGAGGCGGAATCCTGACCGCCCCCGACGAGGTTCGACATACTCGCTGCAAAATTACTGTTTTTAAATCGATTCACATTTACCCCCCCAATTTTTACATATTTTTAGCATCTTATATATAATATTAGCTATTGTGACTAATCCTAAAATTGGTTGACAGTATTAGATTAGTTAGGTTTACATTATTACTAAAAAAGTTGTCATCTACGCAGAAAGGGTTGTCTGGAGTTTTGGAACAGCCGTTTTCTGCCTGATGAGCGGGTGGCGTCGGTGAT
>JAFSYB010000023.1 GCA_017443765.1 Muribaculaceae bacterium | reverse complement strand
CAAGCTGCGAGCCTCGTCGAGGCTCTTGCTTGGTCTTTAACATGGAGCCGGGTCTTCGACCCGTCCGACCTCTTCGAGGTCATTGCCCGTCTATCACACTACCGAGCCGACACAGAAACACACGGACTTTTGCAGGTGTCCCGAAAAAATTGGTACATCGCGAGAAAAGATTTAACTTTGCACAAAATATTGAGCATGGAACTGCCTGTTGTATATAGTTTAAAGCCGATAGAGTATCAGTATCAAACTGGTGAGAAACCTGTGTTGGTGGTGTGTTCAGACAAACATTCCTACATTTGTAAGTACATGCGCTCTGCGTTGGCTTCTTACAAACTTGCATCGGAGTAGTTGGGTTCTACACTCGCACGTCTTTGGAGTATCGTTTGGCAGAATTTTGTAGAATGTTTAAATGAGAACTTGACAAGATGAGATACAGTATAATATATGGCATATTGAATCCCGAGATTTCCGAGCGAATCAGCCTTGGGTTGGTCATCGTTGGTGACAAAGAGATTTCTGTGCGTTATTCAACTCAAAAGATGAAAGCATTGAGATTACTTTGTGATGAGAAGCAATATGAATTTGTCTCTCGAGTGATTCGCTCAATGCATTTCGGTTCTGTTGATGAAATCAATTATATGGTTAGGTATTCCAATAATCTGATTGCTTTGTCGGCTGTCCAGCAAATTGATTTGGACAACAATGAGCAAAACAGGAATTGGCTCTATAGAAACTACGTCTATGCAGGTTCACAGACGTAGTTTCAGCAACCACCGTGAGCAGTCACACCGTAGACCGGCTCTCCTGTAGTCTTGGGTCATCGGTCATGCGCAGCAGTGTGATGACGCCCTCGGGACCTTGGTTCATCATCAGGTCGAAAATGCTCAATCCCGGCTGGAAGCCGTGGCGGTCGGCCCACAGCTGGTGATAGGGGACTGCGTGGATGTCGGGGGTGGGTGGTGTTTCGGTGGCTTTAGTGGCCTCGGTTTCGTTTATGGCTCGGTAGTGAAAAGTGACGGGCAGCTGCATGAAGTCGGCGATGAACTGCTGCATCTGCCTGATAAAGTCGAGCAGGTGCGTTTGGTTGCCGTCGATAATGCGGTGCAGGTCGTCGGCCGCGTAGTAGAAGTAGGGCGTGCGGCCGTAAGCCGAGTAGAGCGCGCCCCAGTGCGTTCGCCGCCAGTTGGCGTGCTCGCTGATGCGTATCTCGCCCAGTGTGGTGTGCGGCGTGCGCGTGTCGCCGGTGAGGGGGATGGTAAGCCACTGCACGCCGCCGGGACCCAGAATGGCATAGCGGTGATGGTCGTGCCGGCGGTCAAGGCCGCGCTCGCCGGTATTGATGAAAACAGCGGAGGCTCGCAGTGCTGCCGCCCACCAAGCGATGCCGAAGGGGAATCCCCTCATTTCTTGTCGGGGTTGGGCTTCTTGAACACGCGGTTCCAGCGCACCCAGCCGTTCAAGCGGTCTTTGTCGAACGAGATGAGCACCACCATGGGCGTGCCCACGATGTGGTCCTCGGGCACGAAGCCCCAGTAGCGCGAGTCGAGCGAGTTGTCGCGGTTGTCGCCCATCATCCAGTAGTAGTCCATCTTGAAGGTGTAGGTGCTGGCCTCCTGTCCGTTGACGAGAATTTTGTCGTCCTGTACCTCCAGCGTATTGCCCTCGTAGTTCTTGATGCAGCGTTCATAAAGCGGCAACGACCGCGCGTCGAGACGGATGGTCGCGCCTTTCTTGGGAATCCAGATGGGTCCGTAGTTCTCGTGCGTCCAGCCGTAGTCGGTGTCGATGGGGTAGGTGATTATGTGCTCGTAGGCCAGGTAGTCGGGGTTGTTCAGGCCAATGAAGTTGTCGTCTACCAGCACCACCTGCTGCACCCAGGGCAAGCTCTCGAGCTGCTGCTTCATGGCATTGGTGAGCGGCAGCTCGTACACCTGCCCGTTGCCGTTGCGGTCGTCCTTGCTCACGCCCAGCTCGTCGAACAGCGCCTTGCTGATGGGGGTGCCGTCGGTCATGACCACATAGCGGAACTGCACGTTCTCGGGCTGCGGCAGCGCCTGGTTGTTGATGTACACCACGCCGTCCTTGATGCTCAGCCGCTCGCCGGGCAACCCCAAGCAACGCTTCACATAGTTGTCGCGCCGGTCCACCGGGCGGTAGATGACCTCGCCGAACATCTCGGGGTTGTTCCAGATGGCCTCGCGCCCCTTCTCGTGGCACAAGGTGTAGTAGTCGGGGTTTGGGCACTTCAGGGCCACGGTGTCGCCGGCCGGGAAGTTAAACACCACAATGTCGCCGCGCTCCACGTTGCGCACGCCTTTCAGGCGGTGGTAGGCCAGCTGTGGCTTGTCGATGTAGCTCTTGCCGCCAACCAGGGGCATGGTGTTCTGTGCCAGCGGGAAGTGCAGCGGCGTCTGCGGCACGCGCGGGCCGTAAACCATCTTGTTCACCCACAGGAAGTCGCCCGTGAGCAGCGTCTTCTCGAGCGACGACGAGGGAATCTGGTAGTTCTGACCCACAAACAGGAACAGGAAGTAGACCAGCACCAGGGCATAGGCGATGGCGTCGACCCAGCTCATGAGGGTGCGTGCCGGGCCGGGCTTCCACCCTTTCCAGGCTCCCCAGGGTATGAACTGGGTGAGGTAGATGTCGGCCAGCAGGGGCAGGGCGAGCAGCAGCCAGGGGTTACCCATCCACACCGTCCAGCCCACATAGATGGCGGCCACAATGCCAAAACGCACCCAGCGCGTGACTTTCACGCGTCCCAGACGCTCACGCAGGCTCCCGCTCTGGCGCACGTAGGCTTGCTCTTTCTTGTTGTTATTCTCGCTTGTTGACATAGGTTGTAAAGGTCTTTTTCAGTGTTTAACCTGCAAAGGTAGTGCTTTTCGCCCAAAACAAGGCCAAATGGGCTCGGAATTAACGAAATTAAACCATCTACCGCAGGGTGAGCATCGAGCAATGGTCGCTGGTGATGAGCTCGGCGGCCTGGCGCAGCTGCTCGGCGGTGACGGCCATCACGGTCTCGACGGTGCGGCCCATGTCGGGCGGCGTGCCATGGTAAAGCACACCCTTGGCGGCGTTGAAGGCGGTGAACTCGGCGCTGTCGGCGGCCACAAGCAGCTGCCCGCAGTACTGTCGCTTGGCGGCTTCCAGCCGCCGCTCGGTGAGCGGCGACGCGGCCAGGTCGCGGGTGATGTGGTCCACCACGCGCAGGCTCGACCGCAGGTCGGCGGCGTCGCAGCCCAAGTAAATCTCGAGCAGGCCGCAGTCGGTGAGCAGCACGGCGTTCGATTCCACGGTGTAGACGTAGCCGCGCCGCTCGCGCAGCTGCACGTTGAGCAGCGAGTTCATGCCCGGCCCGCCCAGCAGGTTGTTGAGCAGGGCCAGCGCGTAACGGCCGGGGTCGTGCATACCGGGGATGCGCGCTCCCATCACGGTGTGGGTCTGGTGGCAGTTCAGCTCCACTTGCCGGTGCTCGGGCGGCAGCACGGTGGGTGCCTGCCGGGGCGGCCGGCGGGTGTCGCGCCGCAGCCCGCCCAGGTGCCGCTCGGCCAGCCGGGCCACGCGCCCGGGCGATGCCGGCCCCAGGTAAAAGAACACCATGTTGTGCGGGGTGTACAGGTTTTCCACATATTGCAGGCAGTCGTCGCGGGTGAGTGCGCGCAAGTCCTGCTCCACGCCCAGCACGTTGTGCCCCAGCGGGCTGCCGGCGAACACGATGTCCTCCAGGTCGTCGTAGGCGGCATCGGCCGGCGTGTCGCGGTAGCCGGCGGCCTCCTCGAGCACCACGTCGAGCTCGCGCGTGAGCTCGTCGTGCGGAAACACCGAGTGCTGCACCAGGTCGCCCAGCAGCTCCGCGGCTCGAGCCAGGTGCGTGTCGGGGAAGATGGTGTAGAGCATGGTTTCCTCCTTGGTGGTGTAGGCGTTGAGCTCGCCGCCCACACGCTCCATGCGGTTGAGAATGTGCCAGGAGCGGCGGTGCGTCGTGCCCTTGAAAATGGTGTGCTCCACGAAGTGTGCCAGGCCGTGGCGGCCCGCCGGGTCGTCGCGGCTGCCGGCCCCGATGGCCAGCCCGCACCACGCCACGGCACCGTCGCGCGGCACATGCACCACGCGCAGACCGTTGCCCAGCGTGGCGACAGTGGTTGCGTTATGAGTTGCTTGCATTTTGTTTTTTCAGTTCTTGGTTTTCCGTAAGTTGCCCCCTCGGGCGGATTCTTCTTTCGGGGGCATGAGCCGGCGGCTCACACCCGGTTGTCGAGGTGCAGGATTTGCTGCACGAGCATGAGCTCGCGGATGTCGTCGCGCAGGATTTCCATGTCGTCATAGTCCGGGTTGGCGCTGCGCAGCGTCACCAAGCGCGGGTCGGCATGTTTGCGCACATACTTGATCATGCGGAAGTCGTCGAGCAGCACCACGTAGATTTGCCCCCAGTAGATGTATTGCATGCTGGTCATCTCGCGCAGGGCCACATAGTCGCCGTTGCAAATCACGGGCTTCATCGAGTCGCCGTTCACCTTCACAATCCGGCTGCCCTGTGCGGCAACCATCTCGGGCAGGTCCACCCACCCCATGATTTGGTCGTCGGTGAACATCATGGAGCGGGGCATGGCGCCGGCGGTGACATCGATGTCGTAGACTGGCGTGCCCTTGCCGGCGGCGGTGCCTGGCGAGGCGGTGACTATGGCGGGTTGCGCGTGCGGCAGTTTCACGGTGGCGGGGGCGCTGCCTTTGGCAAAGGGCAGGTCGCTGCCCTCGGCCAGCCACTGCTTGTTCACTCCCAGGTTCACCACGATGCGGTTGAGCAGCGATTCGCTCAGCGGCAGGCGGCCGTTGAGGTATTTCGACAAGTTGCTCGTGTCGACGTCAACCATGCGGGCAAAATCGGCTTGCTTGTAGCCCAGCTCTTTCATCAAGTACTTGATGCGGGCAATCACTTCAGAATCGTTCATGTGTGTCAGGTGTTTAGAATCAGGCCGCAAAGTTACCACTTTTCGCGGTAATATGCAAATTATTTTCGTGTCCAAAAATGCGTGTCAAATATTAATGCCCTAAATATTTTGTGTTTCAAGAAGAAATTTGTATATTTGCACCGAGAACCGTCATTACACATTCGGTACGATGAGCGAGATCACGATGGACAGCGGCACGCAGCTGTGGCAATTTACCGGCGAGAGCGGTCGCGGCCTGGTCACCGGCACGGCCTCCGGGCCGCTGCGCACCGCGCAGGGCTACGACCTGGGAGGGCGCGTGACCTCGCGCACCGTGCGGCGCGGCAGGCCGTCGGTCTACTCGTCGTCGTACCAGTACGACCCCTACACGGGCAACATGACGCGCCGCACGTGCGGCAGCCTGGTGGAGCAGTTCACCTACGACGGCCTGAACCGCCTCACGGGCGATGGAAACGATGAGTATGAGTTCGACGACCTGGGCAACGTCACCGTGCGCGGCGGAGTGGGCGAGCTGGCTTACGGCAGCACCGCCCCTTACGCCGTCACGTTCCTCACGCCCGAAACGGGGTCGCTTGTTCCCCTGCGTGAGCAGCACATCCACTACAACGCCCAGCAGCGCCCCGACACCATCGCCGAGGGCGGCGTGACGGCCACACTCAGCTACCGCGCCGACGGCAGCCGTGCCGGAATGACGGTTACCGAGGCTGACACAACGCGCAGCTACACCTACCGGGGCGGGCTCACTGACTGCGTAACCGCTTTCGATGCCGTGGAGCGCACCAAGCGCGTGCTGTGGCTCGCCGGCACGGCCTACGATGCCACTGCGGCCCTCATGCTCGACGAGGGCGACACGCGCTGGCGGCTGCACCGCGTGGTGCGTGACCACCTGGGCAGCATCGTTGCCGTGGCCGACTCGGCAGGCTACCTCGAGCAGCGACTGAGCTACGACGCTTGGGGCGCATTGCGCGACCCCACCACCGGCGCAGTCTACGCCACCGGCGCGTCACACGAGCCGATGCTGCTCGGGCGCGGCTACACCGGCCACGAGCACCTGCCGTGGTTCGGGCTGGTGAACATGAACGCCCGGCTCTACGACCCAGCCGTGGCGCGCTTCCTCAGCCCCGACCCCGAGGTGCAGCTCCCCGACTGCACACAGGGTTACAATCGCTACACCTACTGCCTGAACAACCCGCTGCGATATGCGGATCCGACTGGCGAGGAGGCTTGGTATACCGATGACCGCAACGAGATCCAGCAACTCTTGGACAACTACAACCGGAGCGGAAGAAGCTGGAACACCAACGATTTCGCCCGCTACGCCAGCTCGCGGAAGGCCATGGGCGGCAACTGGACTTACAACCGCGATGCATCGTTCCACTTCTCTGCAGACAACACCCGCCTGTTCTACTCCTACAGTTATGGCTTGAACGGCACCCTCAACGTGGTGGGGTGTACGGCATATTTCAGCCGAGGTGGTGACGATGACAGGGAATACGGCGGTGAAACCAACGGTAATTACAGTTGGACTGGAGTAGGATCAACCATCGCTACCAGTGCAGCAGCTGTCAACGCCAGCCTGTCGTGGGCCAGCCCTACGTTGCGCAACCGTGCGAAATATATGCCACTACACCGTTTCCCAAAAGGCATGAACGTAGCAGTGACCATCCCCGCTGGACTCTTCAACATCAACACCAACTCACGCGTACTAACTGGCATTGCGAGAACCGCCAAAGTAGCAGGGGTTGTTGGTTTGGCAGCATCCGCTTTTGACATTGCTGTAACTGCGAGGAATGGACATAGCAAAGTTGCCGTTGCAAAACTTGCTGTCGTTGGAATTGAAGCGGCATGTACAGCTTTTATACCTATTGTCGGGCCTTTTGTCGCCTTGGGAATCGCCGTTGCCGATGTTTATTGGGGCGACAAATACGTTTACAATTTAATTGATGAAACATATACGCAAAATCAATGAAAATAATTGATTATCTTTTTTGTGCTGTATATAAATCACAAGAACGGCAAAATACAGGACTTGAGTTTTTTATGTCATCGTTTTTGCTGGCTTTTTGTACTTTTGCACTTATGATTTCAATCGTTAGCATTCTGCAATATTATGACTTGGATTTAGGGGAAAGAAATAAGGAATACGCAGGAATCGTGGGCGTGGCATTACTTATTTGTTTCCATTTGTTTTTTTACTTCTACTATAAATCTTCAAGCAGGTTTATAAAAGCTATGGAATGGTATGAGCATTTGAGTTTCCACATTCACCCCATAATTATATTCTTTGTATATCTTTTTATCTGCTCACTTGGAATTATTTTTACTGCGTTTTTTGAATAACCATTGACAACACATTTGGCGAAAAATGAGGGCTTATTCATATATTTTTTACCGAATTGCCCATGCCTATATCCAGTGGGATAAAAAGGCAAAAGGATACGAGTGTGGCCGCGCACTCGGTGTTATGCTAATTGTATTTAAGTTTCGCAAGTTCAACTTGCTTGTTTTAGATTGAAAGCGGCGAACATGTTCTCCACTTGTTCTGTCCTGTTGATGATGATATCATAGAGATCCTCGTCCACCAGTCCATATACCTCGGCAACTGCAGTGAGAATT
>JAFSYB010000003.1 GCA_017443765.1 Muribaculaceae bacterium | reverse complement strand
GCCCGCCACGCGCACCCACCGGCTGGCGCTCTGGGCCCGCGGCGCACACATCTTGATAAAGCCACCATTTCGCGAGGGACAAACAAGGAGCGTAGCGTTAAAGTTCACAAAAAGCGGCCAATTGATATTGCTCGATTGGCCACTTTTGCGTAATTTTGTTGTTTGAAACACGACAAAGAAGAAAAATGAACAAACTTGCACTATATTTGTTCTGGGTGTACCAGTGGTTGATAGCCGCCCCTGTGATGCTGGTGGCCACCTTTATCACAGCCCTTGTCACCATGATTGGCTGCCAGTTGAGCAGCGAATACTGGGGTTACTATCCGGCCAAGTGGTGGTCGCGGCTGTGGTGCGCGATGCACTTTGTTCGCGTGCGCGTGCGTGGCCGCGAACACATCGACCGTGCCACGAGCTATGTGTTCGTGGCCAACCACCAGGGGGCCTACGACATCTTTTCGATTTACGGTTACCTGGGTCACCCCTTCAAGTGGATGATGCGCAAGGGCATCAGCAACATTCCGCTGGTGGGCACTGCTTGCCGTGCCGCCGGCCACATCATGGTCGACACCAAGAGTGCGTCCGGGCTGAGGCACACCATCGAGGATGCGAAGCACAAGCTGGACGACGGCATGTCGATAGTGGTGTTCCCCGAGGGTCGCCGCACCGACGACGGCAAGATGGGGCCGTTCAAGCCCGGAGGCTTCAAGCTGGCCCTGGAGTTTGGATTGCCGGTGGTGCCCATCACCATCGACGGCAGCTACCGCGTGATGCCCCGCAGCACGTTCAACGTGCGTCCCGGCACCATCACGCTCACGCTGCACCCTCCCATCGCCCCGGAGGACGACGGACACGACTACGAGCGGGTGAGCAGGCTGGCCCGCGAAGCCATCGAGAGCGCTTTGTAGTTGATCGCACACAGCAACTCATCACACGGCATATCGTATATTGACAACTAATCCATATTGTTTAACTTTTAAACCAAAACTTCTATGAGAAATGTACTATTAGCCTTGGCTGTAGGCGTTGCTTTTAGTGGTATGGCCCAGATTGTGAGCGTTGCCTCGATTGAGAAGGTCAACGTGCCGGAGAGCCGCGACAACGTGGTTGCCGGCATCAGTCCGGCAGGCGACTACCTGCTGCTCACCACATCGACCAACAAGGGCCTCACGAAATTCGACCTTGCCACGCGACAATCCACAGTGGTGTCCGACGCCCCCGGCGCCGGCTTCGACGCAATGATCTCGGCCGACGGCCAGAGCATTGTCTACCGTGAGAACAGCTACACGGCCAACCACCTGAAGATGGTGTCGCTGCGTAGCAAGAACCTGCGCACCGGTGTCCAGCAGACGCTGGTGGAGCCCACACGCGACCTGCAAGGCGTTGCCATCGAGAATGCCACGGCACTGGCTGTGGATGGCGGCCGCCTGAAAGCCCGCGCCCTTAACGGTGGCACGGCCACCACACAGCGCCCGGTGCTGTCGATTCAGAACCGCCAGCTGATGATCACCCAGCACGGCGAGACCCGCGTGTTCTCGCCCAACGGCACCAACAACAGCTACCTGTGGGCACAGTTGTCGCCCGACGGCAGCAAGGTGGTGTATTTCATCGCCGGCAACGGCGCCTGGGTGTGCGATATCCAGGGCCAGAATGCCAAGCGCCTGGGCATCGTGCGTGCCCCGCAATGGTTGGGCAACAACCTGGTCGTGGGTATGTATGACGAGGACGACGGCGAGTTCATCTACGCGTCGAAAATCCTGGTGTGCGACCTCGAGGGCAACAAGCAAGACCTGACCGGCTCGAACGTGGTGGCCATGTATCCCTACCCGACCACCGCAGGCGACAAGATTGCCTTCTCCACTCCCGCCGGCGAGGCTTATATTATTAACCTGAACAAATGATTACAGCTATGAAGAAGATATTACTGCTTGCAGCGGCTGCAATCATCGCAGCCGGGGCCATGACGGCCCAGACGCCCGACCAGGTGCGCGTCTATCTGAACCCCGGGCACGGCAGCTGGGGACCCAACGACCGCCCGATGGCCACCATCCCCTATCCCATGCTTGCCTCGACAGGACGCCCCGACACCTGCGGTTTCTACGAGAGCAACACCAACCTGTGGAAGATTCTGCGCATGGGCGAGGTGCTTGTGCGCATGGGCGTGGACCCGAACAACATCATGTACTCCCGCGTGAAAAACGGCCCGTACCCCTACGTGAGCGGGGCCGACGACGAGGAACTCTACAACCGCCCGCTGAGTGAGATTGCGCGCGAGGTGGATGCCAACAACATGGACATCTTCGTGTCGATCCACTCCAACGCCGCCACCGACGGCACCAACACCAACTACCCGCTGTTCCTCTACCGCGGCCAGGACTACAACGCCAACGGCTACGAGCACAACGAGGGCAGCTACGAGATGTGCGACGCCACCTGGCTGCCCCACTACATGGACGAGCTGGATCCGCAGAACTACTACAGCCGCACCAGCAAGAACATTCGCGGCGACTGGAACTTCTACGGCTCGACCTACCAGACCACGACCGTCAAGGGCACGTTCACGGGCTACTTGGGTGTGCTGCGCCACGGCACGCCGGGCTTCCTGATGGAAGGCTACTTCCACACCTACCAGCCCGCCCGTCACCGCGCACTGAACCCCGACTACTGCTACCAGGAGGGCACGCGCACCGCTCGCGGACTGTGCAACTACTTCAACCTGAACCCGGAGACCACCGGCTACATCATGGGTACCATCAAGGACCGCCACACCCGCATCATGCACCCGCTGTACACCTATTCGGCCGGCACCGACGACCAGTGGATGCCGCTCAACGGCGCCGAGGTGCGCCTGCTCAAGGACGGCCAGGTGGTGGCCACCTACCAGGTCGACAACAACTACAACGGCATCTTCGTGTTTGAGGACCTGGAGCCGGGCACCTACACGCTCGACGCCAGCTGCGCAGGCTACGAGGACCTGTTCGACACCTACAAGACCCCCATCGAGGTGAAGGCCAACGAGACCGCATACGCCAAGATTTATCTGGAGAAAGGCGGCTACCTGCCCCCCGAGACGTTCTTCAAGAACTATCCCGACCCCGAGCAGCCCGACGGCCTGGAGATGCCCGAGGCCTTTGAGTTCACGGCCCAGCAGGCTGCGGCCTTGCAGATGGAAGGCACCGTGAAGCGCGCCCTCGTGCACGGCGACAGCACCTTTGTGCTCACCAACGAGGGGCTCACCGCCCACATCTATGTGGTGAACAACGCCACCCAGACGGTGGTGGGCGAGCTGAACACCACCGGCCTGCACACCGACACCGGCAACCTGGGCTTCTACTCCACCCTGAGCGACATCGCCTTCACCGCCGACGGCCAGCTCGTGGGCGTGAACGCCGTGCGCAACCAGAGCCAGGACCGCTTTGTGGACGACGGCTACAAGCGCGGTATGCTCTACTTCTACAAGTGGAACACGTTTGACGAGGCACCCATCGAGTGGTTGTCGACCGACAACTCGGCCAGCCTCTACCGCGGCGACATGGGCCAGTCGCTCGCCATCGCCGGCTCGTCGAACAACTGCACGGTAATCACCACTGCCCAGCACAACAGCAACGGCAACGTGCGTCTGCTGATTCAGAAGTTCTACGACGGCGGCGTGATTGACACCTATTACACCGAGCGCAGCAACAGCGACACGCACCCGTTCAGCACCTCGAAGGCCGGAACCGACTACCGAGTGATGCTCTCGGCCACCGAAGACACCCATCTTGATGGCAACGGACTGATTGTGAACGCCAACAACTTCGTGCTCGACGGCTCGCTGATTACCCCGCACGAGTTCACCCTGGCCGCCAACAGTGCCAACAGCACCGACGTGGGCACCATCAGCACCGACCTGGCCGACGTGGCCGCCAACGGCATCTCGTTCTTCCGCTACCTGAACCGCGCCATGATGGTGGTTCCCACCATGGACGGCACCAACGTGACCGGTGTGAAGGTGCTCGACGTGACCGACGGCTTTGCCGACGCCACCGAGGTTGCCACGCTCGGCGCCACGCTGGCACAGGCACAGAATGCCGAGGGACTGAGTGTGAACACCGGCGCCACCGTCAACGGCGCCGACCTCGACCTCTTCCTGGTTGTGGGCAACCAGTTCACCCGCTTCACCAAGGCCCAGCCGGCGGCTCCCGACGGCGACCTGGACGGCAACGGCGAGGTGGACGTGGCCGATGTGAACCTGGCCATCAACGCCCTGCTCACCGGCGACACCAGCGCCCTGATGGGCAGCGCCGACATGGACGGCAACGGCGAGATTGACGTCGCCGACATCAACGCCATCATCAACCTGCTGCTGGGAATCTGATGAAATGAGGAATCAGGAGTTAGGAGTTGGGAACAACTGCGACAACACGCCAATGCGTGGCGCAATCCCTCGGTCCTAACTCCTGATTTCTTTCAATTTTCACACATTGACACAACAACATGCTGAGCAAGAGTACGTTTGAACGGATTATCAGCGAAGACATGGCGGCGATATGGTCGATTCTGTCGATGGACGAGAAGCACCAAATCACCGACAATTTCGTGATACACACCTTCAAGAAAAACCAGCTCATCTACGCCGAGAAGGACCAGCCACAATGGCTGTGGACACTGCTCAAGGGCAAGGTGAAGCTGTTCAAGGACGGCATGGGCGGCCGGCCGCAAATCCTGCGCCTCTACCGTCCCATCCAGTACTTTGGCTACCGGGCCTACTTTGCCGGTGAGCCTTATGTGTCGAGCGCGGCGGCCTTCGAGCCGTCCACGCTGGGCGCCATCCCTCTCGACCTGGTGCGACGGCTCATCGACAAAAACCACCAGTTGGCCTGGTTTTTCATCACCGAGCTGTCGAAGAACCTGGGCGGCAGCGACAGCCGCCTCGTATCGCTCACGCAAAAGCACATCCGCGGCCGGCTGGCCGAGTCGCTCATCGCGCTGCGCGACAACTACGGCTTTGAGGAGGACGGCGAGACACTGAAAATCTACCTGGCCCGCGAAGACCTGGCCAACCTGTCGAACATGACCACGAGCAACGCCATCCGCACCCTGTCGGCCTTCGCCCAGGAGCGAATCATCACGGTGGACGGACGACGCATCAAAATTGTCGACGAGCAGCAACTGCGCAACATCAGCAAGTTTGGATAAAGCCACACGCCCCGGGAACACCGATTTCCTATAAGCCCAAGACACCCCAAAAGCCCGATATGCTCATCGCCCAACAAAAACGCAAAGAAAACATCGCCGAGTACCTGCTCTATATGTGGCAGGTTGAGGACATCATCCGCGCCAGCGGGTGCGACATCGACACCATCGACCAGAATGTGATTGCGCATCACCAACTCAACGACCCGCAGCGCGCCGCTGTGCGCGACTGGTGGGAGGGGCTGGTGATGATGATGAAATCCGAGGGTGTGCGCGAACACGGCCACCTGCAAATCAACAAAAACGTGCTCATCCGCCTCACCGACCTGCACCAGCAGTTGCTACACAGCGACAAATACCCCGAATACGGCGCAGAGTTCTACCGCACACTGCCCTACATTGTGGAGCTGCGGGCCAAGACGCCCGCCAGCCAACAAGCGGGCGAATTGGAAACGTGCTTCAACGCCCTCTACGGCGTGCTGCTGCTCAGGCTGCAAGGTCGGGAAATTGGTCACGACACCCAGGTGGCCATCGCGCAAATCTCACACTTCGTAGGCCTGCTCGCCGCCTTTTTCAAGAAGAACGAACAGCAACCCCTCTTTGAAGACATAGATGAATAACAATCAACTTACCAAGATACTCCTCACCGGTGCCAACGGCCAGCTGGGCCGCGAGCTGCGCCTGCTGCTCGACAGTGACCGCCGTTTCGAGGTGGTATATACCGATGTGGCCGAGCTCGACATCACGAGCCGTGAAGCCGTCGACCGTTTTGTGGCCGAATGCCGTCCGCACTACATTGTGAACTGCGCGGCCTACACCGCCGTGGACCGTGCCGAGGACGACGAGGCGGCTGCCACGCTGCTCAACACGCAGGCTGTGGCCATTCTGGCACGTGCCGCCGCAA
The DNA here is from genome assembly GCA_017443765.1 of Muribaculaceae bacterium. Classification (GTDB taxonomy): domain Bacteria; phylum Bacteroidota; class Bacteroidia; order Bacteroidales; family Muribaculaceae; genus Sodaliphilus. Next base: position 2,918 of record JAFSYB010000003.1, on the reverse strand, counting down.
GCTGCGGCGCACGCATGGTGCACGTGAGCACCGACTATGTGTTCGACGGCCAGGCTTGCCGCCCCTACCGCGAGGACGCCCCCACACGCCCCACCTCGGTGTATGGGCGCACCAAGCTGGGCGGCGAGCTGGCCCTGCTCACCACACTGCCGGGCCAGGCCGTGGTGCTGCGCACCGCATGGCTCTACTCGCCCCACGGCAGCAACTTTGTCAAGACCATGCTCAAGCTGGGCCGCGAGCGCAACGAGCTGCGCGTGGTCTACGACCAGGTGGGCAACCCCACTTCGGCCACCGACCTGGCGCGGGCCATCGTCACCGTGCTCACCGCCCCGCAGTGGAAGCCGGGCATCTACCACTATGCCGACGAGGGAGCCGTGAGCTGGTACGACTTCACCAAGGCCATCCACCGGCTGGCGGGCATCACCGGCTGCAACGTGCAGCCCTGCCTGAGCAGCGACTACCCCACCCGTGCCACACGCCCACACTACAGCGTGCTCGACAAGGCCAAGTTCAAAGCCGCTTTCCACACCACCATCCCCCACTGGGAGGAAAGCCTGAAAGCCTGCCTGCAACAAATCTTAAACCAACAGCCCCATTAGCCCAACTGGGCTAATTTGCCAAATTAGCACAATTAGCCTTATTTGCCCAATTAGCCCCATTTTCCCATTATCCCCATCACAATGCCAAATATTCACGAAATAGAACGCCGGCGCACATTCGCCATCATCTCGCACCCCGACGCGGGCAAGACCACCCTGACCGAGAAACTGCTGCTCTTTGGCGGCGCCATCCATGTGGCCGGGGCAGTGAAAAGCAACAAAATCAAGAAAACCGCCACCAGCGACTGGATGGAAATCGAGAAACAACGCGGCATCTCGGTGGCCACCTCGGTGATGGGGTTCAACTACGGCGACTACAAAATCAACATCCTCGACACCCCCGGCCACCAGGACTTTGCCGAGGACACCTACCGCACGCTCACGGCCGTGGACAGCGTGATCATTGTGGTCGATGTGGCCAAGGGCGTGGAAACGCAGACCCGCAAACTGATGGAGGTGTGCCGCATGCGCAACACGCCGGTCATCATCTTCGTGAACAAGCTCGACCGCGAGGGGCGCGACCCATTCGACATCCTCGACGAGCTGGAGAAGGAACTGCAAATCAGCGTGCGCCCGCTGAGCTGGCCCATCAACATCGGGGCCAAGTTCAAGGGGGTGTACAACATCTACGAGCACACACTCAATTTGTTCCAGCCCGACAAACAGCACGTAACCGACCGCGTGGAGATTGCCGACATCAACGACCCGGCCATCGACCGGGCCGTGGGCGAGGACGATGCCGCCCAGCTGCGCGCCGACATCGAGCTCATCGACGGTGTGTACCCGGAATTTGAGGCGCGGGACTACCTCGACGCCCAGGTGGCTCCGGTGTTCTTCGGCTCGGCACTGAACACATTTGGCGTGAAGGAGCTGCTCGACTGCTTCGTGCGCATCGCGCCGTCGCCGCGCCCCGTACAGGCCGTGGAGCGCGAGGTGAAGCCCGACGAGGAGAAGTTCACCGGCTTCGTGTTCAAAATCCACGCCAACATGGACCCGAACCACCGCAGCTGCATCGCCTTTGTGAAGGTGTGCAGCGGCGTGTTCCGCCGTGGCGAGAACTACCTGCACGTGCGCAGCGGCAAGAGCTACCGCTTCTCGGCCCCAACGGCCTTCATGGCACAGAAAAAGGAAATCATCGACGAGGTGTACCCCGGCGACATCGTGGGCCTGCCCGACAACGGCATTTTCAAAATCGGCGACACCGTCACCGAGGGCGAGCAGCTCCACTTCAAGGGGCTGCCCAGCTTCTCGCCAGAGATGTTCAAGTATATCGAGAACAGCGACCCGATGAAGACCAAGCAACTCAACAAGGGCATCGAGCAACTGATGGACGAGGGCGTGGCGCAGCTGTTCGTCAACCAGTTCAACGGCCGCAAAATCATCGGCACCGTGGGGCAGCTGCAATTCGAGGTCATTCAGTACCGCCTGCTGCACGAGTATGGCGCCCAGTGCCGCTGGGAGCCCATCAGCCTGTACAAGGCGTGCTGGATTGAGAGCGACGACGACGAAGTGCTGGCGGCATTCAAGCGCCGCAAGCACCAGTTCATGGCCGTGGACCGCGAGGGCCGCGACGTGTTCCTGGCCGACTCGGGCTATGTGCTGTCGATGGCCCAGCAGGACTTCCCCAAAATCCGCTTCCACTTCACCAGCGAGTTCTGAACCGCCGCATCACCCCGGAGCGACACCGCGTGACCACCCACAGTGTGGCGGCCTGCAATGGCGTTTCCGGGTAAACCGCCCCCTCCCCGACCGGCACTGCGCCCTGATTGGGGAGGGGTATTCAGATGATGCCCTCGCGGGCATGAGATGACATCGGGTGTGAGCGCCAATTTTGTGTGGATAATTCCTACTCAATGCGAATTGCACGAATTAGGCAAATTCAAGGGGTTTTCAGGATTTCTTCATCATCAGTCGTTCTGTCTCGGCACCACGCACCGCACAACCAAAAGGCGGTATGGCACGAAGTGCCCCATACTATCCGTTATAGAGCCTTTCATTTTCCACCCCTGCGGGCCTTATCCAATCGTATTTTGACACACCCTCTTTTTTGTTGCGGAACATGAGCAACCGACAAACCACTAAAACTAGGCGTATAGCTCATTTTGCAGGATGATTTCACGTAGTAGGTATTCAATAGCTCAAATTGCAGGATGACATTTCGTCAATTCCTCATAGCCCTTTCATTGCCAATTATTATCTGTGCATCGCAGTCTGAAGCATAGTGGAGCTCTGCTGGGGAGCAACTCCGTGAGGAATAGGGCTGCGCAGATCGAAAGGAATGGCAGGGGTCTCTATCCACGTGGCTCCTGCTTTTTCATT
>JAFSYB010000022.1 GCA_017443765.1 Muribaculaceae bacterium | reverse complement strand
TTGTCTGGTTGTTTTTGCAGCACTAAATTAGGTGAAATCTCTGACATGACAAAATCCTGAGGAACTTTTTGTTCCTCAGGATGTTATAAAGTTTGTTAAATTATAGTGCTGCGGAATTAAGGTAGTCAAATTGCCGGGTCACTCGTGACCCATCACTAGTAGCTCGTAGCTTGTAGCTCGTAGCTAAATCTGTTTAATCTGTTAAATTTGTGGTTTATAATATTCAACGTTATCGCGAAGCCACTAGTAGCTCGTAGCTTGTAGCTCGTAGCTAAATCTGTTTAATTTGTGGTTTTTAATGTTCAACGATATCGCGAAGCCACTCGTAGCTAAATCTGTTTAATCTGTTAAATTTGTGGTTTATAGTATTCAACGTTATCGCGAAGCCACTCGTAGCTAAATCTGTTTAATCTGTTTAATTTGTGGTTTTTAATGTTCAACGTTATCGCGAAGCCACTAGTAGCTCGTAGCTAAATCTGTTTAATCTGTTAAATTTGTGGTTTATAATGTTCAACGATATCGCGAAGCCACTCGTAGCCTGCTTGTAGCTCGTAGCTCGTCACTCTTAGCTCCTCATCATATTGGTGTGTGATTTTGCTTGCTGTTTCGGAAAAAAGCATTACCTTTGCAGTGTGGTTCTCAACAGCCCGCCAGGCGATGTGCTTTTGGTGTCTTGTGTTGGGGAGCATACCCCCACGTCGGAATGTCGCGTGAGCGGCGTGTTGGGGAGATTACATTGTGGAAAAGGCGTTTTCTGTGACGCTTTGGGTTATGACAGTCTAAGAACTTCGCAACTTCTTGAATAATCCGTCAAAAAATGGCAAAGCAACCGAAACGCCCCTTTGAGATGTTTTGCGCACTTAAATCCTGCGCCGACCCATAAATTTTATGGTATGCGAGGAAGTGTGGATATACATCGACGTGGGGCTTTTCAGCGTTGCTCGTTCCGACGGATTGGGCAATGCGAAGGCCTTTAGATTGTGGAACCGAGCAACAGAATCTGCTCCACGTTGCTGTTTTTTTTACTTTCAGGTGTGGTATCCCGAAAAATCTATGTAAATTTGCACCGTAAAACGCCGCTGCGGCTTGCCGTTGTGGCCGTTGGTGTTTTGCGACCCTTGAACATCAACTGATTAACTCATACACATAAACAATTGAAATGAACAAGATTTTATCGAAAGAGAAATTCTCTGAGAACGTGACCAAGCTGGTGGTGGAGGCACCGCTGATTGCCAAGGCCCGCCGTGCCGGGCACTTCGTGATTGTGCGTTGCGGCGATAAGGGCGAGCGCATCCCGCTCACCATCGCCGACAGCGACCCCAAGGCGGGCACCATTACGCTGGTAATCCAGGCTGTGGGCGAGTCGACCAAGAAAATCTGCGCTTTGGAGCCAGGAGATGCCCTCACCGACGTGGTGGGGCCGCTTGGTCAGGCCACGCACATCCAGAACTACGGCACTGTGCTGTGTTGCGGCGGTGGTGTGGGTGTGGCGCCGCTCCTGCCCATCATCCGTGCAATGAAAGCCGCCGGAAACCGCGTGGTGAGCGTGCTGGCCGGACGTAGCAAAGACTTGATTATCATGGAGCGGGAGGTGCGTGAGTCGAGCGACGACGTAATCATCATGACCGACGACGGTTCCTACGGACAACAGGGACTGGTCACCGCCGGTGTGGAGCAGGTCATCAAGCGCGAGAAAGTGGACTACTGCGTAACCATCGGGCCGGCCATCATGATGAAGTTTGTGGCCAAGCTCACCAAGGAGTATAACGTGCCCACCGAGGCCTCGCTCAACGCCATCATGGTCGATGGCACCGGCATGTGCGGAGCCTGCCGTGTCACAGTGGGCGGCAAAACACGCTTCGTGTGCGTCGAGGGGCCGGAATTCGATGCACATCAAATCGATTTCGACGAACTCATGATGCGCCTCAAAGGTGCGCAGTGATAAAAAAGGATAATGGCGCAATGCGCAGTTTATCCCGGTCAATTCCTATACGTGCTTTAGTCACTTCAGACCGTTTAACCCCCTTGCCCTCCGGGGCTACTTTGACCTTTTATAATCCCGTTAATCCCTATATTATCCCATCAACTTAGCAAATAATGGAAACCAACGATATTAATGCCTCGCGCAATGAGCAATGGCGCGTGGAGTTGCGAGCCAGCAAAACCCCCAAGGAGCGCACTGCCATCGCCCGTGTGGAGATGCCCCAACTCGATCCTGCCTACCGCATCACCTGCAACGAGGAAGTGAACCAGGGCATCAACGAACAGCAGGCCGTGGTGGAGGCCACACGCTGCCTCGACTGCGCCAACCCGCAGTGTGTGACCGGGTGCCCCGTGAACATCAACATTCCCAAATTCATCAAGAACATCGAGCGGGGCAACTTTGCCGAGGCAGCCGCCACGCTCAAAGAAACCAGCTCGCTGCCTGCCGTGTGCGGACGCGTGTGCCCCCAGGAAAAGCAGTGCGAGAGCAAATGCATCCACCTGAAGATGAAGCACCCGGCCGTGGCCATTGGCTATCTGGAACGCTTTGCCGCCGACTGGCAGCGCAACCACGACGATGGTGCCCTGCCAGTGATGGCGTCAGCCAACGGCATCAAGGTGGCCGTTATCGGCAGCGGACCCAGCGGACTCTCGTTTGCCGGCGACATGGCCAAGCGCGGTTATGACGTTACCGTGTTCGAGGCACTGCACGAAATTGGTGGCGTGCTCAAGTATGGCATTCCCGAATTCCGTCTGCCCAACAGCATCGTCGACTTCGAGATTGACGGACTGCGCCGCATGGGCGTGAAATTTGAAAAAGACGTGCTCGTGGGCAAAACCATCACCTACGACAACCTGCACGAGATGGGTTTCCGTGGCGTGTTTGTGGGCTCGGGCGCAGGTTTCCCGCGTTTCATGGGCATCCCCGGCGAGAACCTCAACGGCGTGATGTCGAGCAACGAATACCTTACCCGCATCAACCTGATGGGTGCCGGACATGGCGGCGAGACCCCCGTGCTCACCGGCAAGACCATTGCCGTGATTGGCGGCGGCAACACCGCCATGGATTCCACGCGCACCGCCAAACGCATGGGTGCCGACCGCGTAATCCTGGTCTACCGCCGCAGCGAGGAGGAGATGCCAGCACGCCTCGAAGAGGTGGGCCACGCCAAGGAAGAAGGTATCGAGTTCATGACCCTGCACAACCCCATCGAATACCGTGGCAATGACAAAGGCCGCGTGACCTCGATGCTCGTGCAACGCATGGAGCTTGGTGAGCCCGACGCCAGCGGACGGCGCTCGCCGGTGCCCGTGGAGGGAGCCATCGAGGAAATTCCTGTCGACCTGGTGATTGTGGCTGTGGGCGTGTCGCCCAACCAGTTGGTGCCGCGTTCCATCGAGGGACTGGAAATCAGCCGCCGCAACACCATCGTTGTCAACGAGGAGACCATGCAGAGCAATGTGAGCGACCTCTATGCCGGTGGCGACATCGTGCGTGGCGGTGCCACGGTAATCCTCGCGATGGGCGACGGACGCCGTGCCGCACTCAACATGCACGAGCAGCTGAGCAATGCCTGACAGGCACGCCAATCCACGCATGGACACCCACCTTACCTACCATATCGAGACGCTGGGCTGCAAGCTCAACTTCTCGGAAACAGCAACCATTGGCAAACTGCTCACCGAGAGCGGCTTCACCCGCGCCGGTGAAGGCGACACGCCCGATGTGTGCGTGGTGAACACCTGCTCGGTGACCGAGCTGGCCGACCGCAAGTGCCGCCAGCATATCCGCGCACTGGTGAAGCGGTACCCCGAAGCGCTGGTGGTGGTGACCGGCTGCTACGCACAGCTCAAGAGCCACGAGATTGCCGAACTGCCCGGCGTGGACATCGTGCTGGGCAGCGAGCAAAAGCCCGACATTGTGCACTATGTGCAGCAGTGGCTGGCCCATCACCGGCAGGCGGTGGCCGTGACGCGCACACCCGACATCCGCCGCTTTGCCCCGTCGTGCGAGCGTGGCGACCGCACGCGCTACTGGCTCAAGGTGCAGGACGGCTGCGACTACTATTGCAGCTACTGCACCATACCCATGGCACGGGGGCGCAGCCGCAGCGGCTCCATTGCGCAGCTGGTGGAGCAAGTCCGTCAGGTGGAGGCCGAGGGCGGCAAGGAGGTTGTGCTCACCGGCGTGAACATCGGCGACTTTGGCAAGAATACCGGCGAGCGTTTTCTCGACCTGCTCCGCTCGCTCGATGCCATCGAGGGCATTGCGCGCTACCGCATTTCGAGCCTCGAACCCGATTTGCTCACCGACGAGGTGATTGACTTTTGCGCCCAGTCGCGAGCCTTTATGCCACACTTCCACATCCCATTGCAATGCGGCAGCGATGAGGTGTTGCGCCTCATGCGACGGCACTACACCCGCGACCTGTTTGCTGACAAGGTGCGCCGCTGCCGACAGCTGATGCCCGATGTGTTTATCGGCGTGGACATCATGGTGGGCACACGCGGCGAGCGGCCCGAGCTGTTCGACGAGAGCTACGACTTCATTGCCTCGCTCGATGTGCAGCACCTGCATGTGTTTCCCTACAGCGAGCGTCCGGGCACGATGGCCTTGCGCATACCCTATGTGGTGGACCGCCGCACAAAGCAAGAGCGCGCGGCGCGCATGCTCGCCCTGAGCGACGCCAAGCAGCGGGCGTTCATCGACCGCTACCTGGGTACCGTGCGCCCCGTGCTGCTCGAGCAGCCACACGGCGACGCACCCATGCACGGCTTCACCGACAACTACATCCGCGTCAACGTCAACCCGCGTCCCGACCTGGTGAACCAGGTGGTTAACGCTCGGCTGCTCAACGTCAATGACGGCCTCACCGTCGACGCCCAGCTTGTGGGAACGGACTGAAAAACATCAGCGACACCGCCACAACATCTTGTCGCTTTTGTTTTTCCGGCCAGTAGCCAGCCCGATGGCATTTGGTCACACTTGCTTGGGCTTTCACTGCAAAATGCCAATAATCGAGGCAAAATGCAACTTTGTTGGCTATGATTTTGATTATTGACAAAGAAGTTGTAAATTTGCAGGTTGGAAACAAAAGTAGAACCAAAAACAGATACGACAATGAAAAAGATTCTAACCACCATGCTGGTCATCATGGCACCGGCACTGCTGCAGGCCCAGGGGTGGCCGGCCAACTATGGGGGCGTGATGCTTCAAGCATTCCGCTGGAACTCGTTTGCCGACACGCGCTGGGGAAACCTGGAGAACCAGGCCGACGAGCTCGCGCAGTACTTCGACCTGGTGTGGTTGCCGCAGAGCGGCAACTGCGGCGGCTCGTCGATGGGCTACGACCCGCTGTACTTCTTTAACCAAAACAGCACCTTCGGCACCGAGGCACAGTTGCGCTCGCTCATCAATGCCCTCAAAGCCAAAGGTGCCGGCTGCATCGCCGATGTGGTGGTGAACCACCACAAGGCACTCACGGGGTGGCTCACATTCCCCAAGGAGACCTACAACGGGGTGGACTACCAGCTGCTCTCGACCGACGTTTGCCGCGGCGATGACGGCGGCGCCACGCTCACCTGGGCCAACCAGAACGGCTTTACCTTGAGCAGCAACTACGACACCGGCGAGGACTGGAGCGGTTGCCGTGATCTTGACCACAAGAGCGCAAACGTGCAGAAAACCGTGAAGGTCTACCTGGATTTCCTGCTCAACGACCTGGGATACGTGGGCTTCCGCTACGACATGGTGCGTGGCTTTTCGGGCAGTTTCCTGGGGCAGTACAATGCCAACGCCAACCCAACCTACTCGGTGGGTGAGCACTGGACCAACTCGCACGACGAGATTGCCTGGATGAACAGCACGCAGGTGAACGGCCAGGTGATGAGCGGCGTGTTTGACTTCGACTTCCGCTACACCGTGCGCAATGCGTTCAACAACGGCAACATGAGCGCGCTGAACCAGCCCAACGGCGGCGACTGGAACTGGCCCATCGTGAGCAACAACAGCAACATCGACTATCTGGAGAACGGCAAGTACCGCCGCTACGCCATCACATTTGTCGAGAACCACGATGTGGAAGACCGCGGCAATGTGGAGAACTACAACGCCGACCCGCTCAAGCGCGACACCGTGGCCGCCATTGCCTACATGATGGGTATGCCCGGCACGCCCTGCGTGTTCCTGCCTCATTGGAAGGACTGCAAGCAGGACATCAAGGGGCTGATTGACGTGCGCAAGGCTGTGGGCATCACCAACACCAGCTCCTACAATATTTTGAACCAGGTCTACAACTGCTTTGCCATCGAAACCACCGGCAGTGGCAGCAAGAAGCTAATCACCGTGGTGGGTGGCAAACCCAGCGGCTACACCCCGAGCAGCTCCTACGTGAAGATTGTGGACGGCTACCACTACCGCTACTACATGAGCCGCAACTGCGAGACGGCTTGGATTGACAAGGCCTCGGGCTACTACACCAAGGCGCAGAACGTGACCATGACCGCCGTGAGCCAGAGCAGCAACGCCCAGCTGGTCTTTACCACCGATGGCAGCGAGCCCACGGCCACCAATGGCACAAAGGTCGCCACCGGATATGTACTGCGACTGCGCGAGCCCATGACCCTGAAAGTGGGCCTGCTGGTGAACAACACTGTGCGCGGCGTGCAGACACGCGTCTACGACCTGCCCGAGCTGCAGGAGTTCACCCCACACACCGCAACCGTCTATTTCAAGGACCCCAGCCGCACCGTGAGCACCTGGACCGATGCCTACATCTGGCCCTACGACGGCAATGGGAACATGGCGCAGGGCAGCTGGCCCGGCGACAAGATGACCGACACCGTCATGATTAGCAACACCAAGTTCTACTACCGCACCTTTGACGTCAACGACGAGGACTACTCCTTCAGCTTCGTGCTCACCAACAGCAAGGGCACGCCGCAAACGGTGGACTTCACCGGCGTGACCAAGGACGTGTATGTGCAGCTGGGCTCGCTCAATGGACAAGGCAAGTACACGCTCACCGACGTGACCAAGTTCTACGAGAAAAACAACCCGCTCAACAACATCACAGGCGATGTCACGGGCGACAAGGTGGTCGACATCGACGACGTGAACGCCATTATCAACATGATTCTCGGCAAAAGCGACATTAATACGGCGGCCGACGTGAACAAAGATGGAATCGTTGACATCGACGACTTGAACGCCATCATCAACATCATGCTCAACCATTGACAGCAAGCTCTTGTCTCAAAAACAATAAGGACAATCCAAAATTTCTGTCCTTATTGTTTTTGAACAACTAACCCTATGAAACGGATTGGAATCATGTTGGCTGCGTTAACGGCAGTGCTTGCAGCAGCCGCGCAGACAGTGCTGCCGTGCGACTCGTTGTTACGGCGCCAGGCTGCGCGGGTGCTGATGGTGGGGTTCCGTGGCGACTCGGTGACCGAGCAGAGCGACGCGGCTCGCTATGTGCGCGACCTGCACGTGGGAGCCATCGTGCTGTTCGACATCGACCTCACCGGCACAGCCACCGTCGGGTCGCGCAACGTGACCAGCAAGGGGCGCCTCGCCCGCATGACCGCGCAGCTGCGCCGCTGGGCCGATGAACCCTTGCTGATTGCCCTGGACCAGGAAGGCGGACGCGTGGTGCGCCTGAAGCCACAGTACGGCTACCTGCCCCTGCCCAGTGCCAAGCATCTCGGGCAGCTCGACAGCGAGGACACAACACGGTTCTACGGCCGACGCATGGCCTCACAGCTGGCCGAAAGCGGCGTGAACGTGAACCTGGCTCCTGTGGTGGACCTCGACAACCCTGCTTGCCCGGCCCTGGGAAAGCTCGACCGCTGCTACGCCGGCGACCCCGACGCCGTGACGCGCCAAGCCGCTTGGCTCATCGACGAGCATCACCGCCAGGGCGTGCGCTGCACGCTCAAGCATTTTCCCGGACACGGCAACGCCGCCGGCGACTCCCACTGGGGATTCGTAGACGTGACCGACACCTGGCAGCCCGACGAACTGGAGCCGTTCCGCCAGCTCATCGCCCGCCACCAGGCCGACCTGGTAATGACTGCACACATCATCAACCGCCGTATCGACCCCGACTACCCCGCCACACTCTCGCACAAAACCATCGACGGCTTGCTGCGACGGCAGCTGGGCTTCGACGGCGTGGTGGTGACCGACGACCTGTATATGGACGCCATCTTGGCCCGCTACAGCATCGAGGAGGCCCTGGTGCTCACGCTCAACGCCGGCGCCGACCTTATCTGCGTGGGCAACAACATCAACACCGGCTTCGAGGCCGACCGACCTTTCCGCCTGGTGGAGATGATTGTGCAAGCGGTGAAGGACGGGCGCATAGCCCCGTCGCGCCTGGCCGAGGCCAGCAACCGCGTCCAGCACCTGGCGCAAGGCGAGACTCAACACGAGTGATCCAGCACAGCTGGAATGTTGAAAAGCTGTGGATAACTTCCACAGCTTTTTTGATGCCGCCACGAGCATTTGCACTAATTTTGCAACCCCAAACCAAGAAACAAGAAACCATCACTATGGCCGACAACAACTACAAAAGCAATTATAACGAGAGCCGCCAGGTGCGCCGCCGCCCGCAGCACGAGAGCGAGGTGGTGAGCGAGTTTGGCAAACTCCAACCGCAGGACCTGCAAGTGGAGGAGGCTGTGCTGGGTGCCTTGATGCTCGAGCGTGATGCCTACAGCGAGGTGAGCGACCTGCTCAAGCCCGAGAGCTTTTACGATGCCAACCACCAGATGATATACTCGGCCATCGTGTCGCTGGCCTCGAAACAGCGCCCCATCGACATGCTCACCGTCACCGAGCAGCTGCGTCACGACGGCAACTTGGAGACTGTGGGCGGAGCGGTGCGCATCAGCGAACTCACCAGCCGCGTGAGCAGTGCAGCCAACGTGGAGTTTCACGCGCGCATCGTGGCTCAGAAATACCTGGCGCGAGAGCTTATCCACTTCTCCAGCCACATCCAGTCGCAGGCCTTCGACGAGACCATCGATGTCTACGACCTGATGCAGGAGGCCGAGGGCAAGCTGTTTGAAATCTCCAAGAACACCCTCAAGCGCGACGTGATACAAATCGACCCCATCATCAGCGAGGCCCTGGCCAAGATGCAGGAGGCTGCCAACAAGGAGAGCGGCTTGAGTGGTTTGCAAACGGGCTATCATGAACTGGACAAAATCACCAGCGGGTGGCAGAACAGCGACCTGATTATCATTGCCGCCCGCCCGGCAATGGGAAAGACCGCTCTGGTGCTGTCGATGGCAAAGAACATGGCGGTGGATTTCAACACCCCGATCGCCATCTTCTCGCTCGAAATGAGCAACCTGCAACTCGTGAACCGACTAATCAGCAACGTGTGCGAGCTCGAGGGCGAGAAAATCAAGAGCGGTCAGCTCTCGCGTGCCGAACGCGAGAACCTGATGATGCGCGTCAAGAGCCTGTACACCGCGCCGATTTACGTCGACGACACGCCGTCGCTGTCGGTGTTTGAGCTCAACACCAAGGCTCGCCGGTTGGTGAGCGAGCACGGCGTGGAGATGATTATCATCGACTATTTGCAGCTGATGAACGCCACGGGCATGAAATTCGGCAGCCGCGAGCAGGAGGTGAGCACCATCTCGCGCTCGCTCAAGCAACTGGCCAAGGAGCTGAACATTCCCATCATTGCGCTGAGCCAGCTCAACCGCAGCGTGGAAACACGCGGCGACGACCGCAACGGCAAGCGCCCGCAGCTGAGCGACCTGCGCGAGTCGGGGGCCATCGAGCAGGATGCCGACATCGTGTGCTTTATCCACCGGCCCGAATACTACACGCGCAGCAGCGAAGATGCCGAGGGCAACGACATTCGCGGACTGGCCGAGTTCATCATCGCCAAGCACCGCAGCGGCAGCGTGGGCGACATCAAGTTGCGCTTCCGCTCCAAGTTTGCACGTTTCGAGAATTGGGACGAGAGCTACAACCTCACCGACGAGGCCACCTACGAGTCGAAGATGAACAGCACCACTGTTCCACCACAGTCCAACGGCGTGGCTAATGGCGACACCTTTGCCTCGGTGGGGAACTTCACTCAAGCCGATGTCGACATTCTGGGTACACCCGGTGAGCGTCCGCCGTTCTGAGTGGCTCAACCGCAAGCCTACTTCCAAAACAGTCTCCCCAACCCCTTCTTACCCATCTTGGCAAAGGGGGCTTGGGGGGATAGGTTCAATCAATCAGAACAACCTCTTGCCGTGTTTGTCAGGCAACAAGCCTGTAATTGCCTGGTTGCATATCATAGCTCGATGTCGGCCAGCAGCTTGTCGATGCCCGTTTCCACACAGATGTAATTGAGCAGGTTGATTTCGTCATCGTCAACCCCATCGACATCGATGATTCGCGTGAGTATGTGCCCCACGTCAAGCTTCTGTTCATCGGTCATCTCGCGAACAACCTCGATGGCATAGGGCAACCCCAGGGCACGCCCCACGCGGAATATATCGTCGGTGATGACCAATTCAGCATTAATCACATTCGTCTCGTGCAGCTCCTCAAGTGTCACCTTTCTGTCGGCATTAACCATCTCGATAAGCAGCGACACAATTGCCTCCTTTTGACGGTTGCTATACTCAATTTTCATAATCTCAACTAATTCGGGTTAGAGTCTATTGTTGGGCATTATCCAAGGGCTTCCAATGCCTGGTGACAATCTCAATGGGTGTGCGGGGCGCGACTTCGGCTGGAGGCGGCTGCAAAATGTGACGGGTGTAGAGGGTGTAGAGCAGGTCGTCGCAACCCTGAATGTCGTCGCGCTGGCTGTAGTCCCACTTGCGGTAGCCCCACTCGCGCAAGCGGGCATCGTGCAGGGTGTCGGCCACAAACACAAAGTCGATGTTTCCATCTCGCACCGCCTGCTCCTGCGCCGCGCTCATGGACGGGGTGGCCCCATTTTGGCCGGCCCAGTAAAGTGTCCCGGGCAACCCGTCGGCTGGCGTCTCAAAGCCACAGCTGTAAATGTCCCAGTAAACTACAGTGGGCCGCTCCACCTGACGCATGAGGTAGGCGTAGCGGTAGTAGGCCTCGCGTGCCGGGTGGCTCACAGTGAAGAAGTTGGCCGGCGCAAGCAGCACGTTCCACGCGCCTACGGCCGTCACCACCGTGACTGCCACGGCCGCTACCGCAGTGCGCGAGGGCACACACCAGTGGCGACCCAGCAACAACACAACGGCGGTGATGCCGAAAAACAGCGTCCATGTGCATATCTCGTAGTAGTAAATCCACCAGGCATTGGGCAACGTGCACACAAAGAACCACACCGTTGCCACCACCGGGAAACTCAATGCGCCATGCGCTATGCGCCATGCGGCGGAGCTGCTTGCCGAAACATCGTCGCGAGGGGCAGCATTATGAAGGGTGCGTTGTGCATAGTGCATGAGCACAGCGCCTCCCACACACAGCAGCGGGAACAGCGTCACCACGTGGTGCAGACGCAGCTTGCGCAAGATGTCGAGCAGCGTGCCGTGCTGGTCGCGCAGCCCGCCCAGCGTGCCCAACGTGTTTACAAAGTATTGATGTACGAAAGCCTCAAGATTGCCCACAGCGAGCATCCACAGCAACCAGGGCAACACGGCAATCGTCACGCCGGCCGCAAGCCACCGCAGCGAGTGCACCAATCTGCAGCCATGGCGGCGAGCATAGTGCGCACTATAGATGGCGAAAACCGCCAGCATGGGCACAAACGAGTATTTCATCATCAGCGCGCAGCCCATGGCGGCGCCAGTGGCAACCAGCACGCGCACAGGCGTGAAGCAACGTAAATTGCGCCCATGCCTCAGCAGCAGCGTGCCGTAGAGGCACAGCGCGATGAGCGGCTGCGCAAAGTGCTCTACCTTCACCTCCTCGTGGATATACGGGTAGAAATAAGCCGCAGGCATGAGCAACGACACCAGCAGAGCGAGGCGGCGCGAGGGCAACACCACGCGCGCCGAGCGAAAGATGAGCCACAGCGTGACCGTGAAGCTCACGCACGTGAGCCAGTACACGCCGGTGTAGTCGCGAGGACTGAGCAAATAGGCCACGCCGTAGATTAGCCACAGCAGCGGCCCCTTGCTGTCGGTGAAATCAACGTATGGCGTCATGCCGCTGAACCAAGCCTTGCCACACAGGTAGAACCAGGCCGAGTCCACACGGTTGTACAAGTCGTGCAGGTAGCTGTCGGGCGAGGCCAGCAGCAGCGTGGCCGTCACCACAGCCGCCAACAGTGCCACCACGCGCCACTCAATATGTCGTTCAACTCCAGGCATTAGCTAAACAAAGCAGAGAAAGACAAAATATGATACATTAGAACCCACCTTTAAATCTCGGCTTATTGTGGTTGTTATCATCTTCTATGCAGTTGGTATATCGGTTCACAATGTGTCTTCCGGCCCTGCTCAAAACGTTTTCCGCCCCCTGAGGAAGTGGTCGGTGACGATATTGCACCGACATTCAGGCATTTCGCGCAGCAGGTTGCGGTCGGGGTGGGTCGTGTAGCCGCTCCGCATGTGGCGATAGTCGAGGTGAGCCTTGATGATTGCCTTGGCGTCGCCCCAGTGTCCCTTGGCCACAGCCAGACCGATGGCCAGCGTGTCCATCAGCCGGCGCACGAGCAGCAGACGCCGGCTCTCGCGCCGGGGAAGGTTCTTGTGCAGCAGCAGCAGGTTGTTGCGGAAGTTGAGGTAGGTCTTGCGTGGATTCCCCTGCGGCAGGCTGGCACCGCCCAAGTGGTAGACACGGCTCTGCGGCACCATGCGGATATCGCTGCCCGCCAGGTGTATGCGCCAGCATAGGTCTATCTCCTCCATGTGTGCAAAAAAGGCCTTGTCGAGCCCCCCGGCCTTGTGGTAGAGGGCGGTACGCACCATCAGACATGCTCCGCTGCCCCACAGGATGCTCGGCGTGATGTGGTCGTATTGTCCGTGGTCCTCCTCCAAGTCGTCGAAGATGCGACCCCGGCAGTAGGGGTAGCCGTGGCGGTCCAGATAGCCACCGGCGGCACCGGCGTATTCAAACATCTCGCGTCCGTCGGCGCGGTCGTGGAGCAGCTTGGGCTGCACGGCACCCACCTCGGGGTGAGCCTCCATGTAGGCCAGCAGCGGCTCTATCCACCCCGGGGGTGTGCGCACATCGCTGTTGAGCAACACCGTGTAGGGGTGATTCACCTGGGCAATGGCACGGTTGTAACCCTCGGCAAAACCGTAGTTCTGGTCCAGGGCAATCACCTGAACAGTGGGGAACTCGTTGTGCAGCACCTCACGGCTCTCATCGCTGCTGCCATTGTCGGCCACAATTACGTCGGCCACATCGTGCGGTGTGTGTGCAATCACCGAGGGCAGGTAACGACGCAGCAACGAAGCCCCGTTCCAGTTCAAGATAATCACAGCCACTTCACGCTCGCACAAGCGGGGGGTATCCTCGTTCCCCACGGGGCAGTTCAACCGTGTTTCCATAATAACCCGAATCGTTTCAACCGACAAAGTTACAGCAAATTTAACAAAGTGACAAAAAATCGAAAAACAAAATGAAATGTGTGGGTCAATTACCCCGCACATTTACCCCGCCCCTCGTCACCCCCTTGCCCGTAAGCGGCGTTTCCAACGCCGCCCCTCCGAGTGAGCCGGCCGAGATGTTGCAGCAAATGTTCATCATGCAAAATGAGCTATACACCAATTTTTTGGGGCGAATATTTGGCCGTGAGCAAACTTTGGGCTAATTTTGCGACAAAGAAGAAACAAATTTATATGGAAAAGAAAGCAACAAGAAAGCAAAATCACCTGGCCATTGTTCGCGACGACCCGTGGCTGGAGCCGTTTGAGGCGGCCATCGATGGCCGCCACCAGGATGCCGTGCGCAAGCTCGACGAACTCACCGGCGGCACAGGTCGCCTGGCCGACTTTGCCAACGCGCACCACTACTACGGCCTTCACCGCCTGCCCGATGGTGGGTGGGTGCTGCGCGAGTGGGCACCGGGAGCCAGCGAGATTTACGTCATCGGGCCGTTCAACGGCTGGCGGCCCTGCGCACCCTACCGCATGAGACGGCTCGAGAATGGCGACTGGGAGCTGCGACTGCCCGAGCGCGGACTGGCGCACGGCGACCTCTACAAGCTGCTCGTGCGCTGGCCGGGCGGCGAGGGGGAGCGCATCCCGGCCTATGCCACTCGCGTGGTGCAGGACAACAACACCAAGATTTTCTCGGCGCAGGTGTGGATGCCCGGGCAACCCTACGCGTTCCAAGCGACCGACTTTGTGCCGCGCACCACGCCGCTGCTCATCTACGAGTGCCACATCGGCATGGCGCAGGACAAGGAGGCCGTGGGCACCTACGAGGAGTTCCGGCTCAATATCCTGCCGCGTGTGGTCGAGGGCGGTTACAACGCCATCCAAATCATGGCCGTGCAGGAGCACCCCTACTATGGGTCGTTTGGCTACCATGTGTCGAGCTTCTTCGCCGCCTCGAGCCGCTTTGGCACGCCCGACGAGCTGAAGCACCTCATCGACGATGCGCACGCTGCCGGGCTTGCCGTGATCATGGACATCGTGCACAGCCACGCCGTGAAGAACGAGGTGGAGGGGCTGGCGCGCTTCGACGGCTCGCCCAGCCTCTACTTCCACAGCGGCGACCGCCGCGAGCACCCCGCCTGGGATTCGCTCTGCTTCGACTACGGAAAGAATCCCGTGCTCCACTTCCTGCTAAGCAACTGCAAGTTTTGGCTCGAGGAGTACCGCTTCGACGGTTTCCGCTTCGATGGCGTGACCTCGATGCTGTACTACAACCACGGCTTGGGGCAGGCTTTTGGTTCTTACGCCGACTACTACGACGGCCACGAGGACACCGACGCCATCACCTACCTCACGCTGGCCAACGTGCTCATCCACCAGGTGAACCCGCACGCCATCACCATCGCCGAGGAGATGAGCGGAATGCCCGGCCTGGCACGGCCATTTGCCGACGGCGGCATAGGCTTCGACTACCGCATGGCCATGGGCATTCCCGACTACTGGATCAAGACCATCAAGGAGCGACGAGACGAGGACTGGAAACCATCGTCCATCTTCTGGGAACTCACCAACCGACGCGCCGACGAGAAGACGATTTCCTATGCCGAAAGTCACGACCAGGCTCTGGTGGGCGACAAAACTATCATCTTCCGCCTGATTGACCAGGAGATGTACTGGCACATGATGACGGGCGACGACAACGCCGTGGTGGCTCGCGGACTGGCCCTGCACAAGATGATTCGCCTGGTGACGGCGGCCACCATCAATGGCGGCTACCTCAATTTCATGGGTAATGAGTGGGGACACCCCGAGTGGATTGACTTCCCCCGCGAGGGCAACGGCTGGAGCCACAAGTACGCTCGCCGACAGTGGACTCTCGTCGACCGCGCCGACCTCAAGTACCAATTCCTGAACAACTGGGACCACGACGTGATGCACCTGCTGGGAGGTATTCACAATTTTCAGGCATTGCCCATCCGCAAGCTGTGGGACCAGGACGACGACCAGGTGCTGGCGTTCATGCGCGGCCGCCTGATGATGGTGTTCAATTTCCACCCCACGCACTCGCACAACGACTACGCCCTGCTGGCTCCCGAGGGCGAGTATGAGGGCGTGATGGACAGCGACGAGCCACGCTACGGCGGCCAGGGAAACATCGACGAAAACGTACGCCACCTCACCAAGCACGACCCCCTATATGCCGATTCACACCTGGGCTGGCTGCGCCTCTACCTCCCCGCACGCTCGGTGCAGGTGCTGCGACTGCGACCCGCAAAGCATTGAGCGCCTTGGAGGCCCATGGTCTTATTGGGGACTGCAACCATGATTTGTTTTTTAAAGATTTGGGATTTTATTTGTAAATTTCCCATCTTTGACAGTTTTGAAAAAAAAGACGTGCCTCCTTAGCCCATGAATATTGGGATGGAGGCACTTTTTAGTTTTTTCGAGTTTGTGCTATTTTGGGTGCTTGAGGGTCGAGATGATGCTTTTAAGTTTTT
>JAFSYB010000021.1 GCA_017443765.1 Muribaculaceae bacterium | reverse complement strand
AGCCGCCGCCGTTGACCACGCGCTGCAGGAACGCCTGCAAGAGCAGCTGCGGACCCGCCTCGGCGTAGTCAATCTGGCCAATCCACGAGTCGGCGTTCTCGCGGAAGAACTGCTGGAACTCCAGCAGCATCTTCTCCATGTTGATGCTGCCGTCGGCGTTCAGGTACCACAGCGGGTTCTGGAGGAGTGTGCGCTGCTTGTCCCAAGTGAGCTCGCGGGGAATGATCTCACGGTAGATGGCGTTGGCGATGCGCAGCGGCTTGCCCACCTCGCTCTTGATGAGCCCCAGGTCGATGACGTACTGGATGTCGTCGGGCTTGATGCCGCTGCCGTCGGTGTTCTCCCGGCTGGCGAGGATGGGCTCGATGACGCGGTGCACGCGCTCCTCGCGCAGCTTGTCGATGAGGATGTCGATGTGCGTGTCGCGGCGGTAGATGATTCGCTCCTGTGCGCGGTACATCATCTCGGGGGTGATGGCCACACTGCGGTCGCGGTTCTCCTTCATCTCGTTGGTGACCTCGTTGCCCAAAGCGTTCACGAGCCAGGGCTGTCCCTCGGTGGCCTGCCACACGAAGGGGAAGCACTCCTCCTCGAACCGCTGCCCGGTCTCGGCGGTGTGCTGGCCGTAAAGCTCGCGGATTTCATCGAGGGTGAAGTCGCCCAGACGCAGCGACTCGGCCTTGATGTTGAACGCCGAGCCTCCGGTGATGATCTCGCCCGAGGTGGTGTGGATGCGGTAGTCGCGCACGTCGCGCACGCCGCACAGCACGATACTCTGCGGGAAGTGCGCCGACCGGTCGTCATAGCCGGCCCGCAGCTGCCGCAGCACGCTCACCAATGAGTCGCCCACTAATGAGTCTATCTCATCGATGAACAGCACCAATGGTTTGGGCAGTGCAGAAGACAGATAGGCCAAAAATGATGTCAACATGGCCGATGTATCTTCCTTGATTGCCGTCTCTCGGGCTTCTGTGGCGAGTTTTTGCTCCAAAACCAAGTTGGTGCGGCGAGTGATGGTGTCGATGATTCCTTTGACAACACTGCCCACATTGTTACGCATGGCCTGGCCGCCCTCCACGTTGGCATAGACGGCGATGTAGTCGCCGTGGGCGTTCAGGTAGTCGCGCAGGGCGAGCAGGCACGAGGTCTTGCCCGTCTGCCGCGGGGCGTGCAGCACAAAATAGCGTTTTTGACGAATTAACGTCAGCAAATCTGCCAAGTCAATGCGGCTCAGCGGGTCAAGCGTGTAGTTATCCTCGGGTATGTTGGGCCCTGCGGTGTTGAAAAAGCGTTCCATGCTGTCAATTACTGATTTTTCGCCGCAAATTTACTAATTATTTTTCACAACACCAAGACAAGAGCAGGCGACAAATTGAAGTGGGTTCTATAAATTGCAAAAAATGAGATGAATGGTTTGCACTGATTTATCTAATCCCAATAGGTTTCAAGCAATTTATAGAACCCACCTTGACAAAATGAACAAAAGATTGATCGACTTAAAAATGGCAAACACATCTTATCTCGCCAGCAATGAATCGATTGATTCATTAATGTGCATATCCTTGTTTTTTGATCCTTTTGTTCCTTTTAGTCTAAAAACGCCCATCCCTGGCGTTACAGCGCCTAAATTGATTGTGCGTGCCGTAGAACTCTCAGATGCAACTATCTGTCGCATTATTTATTGTTAATTCTCGGCCTTTGATGTGCGGCAGTCGCTGCATTTTTCGTAAATTTGCAGTTTCTAATTGGTAATGCCTTTGCGACAATGATGCGAGTGAAGAAACTCTACCTGTTCATGCTCAAGACGTTCCTGCCGCTGTTCATGATGACATTCGTGATCTGCTTGTTCATTGTGATGATGCAGTTCCTGTGGCGTTACATCGACGACTTGGTGGGCAAAGGGCTGGGCATCGACACGGTGGCCGAGCTGTTCTTTTACGCGGCGCTCACACTGGTGCCGTTGGCGCTGCCGCTGGCTATCCTGCTGGCCTCGCTGATGACCTTTGGCAACCTGGGCGAGCATGTGGAGCTGACCGCCATGAAGTCGAGCGGCATCTCGCTCGTGAAGGTGATGGCCCCGCTCATCGTGCTGCTTGCCGTGGTGGCCGTGGGGGCGTTCTTTTTCCAAAACAACGTCCTGCCTTACTCGCAGGTGAAGATGTGGACCCTGCTGTTCTCGATGCGCCAGAAGTCGCCCACGCTCGACATCCCCGAGGGCACCGTCTACACCCAGATTCCGGGCTACAACCTCTATGTGAAGCGCAAGCAGATGGACGGCGACATGCTCTACAACCTGCTCATCTACGACGTGAGCGGCGGCACCAACAACCCGCGCATCGTGGCAGCCGATTCGGGCCGACTGAGCTTCACGCCCGACAAGCGACACCTGGTGCTCAACCTGTACCAGGGCAACTGGTACGAGGCGATGAATGGCTCCGGAACGACGCAGATGGGGCAGAACCTCTACCGCCGGGAGTCGTTCCACGACAAGGAAATCCTGATTCCCTACGACGACAACTTCACCCGCATGGACGACGACGCCATGCGGCAGCAATATGTGGGCAAGAATATCACCGAGCTGCGGCAAACCATCGATTCGGTGCAGCTGCGTGTCGACAGCATGGGTCAGAGCATCAGCCGCGAGCTGCACGCCATTCCCATGGTGGGCGTGCCCACACGGCGCGTTGCCGTGCGCGATGGGGCCACGCGCGTCTACGAGATGGTGCGCCCCGTGCAGGTGAAACAGCCGCTCGACTTCGACTCGCTTATGCGCGCACTCACGCCCACCATGCGCTTCACCGTTGTCGATGGCGCCCTGCGCGCTGCCACCAGCGCACAGCAGGATAACGCCTTCCGGGGCTACACGCTCAGTGACGACCAGTATGTGATTCGCCGCCACGGTATCGAGATGCACAAGAAATTCACCCTCTCGCTCGCCTGCCTGATTTTCTTCTTTATCGGAGCCCCGCTTGGTGCCATCATCCGCAAGGGCGGACTGGGTATGCCCGTGGTGATTTCGGTGCTGCTGTTTATCTTCTATTACATCATCGACAACATGGGTTACAAGCTGGCCCGCGATGGCCGTTGGCCGGTGTGGGAGGGCATCTGGCTCAGCTCGGCGGTGCTGCTGCCCCTGGGGGTGTTCCTGACCAAGAAGGCCGTGGGCGACTCGGCGGTGCTGAACCCCGATGCGTGGATGAACACCCTGCGGCGGCTCACCGGCATGCACCAGACACGCCACCTGCAGGCCAAGGAGGTGGTCATCAACGAGGTTGACACGGCGCAAGCCCTCGAGCAGGTGCACGCCGTGCGACAGGCGTGCCAGGCGTTCCTCGACCGCTACCCGGCCCGCCAGGGGTTCCTCGAGTATTTCCGTCAGGGCTACGACAAGGCCGCTCTGGCTGCACTCGCCCGGCAAATCGACCAGACGGTGGACTACCTCTCCAATTCCCGCGACCAGCTCGTGCTTGCCAAGGCGGTTGACTACCCGGTCGTGCGCCAGCTGCTCACCTACCACCTCACCGACAATTACCGCATAGGCACCGCATTGGCGGCTGTTGTGCCGTTGAGCGTGCCGTTCTATTTAGTGGCGTTGCGCCACCAGCGCAACCTGCGTCGCGACCTCGCCACCGCCATCACCGTCAGCGACCAACTCGCCGACCTCCTCAACACCCCTTAGTTATCCACCCCACCACCCACCAACAACTATGGAGCAATTCTTAGAAAAACTGAGTAGCTTTCTCTGGGGCTGGCCTATGGTTATCCTGCTCATCGGCACCCATGTGTATCTTACTGTGGTGCTGCGTTTTCCGCAGTGGCATCTGTTCAAGGCCATCAAGTTGTCGGTCACTGCCGACAGCGGTTCGCGTGGCGATGTGTCGCAGTTCGGCGCGCTGGCCACCGCGCTGGCGGCCACCATTGGCACCGGCAACATCATCGGCGTGGCCACTGCCGTGGCGCTGGGCGGCCCAGGTGCCGTGCTGTGGTGCTGGCTCACCGGCGTGTTCGGCATGGCCACCAAGTATTCCGAGGGCCTGCTGGCCATCAAGTACCGTGTGCGGCAGCCCGACGGCACGATGCTCGGCGGGCCGATGTACGCCTTGGAGCGTGGCCTCAACATGAAGTGGCTTGCGGCACTCTTTGCCGTTTTCACTGCCTGTGCCGCTCTGGGCATCGGGGCCTCGGTGCAGGCCAACGCCATCAGCACCATTTGCCGCGAGAGCTACGCCATCTCGCCGGTGTGGGTTGGCATGGCCACGGCGCTGCTCACGGCTGTGGTGGTTATTGGCGGCGTGCGCAGCATTGCGCGCGTGTGCGGCGCGCTGGTGCCGTTCATGGCCGCCTTCTATGTCTTGGGGTGCATCTACCTGTTAGTACTTAATGGCCACTACCTGTGGCAGGCGGTCAAGCTCATCGTCGAGTCGGCGTTCAACCCCTCGGCAGCCGGCGGCGGCTTTGTGGGCGGCTCGGTGCTGATGGCCATGCGCTATGGCATAGCCCGCGGCTTGTTCAGCAACGAGAGCGGCCTGGGCTCGGCGCCCATTGTGGCAGCAGCCGCGCAGACGCGCAACCCCGTGCGCCAGGCCCTGGTGTCGTCGACGGGCACTTTCTGGGACACCGTGCTCATTTGCGCCATCACCGGCCTGGTGATTGTGAGCAGCGTGCTTGCGCACCCCGACATCACGTTCGACGACGGCGGGGCGCTCACCAAGGCCGCCTTCAGCCACATCCCCATAGTGGGCACGCCGTTCTTGCTGGTGGGGCTGGTGACCTTTGCCTTCAGCACCATCTTGGGCTGGTGTTACTATGGCGAGATGGCGGTGGAATATCTCACCGGCCCTCGCTGGAAAACGCTTTACCGCATTGGCTACGTCATCGTGGTCTTCCTCGGTGCCGTGCTCAACCTCGCTGTGGTGTGGAACCTGGCCGATTGCATGAACGCGCTCATGGCCATCCCCAACCTGGTGTCGCTGCTCCTGCTCAGCGGCGTGCTGGTCAAGGAAACACGCCACTACTTGTGGGAGCGCCGCCTCGACGAGGCCATGACCGAGGATTCCACGCCGGGAAATCCTGCTCCTGAACGATTGGGTAAGGTACGTCATATTGTTAAATAAACATAATTTAAGCGTCGCGAATTGGTATAGTAGCGAAATAGCACTAATTTTATAGTCCGAAAAATTCCAAGCATATTTGATTGATATTTGTAATATTCTAAAAACAAACTGATTACGTTATGATTTACTCTCATGAAGTGCAGAACATGTGCTGCGTGGCCAAGGGTGCCAACCACCCGTCGGCTCCCATCCCCGAGGAGGGCAAATGGGTGCGCTCCAAGGAAATCAAGGACATCTCGGGCTTCACTCACGGCATCGGTTGGTGCGCTCCGCAGCAGGGAGCCTGCAAGCTGAGCCTGAACGTGAAGGACGGCATCATCGAGGAGTGCCTCGTGGAAACCATTGGCTGCTCGGGAATGACCCACAGCGCCGCCATGGCCGCCGAAATCCTTCCCGGCAAAACCCTGCTCGAGGCCTTGAACACCGACTTGGTGTGCGACGCCATCAACACGGCCATGCGCGAGCTGTTCCTGCAAATCGTTTACGGCCGCACGCAGAGTGCTTTCAGCGAGGGCGGCCTGGTGGTGGGCGCCTCGCTCGAGGACCTGGGCAAGGGTCTGCGCAGCCAGGTGGGCACGATGTTTGGCACCCGAGCCAAGGGTGTACGCTACCTGGAGATGACCGAGGGTTACTGCACACGCATGGCCCTCGACGAGAACAACGAGGTGATTGGCTACGAGTTCCTGAACCTGGGCAAGTTCACCGACGCGCTCAAAAAGGGCATGACCCCCGAAGCCGCACTCGAAAGCGCCAAGGGACACTACGGACGATTTGAGAACGCACCCAAGTATATCGACCCGCGCAAAGAGTGAGGAATCAGGGAGTAAGTGTCAGGCGGCAAGTGATAAGCGATTATCGCACACCGGTTGTACACACTATTTTCATCTACAATCTAACAGCTCAACGATTATGATACGAGAAGTAAAATTTGAGTCGCAAGACCGCCGCATGGCGCAGGTGCTCGCCGCCCTGAACGCCGCCGGCATCAAGGATATCGAGGAGGCCAACGCCATCTGCGACCAGTATGGCATCGACCCCTACAAGACCTGCGAGGAAACGCAGCAGATTTGTTTCGAGAATGCCAAGTGGGCCTACGTGTGCGGTGCCGCCATTGCCTTGAAGAAAGGTTGCCGGGTGGCTGCCGATGCCGCCGAGGCCATCGGTCTGGGCTTGCAGGCGTTCTGCATTCCCGGCAGCGTGGCCGACGACCGCAAGGTGGGCCTGGGACACGGCAATCTGGCCGCACGCCTGCTACGCGAGGAGACCAAGTGCTTCGCCTTCCTGGCCGGACACGAGTCGTTTGCCGCCGCCGAGGGCGCCATCAAGATTGCCGGCAAGGCCAACAAGGTGCGCAAGGAACCCCTGCGCGTGATTCTCAACGGCCTGGGCAAGGACGCCGCCAAAATCATCAGCCGCATCAACGGTTTCACCTACGTGCAGACCGAGTTTGACTACTTCACCGGCGAATTGAAGGAGGTGGCCCGCACGCCCTACAGCGATGGCGACCGCGCCAAGGTGAACTGCTACGGCGCCGACGACGTGCGCGAGGGCGTGGCCATCATGTGGAAGGAGGGCGTTGACGTGTCCATCACCGGCAACTCCACCAATCCCACCCGCTTCCAGCACCCCGTGGCCGGAACCTACAAGAAGGAGCGCGTGCTGGCCGGCAAGCCCTACTTCAGCGTAGCCAGCGGCGGCGGCACGGGACGCACGCTGCACCCCGACAACATGGCCGCCGGACCCGCCAGCTATGGCATGACCGACACGCTGGGACGCATGCACAGCGACGCACAGTTTGCCGGCTCCAGCTCGGTGCCCGCACACGTGGAGATGATGGGATTCCTGGGTATCGGCAACAATCCCATGGTGGGTTGCACCGTGGCTGTGGCCGTGGATGTGGCTCAGGCCCTGAACAAGTGACAATCCCTACTTAACGCGGGCGGCCCAACAGTCGCCCGCGTTTAAGTAGGATTCTTTTGTTTTTTTATTCCATAACACTTCCCAACCAAAATGAAAGAGAAAATCAAATCGCTGTTCGACAGTCGCTTTGGCACGCAGGGCGTGTTCTACGCCTCGGCCGGACGCATCAACCTGATTGGCGAGCACACCGACTATAATGGGGGCTTTGTGTTCCCCGGAGCCATCGACAAGTGTATCATGGCCGAAATCAACATTAACGGCACCGATCGCGTGCGCGTGCTCAGCGCCGACCTCGACAGCTACTGCGAGTTCGGCCTTAACGAGGAGGACTTGCCGCAGGAGCAGTGGGCACGCTACATCTTCGGCGTGTGCCGCGAAGTCATCAAGCGCGGGTTCACCGTGCGCGGTTTCGACACCGTGTTTGCCGGCAACGTGCCCCTGGGCGCCGGCCTGTCGTCGAGCGCGGCACTCGAGTCGTGCTTTGCCTTTGCGCTCAACGACCTGTTCAACGAGAACAAGATTGAGAAATTCGAGCTTGCCCTCATCGGACAGAGCACCGAGCACAACTATTGCGGCGTGAACTGCGGCATTATGGACCAGTTCGCCTCGGTGTTTGGCAAGCGCGACCACCTCATGCGCCTCGACTGTCGCTCGCTGGAATATGAGTACTATCCGTTCAAGGCCGACGGCTACAAGCTTGTGCTGCTCGATTCGCGTGTGAAACATGAGCTGGTCGATTCTCCCTACAACAAGCGCCGCCAGTCGTGCGAGCGCGTGGCCGCCACGCTGGGCGTGGACACCCTGCGCGATGCCGACATGGCCATGCTCGATGCCGCTCGCGACCGCATCAGCGACGAGGACTACATGCGTGCGCGTTACGTCATCGGCGAGAAGCAGCGTGTGCTCGACGTGTGCGATGCCCTGCAGCGTAACGACTTCGACACCGTGGGACGCTGCATGTATGAGACCCATCGGGGACTCTCGCACGACTACGAGGTGAGCTGCGAGGAGCTGGATTTCCTCAACGACATCGCCCGTGAGTGTGGCGTGACCGGCTCGCGCATTATGGGCGGTGGTTTCGGCGGTTGCACCATCAACCTGGTCAAGGACGACCTCTGTGATTCGTTCATCGCCACTGCTTGCGAGAAGTTCAACAAGAAATATGGCCACGAGCCCGCCGTCTATCCCGTGGTAATCAGCGACGGGGCACACAAGTGTGATTGAGCCATGAAGCATTTCATCGAACCCTGCCTCACCCCGCGGGGCGAGGTCATGATTTACCGGCTGGAGAACAAGAGCGGCGCAAGCGTCACGCTGTCGTCGCTCGGTGCCGGCATCACCTCCATCATCGTGCCCGACAGCCGCGGCCAGCTGGCCGACGTGGTGCTGGGCTACGCCCGAGTGGCTGACTACCTGCACGACGGCCCCTGCATGGGCAAGGTGCCCGGCCGCTACGCCAACCGCATTGCCGGCGGACGATTGATGATCGACGGCAAGCTCCATCAGCTGGCCATCAACAACGGGCCTAACGCCCTGCACGGCGGCCCCGAGGGGTTCCAGAACCAAATCTGGGATGCCGAGCTGGCCGGGAACAACCGCGTGGTTTTCACCCTTGTCAGCCCCGATGGCGACGAGCATTATCCGGGCGAACTCCAGGCTCGTGTGGCCTACACCTGGACCGACGACAACGTGCTCAAGATTGAGCTGAACGCCGTCACCAACGCGCCCACCGTGGTCAACCTCACCAACCACACCTACTTCAACCTGGCTGGCGAGGGCAGCGGCACCGTGCTCGACCATGAGTTGTTCATCGATGCCACGCACTGGCTGCCCACCGACGACACGCTCATTCCTACGGGCGAGATTGCTCCCGTGGCCGGCACGCCGATGGACTTTACCCGGTTAAAGCCCATCGGGCGCGACATCAAGCAGGACTTTGCCGCACTGAACTACGGCAAGGGCTATGACAACTGCTGGGTGCTCGACGCTGATAACCGTTACGAGCTGAGCACCGCCGTGAAACTGCGCCACCGCGCCACCGGACGCACGCTTGATGTGCTCACCGACCAGCCCGCCGTGCAAATTTACACCGGCAACTGGCTCAACGGATGCCCAACGGGAAAGGACGGACACGTCTACCACGACTACGACGGCGTGGCCATCGAGTGCCAGGGTATGCCCGATGCACCCAACAAGCCCAACTTCCCCTCGCAGCTTTTGCGCCCCAACGAGGAATACAACCGCGTCATCTTCTTCGTCTTCGGCAACGAGCCGGCAAGCTGACTACTTTTTTGGGTAGGAAGGTATGATTTCTGTTCAGAACCTGAGTGTGGAGTTTGGCAGCGTGACGCTGCTGCGCGATATCAACTTTGTAATCAACAAGCGCGACCGCATCGCCCTGGTGGGACGCAACGGCGCCGGTAAGTCGACACTGATGAAAATCATTGCCGGCTTGCAGTCGCCATCGGGTGGGGTGGTGGCGCGCCCAACCGATGTCACCATCGGCTACCTGCCGCAGCAAATGCGCCTCACCGACAACTGCTCGCTGCTCGACGAGGTGCGCAAGGCGTTCAGCCATGTGCACGAGCTCGACCGTGTGATTGACGACCTCAACCGCCAGCTGGCCGAGCGCGCCGACTACGACACGCCGGCCTACCACGACCTCATCGACCGCCTTGCGCTCAAAACCGAGGTGCGCACCATGTTGCAGAGCGACAACCTCGAGGCTCAGGCCGAGAAAACCCTCATTGGACTGGGCTTTGTACGCAGCGACTTCGACCGGCAAACGAGCGAGTTCAGCGGCGGATGGCGCATGCGTGTCGAGATTGCCAAACTCCTGCTCCAGGCTCCCGAGGTGCTCCTGCTCGACGAGCCCACTAACCACCTCGACATTGAGTCTATCCAGTGGCTCGAGCAGTTCCTCAAGACCCGCAACGGTGCCTTGCTGCTCGTGAGCCACGACCGTGCCTTTATCGACAACGTTACCCACCGAACAGTGGAAATCGAGCTGGGGCATATCTACGATTACAATGTGAACTATTCCCACTTTGTGCAGTTGCGCCAGGAAAGGTTGGAACAGCAGCGGCGCGCCTACGAAAACCAGCAGAAGCTCATCCACGACACCGAGGAGTTTATCGAGCGTTTCCGCTACAAGGCCACCAAGGCTGTGCAAGTGCAGAGCCGAATCAAGCAGCTGGAGAAAATCGAGCGCATCGAGGTCGACGAGGTGGACACCTCGCGCCTGCACCTGAGCTTTCCGCCGGCACCGCGCTCGGGCGACTATCCCGTCATTGCCGACAGCCTGCGCAAGGACTATGGCGCGCTCAACGTGTTTGCCGGCGTCAACTTCACCATCAAACGCGGCGAGAAAGTGGCCTTTGTGGGCAAGAACGGTGCTGGCAAGTCCACCCTCGTGAAGTGCATCATGGGCGAAATTCCCTACGAAGGCACACTCACCATTGGCCACAACGTGAAAATCGGCTACTTTGCCCAAAACCAGGCGCAACTGCTCGACGAGAGCCTCACCGTGCACGACACCATCGACTATGCCGCCGTGGGCGACATCCGCTCGCGAATCAACGACCTGCTGGGCGCTTTCATGTTCGGTGGCAAGGCCGCCGACAAACCGGTGCGCGTGCTCTCGGGGGGCGAGAAAAGCCGCTTGGCCATGATCAAGCTGCTGCTCGCTCCCGTGAACCTGCTCATCCTCGACGAGCCCACCAACCACCTCGATATGCGCACCAAGGACATCCTCAAGCAGGCGCTGATGGCCTACGATGGCACGCTCATCGTCGTGAGCCACGACCGTGACTTCCTGAACGGACTGGTGCAGAAGGTTTATGAGTTTGGCGACCACCGCGTGCGTGAGCACCTGTGTGGCATCTACGAGTTTTTGGAAAAGAAACAGCTCGACACGCTCCAGCAGCTCGAGGCCAAATCGTCGCAACCGAGAACCGCCACGCTGCCCACCGACGCTGGTCAGCAACCCAGCGCGGGCAAACAAAGCTACTTGGAGCAGAAAGAGCGCGAGCGCGAGCGCAAGCAGGCCGAGCGGCGCGTCAAGAAGCTCGAGGAACTGATCGCCGACTTGGAGCAGCGCATTGCCCACATCGAGGAGCAGCTTGCCCAGGGAAATGCCACCGACCCCGACATCTACAACCGCCATGCACTCCTCAACCGCCAGCTCGACGACGCCATGCAGCAGTGGGAAGAAGCTCAGGCCGGCAACACTTAGTGTCACTCGCACTATGTCGGCATGCCTGTGTGATAAGCGGGCAACATAACACGGTTTGCGGACACGGGGCCGCCTTGCGGCGGGAAATTTTTCAAAAATTTATTTCAAAATTTTTACAGCGGAAAGAAATATTGGCTTTGTAACGTTTTGTGTGGGTAATACTCATTGCGAATTGCACGAATTAGGCGAATATAAGTGACACCTGCAAACTCGAGTGTTTCTATGTCGTTTCGGGTGTGTGATAAGCGGTCTAAGACCTCGATGAGGTCGGTCGGGTCGCAGGTCCGATACTATGTTAAAGACATGCAAGTGCATCGGAGATGCACGCAGCTTGTTTACCGAGCGGTCACCCGTATCGTGCCTCGAAGATGAACTTCATGGCCAGGTCTATCACGGCGTTGAGCGTTCGGAACTCACGTGACACGGCGCCTTAGGTCTCGAGGACTCATGCAGACCCACGACGCACGCGTCGAAGATGCTTGAAACGGTTGTTTTGGGTTGTTCAAGTTGTCTTCCAATTTCCTGTTTCCGCATGGTTTAAAGCAAGGGAAACGTATGTGATTCCCAAGCTGTACTCCACACACAATGTTACAGAACCTTTTCTTTTCGCCCAAGTGCGGAAAAGTCATCGGAATGAGTATGATTATGAACGCACCATATTCACGTTAAATATATAAAAAACACCCAAAAGGCGCAAGGGTATTGAGCGGTATTTGCTAATTTTGCAAAGCAAATATTGCGCAGAACCTACAATCAAAACAAGGAGATATGGCAAAGCTTCATATTGAGCACGTGGGACCAGTGGTAAAAGCTGACTTTGAGATGAGGCGGTTTAACTTCTTCATCGGTCGCCAGGGCAGTGGCAAAAGCACAATAGCCAAGATTGTGAGTTACTGCACCTGGCTGGAGAAGGAAGTGCAAACGCATCCTGACCGCCAGGGCGATTTGTCGAAATATGAGCAGATGTTTCGCCCCCAATTAGAGCGTTTCCACTCCATGCACGGATACTTGCGTGAAGACTCGTTGATAGCATATGAGTCGGACTACACGGTGATATGCTATAAGGGCGGTCGTTGCGAAATCAGCCTTAAACCCAAGTCGACTTATGAGCGTGTGAAGGTTTTGTATGTGCCTGCCGAGCGTGTTCTGGCCATTAGCGACATTATCCAGACCAACGATAACAATGTCAAGAGTTTTTCGGTCGATTTTGACAGTGCTCGCCAGCACTATGGTTATCAGAATCGTCTGGGCTTGGCACATCTGGGTATTAAGTATTATCAAACCATGGAAAACGGCGAGCCTCAGAACCGGATTGTTGCCGATGGCAAGGAATATGACATCAGGCTCGACGACAGTTCAAGCGGGCTCCAGAGCATTGTCCCGGTGGCCGTGGCCATCGATTTCTATTCAAAGGTGTTTTATAGCGGCAGCGTTGAGGCAAAAACCCTGAGTGTGGCGCAGGAGCGCGACCGAAAGACTGTGAGAAACCATTTGGCAAGCAACGGCATGAACCGTGCCGTGGAATTGAGGATTGAACGCCTTTTGCAAACTCACCGCACGAGTTTTGTGGTCGAGGAACCCGAACTGAATCTATACCCCACAACACAACGCGACCTGCTGAACTTTATCGTGGCCTGTTGCAATGGCCGGAGAAAACATGTGTTGACCGTCACGACACACAGCCCTTATATCATCAACCAACTGAATGTGCTGTTGAGGGCAAATTACACCCCAACTGGACGCAAAACCTACCCATCAATCAACCCCGAAGACCTTGCGGCTTTTAAAGTGTCCAACGGCGGGCTGATGGACTTGATGGCAACTGATGAGGACACGAATCAGCTGGTGGTCAACACGCTTGACCTCTCGGAGGCTATGGAGGATATATATAATGACTATGCATCTCTTTCGGAGGAGGAATTAGTAGATGAGTAGCTTTTCGGATTTTTTGGTTACCGACTATGCGCGGCATTTCGGTGTGACGTGGAAAGCCGCCTCCAGGTCGCTGAGGATAGAATCCCCCGCCGCAATCTGTTTCGAGATAGAAGACAAGAAACCAAGCATCGTGCAACCCAAGGGCCATGGTGTGGCGGTGATACGCAGGAATGCGAATGATGTGGAAATCATCGATTTAGAAGCCTTTACAAAGCAGATTCATGGCGAAGATAATACTCCCAGCTGTTGTGATTTTGCGATTTCACCACGCATGGGTTGTGACTTCCTGTTATTGAATGAGTTGACCAAAACCAGTTCGGACTATATATACCCATTCAAACAGCCTAAGACCGGGGTTGAGCAAGATGGTAAATTAGAAACGGCAAAACGACAGTTAACTGTTACGATAGAACGTTTGTATTCTATCTCGGACTTTTGTGATCAATATAGAGAAAAGACGGCTCTCTTTTCTTGTCGATTAAGCGACAAGCGTGGTAATGGAATGATGGCAAAGTCGGCAAGAGCTTTTAACAAGACTATTTACAGTCTGCAAAGATTGCGCTTTCATGAGTCGTTGCCTCATGGCTTTGTTTTCAAGATGAGAGTGTATGATGCCGAATACAGGATTTGATGATAGCCACCATCACGGTGCTCTTGCAAAATCCAGTGTTTTTATGTCGGCACGGTTGTGTGATAGCCGGTAAAGACCTCGAAGAGGTTATCGCTACATCCGCCTGCCCGCCTGAAATGCGGCTCGTAGCTTGCCGTACGCATGGTGAGACGCAGGCTTTAGGTCTGCGTGATGCCGTGGGCCTCAAAGTGAAAGAAACCCACGGCGCACGCGTCGAAGATGCTTGAAATGCTTGTTTTGAGTTGTTCAAGTTGTCTTCCAATTTCCTGTTTCCGCATGATTTAAAGCATGGGATTCCAAGCTGTTCACCCACACAAAACGTTATAGCGCCAATTCAATACCCCACCGCGAAGGGCCATTTCCTACAGCAAACCCGCCAGTTCCTACAACTTGCCTCCGAAAATTTGCATTCCGCTTCCCGATGGTGCTAACTTTGCACCGTGATTATTAATCTTGACATTAACCCGAAGTGCCAGAAATCGGCACCTCACAACACGAACACTAAATTCCAATTTAATTACTATGAAAAAACTATTAATGCTTTTGGCTGTCATGCTCATGAGCGTGATGACGCCGACGCTGGTTAGTGCGAAAACTAACAATGCTGACGATGTGAAGAAAGTGGTTCCTCACAGTATCGTGGTGAAACAAATCATCAACTTTGACGACGGCAGAATGTTGGTGCTGTATTGGAAAAAAGAGGGTACGTCATGTGAACTTTATTCCGACCAGGATTTGAAACAGTTTAATTTGAATGATGCAAACCATATTGTTAGTTCTGAACTATCAAGAGTTGCCCGTGTGGAAGGCAAGATGGTGCGCAAGGCCACTTTCGCGGAAGCGTGCAGGATATTTAAGGCATTGGTGAATCAATACCTATGAGAAACTCACCCTGCAATCAACTTACTCCCCAACTTGGTGGAGTAAGTTGATTTGCTAATTGATGATGTTATGATGGAGAAATTGTTTAGATTCAAGTTACTTGTGGTGATTGCGTTGGCGGTTATCCTTTTGTCGTCGTTCACGCTGGTGAAAACTCACAATCGTGATAATGCCTATTCGCTTCCATCGTCAGTAAAAGCCTTGGTGACAAAGGAAACCAAAGGCATGACCGAAAAGCAGATTATCGATTACAGTGTGCAATTCACGGCAAGCAGACTGCAATTTGCCGAGGCGAACGATATGGCTCACGGAAAAGCGAATTGTGTGGGCTATGCGCAGTATTGTTCGGCGGTGTGCAACCACGCGCTGGCGAATAACGGTTATCGTCATCGCAGCAAACCTGTGGTGGGCTATGTGTCCAATTGCGGAGTGAATCTCTGCTCGGTGCTAAAGTCCATTGTGCCAGGCTCTCATTGGCAGAATTTTGTCAAGAACCACGATTTTGTGGAACTCAAGCTCGATGACGCCACCTACTACTTTGACCCGAGCCTATATGATGTGCTGGGTGACAACTGCTTGACGAAAAAGGACACATAATGTGAAACGCAGATGAACGCTCCATATTCACGTTAAATATATAAAAAACGCCCAAAAAGCGCAGGGGTATTGAGCGGTATTTGCTAATTTTGCAATGCAAATAATGCACAGAACCTACAAGCAATGAAACCATCTGGCAAGCAACGTCATGAACCGTGCCATGGAATTGAGAACCGAACGCCTTTTGTTCTTTTCTCAACCGCCCATCAAGGGCATAGAGTGAAGAGTGAAGAGTAAGGAGTAAAGAGTAAGGAGTAACGCCATCAAGGGCTTTTGTTCTTATGTCAACCGCCATCAGCGGCTTATGTTCTTATGTCTTAAAACGTTTCAGACAACTATAAAACCGAAAATATGAGTCATTTACCAACCGGGACGCTGCTGCAGGGCGGCAAATATCGCATCGAGGGAGTGCTGGGCCAGGGCGGCTTCGGCATCACCTACCGCGCCAAGCAGGTGATGCTCGACCGCACCGTTGCCATCAAGGAGTTCTTCATGAAGGACTTCAACCTGCGCGAGGGCACCCGTGTCACCACGCCGCCCACAGGCAATGGGCGGCAGGTGGAGCAGTACCGCCTCAAGTTCGTCAAGGAAGCCCGCAACCTGGCCGGGTTGGAGCACCCGCACATCGTGAGCATCATCGACATCTTTGAGGAGAACGGCACGGTGTACTACGTGATGCCGCATCTGTCGGGCGGCTCGTTGCTCGATGTGGTGAAGCGTGTCGGTGCGCTGGACGAGGGAAAGGCATTAGGTTACGTCAGTCAGGTGGGTGCTGCGTTGAGTTATATGCACAAGGAGAAACACCTGTGCCACTACGATGTGAAACCGGCCAATATTCTGCTTGACGGCACCGGCAATGCCGTGCTGATAGATTTCGGCATCTCCAAGAATTACGACAGCTCGGGTCGCGAGACGAGCACCACGCCCATCGGCATGAGCGAGGGCTATGCGCCCATCGAGCAGTACCAGGGTCAGGTTCAGGACTTCTCTCCCGAAAGCGACGTGTACGCCCTGGGAGCCACGCTGTGCTACCTGCTGTCGGCGCAGCGTCCGCCCACGGCCATCGACCGCATCAGCGGCGCACCGCTGCCCTTGCCACCCACCATAACCGCCGCTACACGCCAACTCGTGGAGCAGGCCATGGCCATCGCCCGGCAGAATCGCCCCCAGTCGGTAGAAGTGTTCTTGTCTACCGAACCACAGAAGCGCCCTGTCGTAAAGACAGACGATGATGTCACTGTGGTAGCCGCTCCCAAGTCTGAGCCCTTACGAGACCGGACATTCACGGTGCGTGGAGTGAGCTTCAAGATGGTGGCCGTTGAGGGCGGCACGTTCACGATGGGCGCGACGACCGAGCAGGTCAGCGACGCCTACGATGATGAGAAGCCTGCGCACAAGGTGACGCTGAGCAGCTTCAGCATCGGCGCGACGGAGGTGACGCAGGAGCTGTGGAAGGCGGTGATGGGCAATAACCCGAGCCGTTTCACGGGCAACCTGCAGCGCCCGGTGGAGCAGGTGAGCTGGAATGACTGCCAGGTGTTCATCAACAAGCTGAACGCGCTCACGGGTGAGAGGTTCCGCTTGCCGACGGAGGCCGAGTGGGAGTATGCGGCGCGAGGAGGCAATAGGAGTAAAGGATATAGATACTCTGGCAGTAACGACATAGATTCAGTGGCATGGTACTGGAGAAATAGTGGAAACACGTGGGGATTTTTTGAAAAGACACACCCTGTTGCGACAAAAATTCCGAATGAGCTGGGCCTGTACGACATGAGCGGCAACGTATGGGAGTGGTGCTCCGACTGGTACGAGAGCAGCTACTACAGCAGTTCCCCGTCGACGAATCCCACAGGTCTCTCATCGGGCTCGCGCCGGGTGGCGCGGGGTGGCAGCTGGAACAACTACGCCAGGAACTGCCGCGTGTCGTTCCGCTACTTTAACAGTGCGGACTTCCGCTACTACTACCTCGGCTTGCGCCTCGCCCTGTAGTTTCCACTCTCTTGAAAAAAGAAAGAAATAAAAAGAACAAAACACTCGCATGATGAAATGCCATTCGGGAAGCGTGCCGCCAGGCCGCCCCGAATGGCATTTCATCATGTCGCAAATCGATTAAATAAGTAAAGAGTAAGGAGTAAAGAGTAAGGGGTAAAGAGTAACGCCATCAACGGCTTATGTTCTTATGCCAACCGCCATCAAGGGCTTATGTTCTTATGTCTTAAAATCGCTGTTAACGCCTGAGTAGTAGAAAGACAAAAGAACATAAGAAACACAAGTTGCGCGCATTCGGCAATGATTATGTCCTTATGTTCTTTTGTCTCAAACAGCCAATCCGGGACGTTTTCCGCGATTGTCAGTCGATTGATGCTCCGGCAAACCGCTCTTTTATGGGGCGTTTGGGGAGTTCAAGAGGCTTGTAGTCCGGATGCTCAGTCCTCCACCTCGTCGAGGATGGTTTTGATGTCCTTGGGCTGGAGGCGTCCGTAGACGCGGTCGCCGATGGTGACCACGGGTGCGAGTCCGCAGGCACCCACGCAGCGCAGGCAGTCGAGCGAGAACTTGCCGTCGGGGGTGGTCTGGCCCACCTCGATGTTCAGGGTGCGCTTGATTTCCTCAAGCAGTTTCTCGCTGCCGCGCACATAGCACGCCGTGCCCAGGCACACCGAGATGGGGTGCCGCCCCTTGGGGGTCATGGTGAAGAACGAGTAGAACGTCACCACGCCATAGACGCGCGAGGCGGGAATGCCCAGCTTGCGGGCAATGATGCGCTGCATCTCCTCGGGCAGGTAGCCATGCAGGTTTTGTGCCTCGTGCAGGACGTTGATGAGTTCGCCCGGCTTGTTGCCAAATTTATCGCAGATGGCCTCCACTTGCTCAACAACGTTGCAGGCCAGTTTCATTTCTTTTGCCATAGTGGTAATGGGGATTTAAATAGTCGATTAATCCATTCACTTGATGCTCTTGTCGCTGTAGGAGGTGTGCAGCAGCTCGTGAGCCTTGCCGTGCAGCGGCTCGCCCAGGAACTCCTGGTAGAGGCGCTGGATGTCGGGGTTCTCGTGGCTCTTGCGGAGCTGCTTGCCGGCATCCTCGGCGTAGGCGGCGCGCTGGCGGGCGCGCAGCACTGTGCCGTCGCCGTGGTGGTAGGGCTGTCCGGCTCCGCCAATGCAGCCACCGGGGCAGGCCATCACCTCGACTACGTGGTAGTCGAGTTCGCCGGCGCGGAGCTTGTTCATAATCATGCGGGCGTTGCTCAGCGTGTGCACCACACACACTTTCAGGGGAAAGCCGTCGAGGTCGATGGTGGCTTCGCGCACGCCATCGAGGCCGCGCACCTGGTCGAGGTCGATGTGCGGCAGGGTCTTGCCGGTGTACACCTCATAGACGGTGCGCAGGGCTGCCTCCATCACGCCACCCGTGGTGCCGAAGATGGCGGCGGCACCGGTCGATTCGCCCATTGGCGTGTCGAAGTCGCTGTCGGGCAGGCTGTCGAAGCTGATGTTGCTCCGGCGGATGAGGGCTGCCAGCTCGCGCGTGCTGATGCTGTAGTCCACATCAGGGTTGCCGTCGACCTTGAATTCCGGACGGCCGCACTCGTACTTCTTGGCCAGGCAGGGCATGATGGAAACCACCACGAGTTTGTCGCGGGGGATGCCCATCTTGTCGGCCCAGTAGGTCTTGGCCACGGCGCCGAACATTTGTCCGGGCGACTTGGCGCTCGAGGGATAGTCGAGCAGGTCGGGGAACTCGTGCTCATAGAAGTTGACCCATGCCGGGCAGCACGAGGTCATGATGGGCAGCTTCACGGTCTTGTCGCCGGCCAGGAACTTCTTGAGGCGGTCCAGGATTTCGTAACCTTCCTCCATGATGGTCATGTCGGCGCCAAAGTCGGTGTCGAACACATAGTCGAATCCCATGTCCTTGAGCGCGGTGACCATCTTGCCGGTTACGCTGGTGCCGGGCTTGAGGCCGAACTCCTCGCCCAGTGCGTAGCGCACAGCGGGTGCGGTTTGGGCGATGACAACCTTGTCGGGGTTGGTGATGTCGGCAATCAGCTCCTCGGCGTAGTCGCGCTCGGTGAGTGCGCCCACGGGGCACACGGCCACACACTGCCCGCAATAGGTGCAGTTGGTGTCGCCCAGGGTCTTGCCAAAAGCGGTGCCGACGATTGTGCCGAAACCACGTCCCACGGCGCCCAGTGCGCCCACGCTCTGCACATCGTTGCACACGCTCTCGCAGCGGCGGCAGTAGATGCACTTGCTCATGTCGCGGGTGATGGCCGGGGTGATTTCTTTCTTGCGCTCCATGCGCTCGCCGTCCTTGAACGGAATGTTGCGGCAGTTGAGGCGGCGCACCAGTCGCTGCAACTCGCAGTCGCTGCACTTGGGGCAGGTGAGGCAGTCGTTGGGGTGGTCGCTCAAGATGAGCTCGGCCACGGTTTTGCGTGCGCGCAGCACACGCGGCGAGCTGGTGTGCACCACCATGCCCGGGCGGCACTTGGTGGCGCAGGCGGGCACCAGGTTGCGGTTGCCCTCCACCTCCACCACGCACAGGCGGCACGAGGCAGGGTTGCTCTTCAGGCAAGTGCCCTCCAGGTTGATGTGGCACAGCGTGGGAATCTCGACGTTCACCACCTTGGCGGCATCGAGGATGGTCATATTGGCTGGCACCACGACCTCATGGCGGTCGATGGTGATGGTAATCATCTTCTCTTCCATTATACTATAAGGTTTTCAGATAACAACAATGGCATCAAAGTGGCAACGCGACTGGCACATGCCGCAGCGGATGCACTTGAACGGATTGATCACGTGAGGTTTGCGCAAATCACCCAAGATGGCATCGGCCGGGCAGCCGCGCTTGCAGGCGCCGCAGCCCTTGCACTTCTCGGGGTTGATGGAGTAGGTGAGCAGGGCCTTGCACTGCTTGGAGCGGCACTTGTGCTGTTTCACGTGCTCCACATACTCGTCGTAGAAATTGTCGATGGTCGAGAGCACGGGGTTGGGCGAGGTCTGGCCCAGGCCGCACAGCGCCGTGTCCTTGATGGTGGCTGCCAGTGTCTTGAGCGTGTCCAGGTCTTCCATCGTGCCTTTGCCCTCGGTGATGCGGGTGAGAATCTCCAGCAGGCGCTTGTTGCCGATGCGGCACGGTGTGCACTTGCCGCACGATTCGCTCACGGTGAACTCCAGGTAGAACTTGGCCACCGACACCATGCAGTCGTCCTCGTCCATGACAATCATGCCGCCGGAGCCCATCATCGAGCCGGCCGCCGTGAGGCTGTCGTAGTCGATGGGGATGTCGAGGTGCTTCTCGGTCAGGCAACCGCCCGACGGGCCACCGGTCTGCACGGCCTTGAACTTCTTGCCGTTTTTCACGCCGCCGCCGATGTCGTAGATGATTTCGCGCAGCGTGGTGCCCATGGGCACCTCAATCAAGCCCACGTTATTAATCTTTCCTGCCAGTGCAAACACCTTGGTGCCTTTCGACTTCTCGGTGCCGATGGAAGCGAACCACTCGGCTCCCTTGGTGAGAATGATGGGCACATTGGCCAGGGTTTCCACGTTGTTGACGTTGGTGGGGTAGCCGTTGTAGCCGCTCTCGGCGGGGAAGGGAGGCTTGAGCGTGGGCTCGCCGCGCTTGCCCTCCATCGAGTGAATCAGAGCGGTTTCCTCGCCGCACACGAATGCGCCGGCACCGTAACGGATTTCAACATCGAAATTGAAGTCGCTTCCCAGCACGCACTTGCCAATCAGGCCGTACTCGCGGGCTTGTTCGATTGCGATGCGCAGGCGGTGCACTGCCAGCGGGTACTCGGCACGGATGTAAATCAATCCCTTGTTGGCTCC
The DNA here is from genome assembly GCA_017443765.1 of Muribaculaceae bacterium. Taxonomy (GTDB): domain Bacteria; phylum Bacteroidota; class Bacteroidia; order Bacteroidales; family Muribaculaceae; genus Sodaliphilus. The sequence continues at coordinate 16,054 of JAFSYB010000021.1, read as the reverse complement.
GATGCAATAGGCGCAGATGGCCATTGCCTCGAGCACCGAGTGCGGGTCGCCCTCCATGATGGAGCGGTCCATGAATGCGCCGGGGTCGCCCTCGTCGGCATTACACACCACATACTTGTTCTCGGCCTGATAGTTGCGGGCGAAGCCCCACTTCATGCCGGTGGGGAAGCCGGCACCACCACGGCCGCGCAGGCCCGATTGCTTGATGACTTCAATCACCTCTTCGGGTGTCTGGTTCTGCAAGGCGTTGGCCAGGGCGGCATAACCATCGCGGGCGATGTACTCCTCGATGTTCTCGGGGTCGATAAAGCCGCAGTTGCGCAGTGCCACACGCAGTTGTTTGCGATAGAAGTCCATGTGCTTCGAGTCGCTCACGGTGTGCTGTGTCTTCGGGTCCACATAGAGCAGACGCTCCACCTTGCGGCCGCCAATCACATGCTCCTTGACAATCTCCTCGGCATCCTCGGGCTTCACCTGGGTGTAGAAAGTGTTGTCGGGCATGACTTTCACGATAGGGCCTTTCTCGCAGAAGCCGAAGCAACCCGTCACAATCACGTCTACCTTGTCGGCGATTCCTTCCGCTTCGATGGCAGCCTTGAGGTTGTCAACAATCTTCGCACTGTTCGAGGCTTTGCAACCGGTGCCGCCGCAGCACAGCAACTGGATATGCTCGGTACCCACGGCAAGCCCGCAACTTTCCTCGCTCGTTGCGGCATAGCTCAACTCGCGTACGTTGAGCTCCGCATGAGCTTTCTTCCTGAGCTGGGTCAGGTCTTCAAAGTTCAAGGTTTTCACTGGTTAATCAGTTGTTTAGTTATTAGTTGAAAATTATTGATTATCAGTCAATAACGCCTGCTGTACGTAACAGGCGTTTAAATTAATTCACAAAATTAACGCTTTTAGTCGGAATAGCAAAGTGAAAAAATGGATTTAACTAATTTTCAACGTCGTGGCGTGAGTCTTGCCGCCAATGCGGGTGCTCGGCAAAGTAGCGCCACAGCGGTGCCGCCATGAGTGCCTGGAGCATCTGGTTGTCGCGCAGCAGGGCATAGACCTGCCTGGGCGGCATCAGCAGCACCTCGATGTCTTCGCTCGCGTCGAGATTTTGCTCGGCCACGCGCTGCACGCCCTCGGCCACAAAGCAGTGTGTGACGTTGTTGCAAATGCTCGGGTTTTGCCCTATGGTCATCACCTCGCGCCAATTGCCGCCGGCATAGCCGGTTTCTTCGAGCAGCTCGCGTCGTGCGCTCTGCTCGGGCGTTTCGCCAGGCTCACTCACGCCCGCGCACAGCTCGACAAGCACCTTGTCAACGGCATGGCGGTACTGGCGAATCATCACCATCTCGCCGCTTGTGGTGAGGGCAATCACATTCACCCAGTCGGGGTATTCGAGCACGTAATGCTCGGGGTTCACGCGGCCGTCGGGCAACTGCACGGTGTCGACACGGGCGGTGAGCCAGGGGCGCCTGATGAGGTAACGGCTGGCAAGGGTTTGCCATTTTTTGATCTCCTTGGGCATGACGGGCCTCGTTAGCGGCGGCGGTCAAGCGCGTCGAGTTTGCGCGCGTCGCCGAGTTTGTAGTAAATGTTGCGCAATGCCGCGCGGGCATCTTCGTTTGCGGGGTCCAATTCGTAGGCTCGTTCCAAGTAGGGGAGTGCTTGCCGGTAGATGGGGTTCACCTTTTTGGCCAGGGCCTTGACGCTGAGCTTGGAATTGTTGTCGGTTATTTGCGCCGCTTGGTTGTAGTAGTAGCGTCCGAGATTGAACAGTGCCTGGGCGTTGTCGCCATCTAATTCCACGCTGCGCTGGAAGTAGGGGAGAGCCTGCTCCATGCCGTGGAGTTGCTCGGCCACAAGTCCCTTGAGGTTTTGCAGTTCGGAATCGTTGGAATCAATGGCAATGGCCGCGTCAATCAGTGCTTCGGCCTGGTTCAGCTCGTGCCGGTTGATGTGGTTGTTGATCAGGATTCGCACGTATTGTGGGTCGGAGACGCCAAGCTGCTCGTAGGCCTCACGTGCCAAGTCCACGATGGCCTGTTCATCTTTCTCGCTCGACAGGCACACCAGGGCATAGTCGTAGGCCTCCTTTTTCTTGTATCCCAAGTGGCGTGCCAGGGCGAAGTGATTGGCGGCCTGGCGGTTGTCGCCCTTTTGCCAAAGGGCTATTCCCTGGTAGTAGCGCGTGAGGCCCGCCACCGTGTCGGGGATGGTGGCTTCGGGATAGCGTGCCGACAGGTCGAGATAAACCTGCCAGGCACGGTAGGCACCGTCCCACTCTTTGCTGTTGTACAATTCCCCGCCGGCAACGTTGAAGTCGGCGATGTGCTTGGCAACGCGGTCGTTGATGTCGGTTGAGAACCGTGTCCGGTACTTGGGCTTGCCGGTCTTCTTGTCCAGGCGCGGCCGGCCCTTGCTGTCGGTTTCAAAAATTGTGTCGAGCGTGAGGGCATGCATGAAGTGGTCGTAGCCTTGCAGCAGGGAGGTCCCCATGGCCTTGGCATCTACTTTCTTTCCCAACTGCCTGGTGGCCTTGTACTTGTCGTGCAGCCCAAATTGTGCTTTCCCGGCAACGTACCACGTTTCGGGATTGTTGCGTGTCTCGTCGTGGCTGAGTGCGGGTTGCAGGCGGTTGATGGCGTTTTGATAGTTGGCCACGGTCATCGTCAGCCCGTCGAGGCTTTTTTTCACCTCGGCCAGCACGCGCTGCTGGGCCGCCAACGGATGCCAGGCAACAACGGCAAGCAGGCACACGGTGCACCGCAGGCCGCGAGAAATCAACTTGGCTTTGTTAATTATAGTCATACACATTATTATATTATTGGAAGTTCGATGCAACTTCTTTTCTGTTAAGGTGCGTCATGCATTTATCACAATTCTCCAAGTAGTGCATCGCAAGATTTTTCGTCACTTATCAATACCTTATAATCAATTAATGAACGGGTTGTATCTCAGCTCGTCGCCGATGGTGGTTTCGCGGTTGTGGCCGGGATAGACCATGGTGTCTGCGGGCAGGGTCATGAGTTTGTCGTTGATGGCCTTGACGAGGATTCCGAAGTCGCCCCCGGGCAGGTCGGTGCGGCCAATGCTACCGGAAAACAGGGTGTCGCCCGAGAGCACGAAATTGCTGGTGGGCACGTAGTAGGCCAGCGACCCCGGCGAATGGCCTGGCACCTCGAGCACGCGTATCTCCTCGTCGCCAAGGGTGAGGGTGTCGCCCTGGCTCAAATACCGGTCCAGTTTGAGTGGATTCAGCTCGATACCGATGCGGAAGTGCTCAGCTTGTTTGGGCAAGAGAGCGCCCAAGGCTTCGTCGGCCTGCCCGCCCTCGATGGGCAGGTTGTAGCGCTGGGCCATCCATGCGGCCGAGGCAACATGGTCGATGTGTAGGTGTGTGAGCAAGATGTGGCGCAGCGTCAGGCGGTGGCTGTCGAGGAATTGCACCACTTCGTCGCGCTCGGCAGCGGCCATCATGCCGGGGTCAACCACAATGGCATCGCCACCATCACCAGTCCACAGGATATAGGTCAGCTCCACAAACGGGTTGACGGGAAAGCGGGTCAGGTTCATAAGGGTAAATATATGATTTTCTTGGTTTCAAAATAGGGTTCCTGGAAATAGTCGTTCAGTTCGTTCACCAGTGCTTGTTTGCCGAACGGTGCCAGCTCGGCCTTGAGGTCGCCGCCTTTCAGGCACAGCAGCCCGTTTGGCAGTGCGTTGTGGTTGTCGCGGGCAATCAAGCGTCGCACGAGCGGCACCATTTCGGGCAGGCTCATCACGGCCCGGCTCACCACAAAGTCGTATTGGCCTTTCACCTCCTTGATGTCGCCATGCTGCACGGTGATGTTGAGCAGCCCGGCCTGCCTGGCTACATCGGTGGCCACGCGCAGCTTTTTGCCCACGCGGTCCACAAGGTGGAATTGCACTTCGGGGTAATAAACCGCGAGCGGAACGGCCGGAAAGCCACCGCCGGTGCCCAGGTCAAGCACCCGGGTGCCAGGGGCGAACCGCACGAACTTCGCAATCGCCAACGAGTGGAGGATGTGATTCACCTCCAGGTTGTCGATGTCTTTTCGGGAAATCACATTGATGCGGGCGTTCCATTCGGGATAGGCGCGCAGCAAGGTGTCGAACTGAGCAATCTGCTCAGCATTTAGCTCAGGGAAATATCGATTGATTGCTTCCATGGCTCAGTGCAGGCGTTTAAGCGGCGAGTTTTCGGCTGCCAAAGGCATCAACGCTTCATAACTCAAGGTGATGCATGGCTCACCAACAGCACTCACAGCCAGCTCGTTGGGTTGGAACGACCAGGTCACACCATGCTCATCGAAAAAGAAATTGTTCGTTGCTATCAGGTTATCCACGTTGTAATAGCCGAGTTCGTTGAGTTGCTCGTTGCTGGCAGCCTTGTTCTGGTCCAGCAGCCGTGTGCGCAGCAGGCTGCCGACATCGGCAAGGGCATCATCGCGAAACAGGTCGCGCAGCTCAACCGTGTGCATCTGCTTGAGGTCGATGGTGAAGTAGCGGTGTGTGACCGAGGTCACCACGCTGTCTTTTTTCACCACGTCCACGCGGCAGAAAGTCACCAGGTCGTTGCGGTTGTAGTGCATCTGCACGTTTGTGCTGGTGTGATAAGCAAGAACGGGTTGGCTTTCATCGTCGGGAAAGGTTTGCGTCTCGTCGCGTTGAGTGGTGAAGTCATACTGGTGCAGTGTGTTGGTCACACTCTGTTTCATGGCTTCGGCCAGCGAGAGCGTGTCGGAGGCTTCAAGCACCACGGTGGCGTAAATGCGCTGCAATGTCGCCAAGGTGGCTCCATCGACGTAGGAGGTGGGGTAGCAGAGCGTGGCATCGGCGCAGATGGTGCAAATTTCGCCGTTCTTTTTCTTGAACGAGGTGGTGTCGGCAACCTTAACCACAGCCACAGCCACGGTGTCGGCGGTTGATGGCATCGGCACCGAACGGCCACCACACGACGATGATAACACAATGATTGCCAATGTGATGAGGAGGATAAAATGCCGCATATAAAGTCTCATTTGAATGTCGGTTTATGAAATAGCGTATAAAATTACTCATTTTTATTGAGATGGTGAAATTTTCTTTGATGAAAAAATCAGTCGCTAAATTCACATTCCGAGGCATTATTTGCCCAAGTGTTGCTCATGGTGACGATTTTTTGCGTAATTTTGCAGCCGCAAAACTATGAAGTTATCATGACAATAGGCAACTACAATGACCTGCGTGTGTCGCGCGCTGTGGATTTCGGTTTGTATTTGGCCGATGAAGAAGGAAACGAGGTGCTGCTGCCGCAGCGATATGTGACTGGCGAGATGGCCATCGGCAGTGCATTGCGTGTGTTCGTGTACCACGATTCCGAGGGCCGTCCGGTGGCAACCACCGAGCAGCCGCGAGCTGTGGCGGGCGACTTTGCGCTCATGCGCGTGAAAGCGGTGAACAATGTGGGGGCCTTTCTCGACTGGGGGCTTGTGGCCAAGGACCTGCTGGTGCCTTTCCGTGAGCAGCGCGTCGAGATGCTGGCCGGCCGCAGCTATGTTGTGCGCGTCTATCTCGACGAGGCAACCGGGCGTGTAGTGGCGTCGGCAAAGTTGGGACGTTTCCTGCGCCCCGGGCGACCGCGATACTACCACCGGCAGCGCGTGGAGGTGTTAATCGTTCAACGCACCGACTTGGGGTACCGCGTCATCATCAACGATGAGCATTGGGGCCAGATATATCATCGGGAGCTGTATCAGGACGTGAATGTGGGCGAGCTCCACACTGCCTTTGTGCAAAAAGTGCGCGACGACGGAAAGGTGGATGTCACGTTGCTGAAAATCGAGAAAATGCGCATCGACGATGTGGGCGAGCGCATCCTCGACTATTTGCGTCGGAATGGCGGCTCGATGCCGTTTACCGACCGTTCGGCACCCGAGGAAATTCAGGTTCAATTTGGTTGCAGCAAGAAGGATTTCAAGAAGTCGCTCGGTCTTCTCTATCGCCAGCGTCTCATCGCGCTGGACCCACAGCAGACCACACTCACCGATGAAGGAGTTTAGCAGCCTCTTTACCCTTTCGCTTTGCCTGCGCTTTTTTTCAAGCATTGCTTTTTTTTCGGAAAAAAATTTGCTGTTAATAATCTTTGTAGTAAATTTGCAGCGTCAAATGCGACACAAAAGAGAGAAAACGACACTTGATTTACTCATTTTTTAAACCCTGAAGCCTATCGAAACAGCATTACTCAATAACTAAAAATAATTGGTAATGAACACGTTGAAAAGCATTGACGACGACCAGCTTGTGATGCGTTATGTCGATGGTGATAGTGCGGCCTTTGATGTGATAGTGGATCGCTACAAAGACCGGATATTTACTTATATTTTGCGCATTGTCAAAGACGAGGTCCTGGCCGATGATTTGTTTCAGGAAACCTTTGTGAAAGTAATCACCACTGTGTCGCAACGTCGCTACACGCCTGGCGGGCGGTTCTCGCAATGGATCTACCGCATTGCCCACAATTGCATCATCGACCACTACCGCCGTGTGAAAAACGAAAACCTGCAGTCGACCGACGACGGTGATATGCCTGTGCTCAACCGCAAGCAGTACAGCGAGGCAACCGTTGAAGATGCGATGATCGACAATCAAACCAAGAGTGACATCCACAAGCTGATTCGCGCCCTGCCGGCCAATCAGCGCGAGGTGCTTGTGATGCGCTACTACCGCGACATGAGTTTCAAGGAAATCGCCGAGGCAACAAAGGTGAGCATCAATACCGCATTGGGCCGAATGCGCTATGCCGTGATTAACATTCGCCGTATGGCCGAGGAAAACAACATTGTCCTCTCGGCACAGTAAGCCTTCCAGGGCTCGCACCCTTGAATGGCCGGCTAATCCATATAATCCCGGAAACTTGAAATCAGTCGGCGGGTACGATTTTTCGTAACCCGCCGATTTCGTGGAACACAAGCAAAACCGTGTGCTTTACAGGTGCCTCAAAAATGATTTCTGGCACAACAAGAAGAAAACTTCCGTCATCAACAGGAGCGGGTTCTTGGGGCGCAACATTTCACGTTGTGATATGCCCCCACAGCCTTTACTGAATGCCGTCGCGCCGCAGCAGGGCGTCGATGCGGGGCTCACGTCCGCGGAAACGGTGGTAGAGCGTCATCGGCTCATCGCTCGACCCGCGTGAGAGTATGCTATCGCGCAGTTGGTGCGCGACTTCAACGTTGAACACTCCCTCCTGCTCAAAGCGTTCAAAAGCATCGGCATCAAGCACCTCGGCCCACTTGTAGCCATAGTAGCCGGCGGCATATCCACCGGCGAAGATGTGTGTGAACTGCGGCGACATCATGCAGCCCGGCACCGGCTCGAACACTTGCACAGGAGCCATGGCGCGCCGCTCAAAGGCTGCCACATCACCCTCGTGCGGCTCGGTGAGCGAGTGCCAAGCCATGTCTAACAGTCCGAAGCCCAGTTGGCGCAGGCAGGCGTAACCCGCTCCGTACTGCGCACTGGCCTGCAGCCGCTCTACCACTTCTTGCGGGATACACTCGCCACTCTGCCAATGGCGGGCGAAACTGTCGAGGAACTCGCGCTGGAGCAGGAAGTTCTCGTTGAGCTGCGACGGCAGCTCAACAAAGTCGCGATAGACGTTGGTGCCCGATGTGCTCACATACTTGCATTGCGAGAGCAGGCTGTGCAGCGCATGGCCAAACTCGTGCATGAACGTGCGCACTTCACCATGGGTGAGCAGCGAGGGGCGTGTGGCGGTGGGACGTGTGAAATTCATGGTCAGCGTCACGATGGGGCGCACATCGGTGCCGTCGCTCTCGCGCCACTGCTCGCGGAAATTGGTCATCCATGCGCCACTCTGCTTTGTGTCGCGTGGGAAAAAGTCGGTGTACAGTGTGCCCACGTCGCTGCCGTGCTCATCGGTCACATCGAACACCCGCACATCGGGGTGAAACACCGGAGCCGTTTCGTTGGGCGTGAAACGCAGGCCATAGAGCCTGCTTGCCAGGCCGAAAACGCCTTGAATCACATTCTCCAGTTTGAAGTATGGGCGCAGCAGCTCGTCGTCGAGCGCAAAGCGGGCTTCGCGCTCCTTGTTGGCGTAGTAGGCGTAGTCCCAAGGCTTGATGTCCACGGGTTGACCCTCGAACCGACTGGCGAACTCAGCAAGCTGTTTCATCTCGGCCTGCTGGGCGGGACGGTAGGCGCACCTGAGCTGGTTGAGCATGTCGTCGACACGCTGCGGCGTCTGCGCCATCGAGGTCACCAGGCGGTAGTCGGCAAACGTCTTGTAGCCAAACAACCTCGCCAGTTGCAGGCGGGTGTTGGCAATGTCGCGCACCAATTCCACATTGCTGAACTGGCCTTGTGTTCCCTGCTGGTTGTACAACAGGTAAAGCCGCTCGCGCAAGTCGCGCCGTGAGCTGTATTTCATGAATGGCCCATAGCTGGGTGCTTTCAGGGTCACCACGTACTCGCCGTTGCGGCCTTTCTCGCGGGCAGCCTCGGCGGCGGCTTCGACAGCCGTGGCAGGCAGCCCGTCGAGGTCGGCGGCAGTGAGCCACATTTCCACTTGGGCCTGCTCCTTGAGGTGGTTCTGCTGGAACGTCAGTGTGAGTGTGGTGAGGCGTTTGGTCAACTCGCGAAACTGCTCGCGGGCGGCGCCTTCCAACGTGGCTCCGCTGCGTTCAAAGCCTTGATAGGTCTTTTTGAGCAGCATCCAGTCCTCCTGGTCGTGGGCTGCGCGGTCGAAGTGGTCGTACACGTGCTTCACCCGCAGCCACAGTGCGTGGTTGAGCGTGATGCCCGTGCTGTGCTCGGTGAGCAGCGGCGACAACTTGTCGGCCAGGGCCAGCAGCTCATCGTCGGCATCGGCCGAGAGCATGGGGTAGAAAATGTCAAGCACACGGCTCAGTGTGCGCCCCGACCGCTCCAGCGCCACGATGGTGTTCTCAAAGGTGGGGGCTTCGCTCCGGCTCACGATGGCCTCAATCTCGCGGTCGTGTTCGGCCATGCCCCATTTTATGGCCGGCTCATAGTCGGCATGGGTGATGCGGTCAAAGGGCGGCAGGCCGCGCTCGCCGGCAAAGGGCGTCAAAAAAATGTTTTCGGTCATTACTTTGTACGATTGTCGTCCACCCATCGCTTGAGCGAGTCGGTCGAGGTGCTGTTCAGCAGACGGCCGGGCAACCAGCGCGCGCCGGGGTAGGCGGCCTTGAGGTCGCGGCAAGCCTGGTCAATCGAGCTTCCGCCCGAAGTGGCAAACGGAATCAACGTCTTGCCGTTGTGGTCGAACGATTCCAGGAACGTGTTCACAATCGTGGGGGCAGTGTACCACCAAATGGGGAATCCCACGTAGATCACATCGTAGTCGGCCGGGTTCTTGTCGCCTGGCGCAATGGCCGGACGCGAGGTCTTGTCTTTCATCTCCACCGAGCTGCGCGACAGGCTGTCGCGCCAGTTGAGGTCGGCCTCGGTGTAGGGTTGGGCGGGAGTGATTTCCAGCAAATCGGCGCCGGCCACGCGGGCCAGCTGCTCGGCCACGCCGCGTGTCACACCCGATGCCGAGAAATAAGCCACAAGCGTTTTGTTTTGTTTCATAGTTGCAGGATTTTGTTGCTTGCCATTATTGCTGCCCGATGTGCAGGCAATCAGGCTTATCGCCACAATGGCCATCAGGATAAAAACGATTCTTCTCATATCATATTCATATTCACGGCGACTTGGGTTCGCCTGTTGCGACAAAATGGGTGAGTCTCAAAAAGCTTTTTGCTTGGCATGAGTGACTTTAAAGCAACCCTCTCAACCCCTTCTCTAAGGGGTTGCCTGGGTTGCTCGATGGCTCAAATGCCGCTTGAACACTCACGGTGTGTTCGTGGTTCACAAGTCCTCGCGGTCAATCTCGGTGAGGTCTTCAAGCTCATCTTTGTCGAAATCCTCATCGCCGTAGAACTCGGGATCCAGTTCTTCGATGTTCGAAGCGTCGGGAATCTTGGGGATTGGCGGCTCGAAGGCATCGGGGTCTACCGCCTCTTCGGGGGCTTTGCCTTCCTTGCGCTGGCACAGCGGGTCGTGCAGCGACTGGCCGGGCACGGTCTCCTTGAGTTTCATGTAGAAGTAGCGCTCGGTGAGATAGTCGAAGATGAATTTCAATTTCTGACCCTCGTCTTCCACGAGTTCGCTCAGCCGCGTGTCTTCCATCACCCAGATGTCCTCGTCGCTGTTTTCAACTCCCATGTCCACCAGGGTGACCTCCTTGACGCGATTCCAGTCCTCATCGCAGATATAGAACGAATCCATCTGTTCCTTGTCGTAGCCTGCCGCATCCATAATGGCATTGCGCAGACTCAGGAACGTGTCTTCGGAGTCAATGGCTATCTCAAGCTTGAAATTCTCGGCCTCTTCCGAGCCAATAAGGAACTTGTAAATCATATATACTATTTTCGGTTATCTGTTATCGCTTCACAGTTGTCGGGGCCTGCCGGTGGCTGGCCGTTTCGCCGCCTCGATGCATTTTCGCCGCCTCGAGGCATTAGCCTTTGCCAACGCTTGAGGGGCTGTTACTGATTCACGCTGCGAAATTACTAAAAATTTGAATGTGCAAAGCGAAATCGCGTTTTTTTTTCATTCAAAGGCTGAAAATCAGACTGCCCAAACAATGAAACGACCCAAAAACTTGCAATAAATCGAGCCGAGGCGCGTCGATGGCAAAAAAAACGATGCGGTTGTCATCATGGCCGGCTTTTACCCCCTGCGGCCGGAGCGAAAGCAAAAAAATCGCTTTTTTCTTGCCACTGCACTCAACTTTCAGTAACTTTGCAGTTTTAAAACGAGAGAGATGAAGCGAAGCGAGTTAATACGATTTGTTTTTATCCTGCTATTGTGGGTGTGCCTGTGCTGGCTCGTGCTCACACGAGCCAAAATCACGTTCATGACCCTGTTCGCTATCGTAGCCTCGGGCATCATCGTGTTTGTCCCGCTTTACAAAAAGTACTTCAAACGATAACCCCATCACCACCATAGTTCTATAACCATAATGCCCCAAAACTCAAAACAATAAACAATAAACAATGAACTCAGAACTCAAAATTCTGAACTTTGAACTATGAACTCTAAATGACTACCAACGCATACATACAAGAGCACTATCCATTGCTTGCCGCTATCGACACGCCGGCCGACCTGCGGCGCCTGCCCGAGGAGCAGCTTCCTGCCGTGTGCCAGGAGCTGCGCGAGATGATGATTCACGAGCTGTCGCAAAACCCCGGACACTTTGCCTCGAGCATGGGGGCCGTGGAGATTGTCGTGGCTCTGCACTATGTACTCGACACGCCCAACGACCGCATCGTGTGGGACGTGGGGCACCAGGCCTACGCCCACAAAATCCTCACCGGCCGGCGCGACCGCTTTGCCGACAACCGAAAAATGGGCGGACTGAGCGGATTCCCCAACCCCATGGAGAGTGACTACGACACGTTCATTGCCGGCCATGCCAGCAACTCAATCTCGGCAGCACTGGGAATGTCGATGGCTGCCGAGCTGCAGGGCACCGACCGCAAGGTGGTCGCTGTCATCGGCGACGCGAGCATCAGCGGTGGACTGGCGTTTGAGGGGCTGAACAACGCCAGCAACAACAAGAACAACCTGCTTATCATTCTCAACGACAATGATATGTCGATTGACCGCCCGGTGGGCGCCCTGGGACGTTACATGACCGAGATGACCGCCAGCAAGGGCTACAACGATTTCCGCAACAAAGCCTACCAGCGCCTGCGTCGCGGTGGGGTGATTGGCGACTCGGGAAAGGGTATCGTGCTGCGCTTCAACAACGCCATGAAGTCGCTACTCACCGGCCAACAAAATATCTTCGAGGGGCTGAACATCCGCTATTTCGGACCATTCGACGGCCATGATGTGCTGCGACTGGTGAAGCTCCTGCGCGATGTCAAGGACATGACCGGCCCCAAGCTCGTGCACCTGCACACCAAGAAAGGCAAAGGCTACGCCCCAGCCGAGGACGACCCCGCCACCTGGCACGCACCGGGCAGGTTTGACGAGGTCACCGGCGAGCGTGCCAAGAGCCGTGCCGAGTATGAGCCGCTGAAATATCAAGACGTGTTCGGCCGCACCCTTGTGGAGCTGGCCAACGCCAATCCCGCCATTGTGGGCATCACCGCCGCCATGCCCAGCGGCACGTCGATGTCGGTGATGCAGCAGGCACACCCCACACGCACTTTCGATGTGGGCATCAGCGAGGGGCACGCCGTCACCTTTGCCGGCGGACTGGCGAAGGAGGGGCTGCACCCCTTTGTGGCCATCTACAGCTCGTTCCTCCAGCGGGCCTACGACCACATCATCCACGACGTGGCCATTGCAGGCCTACCGGTCACCTTCTGCATCGACCGTGCCGGCCTCGTGGGCGAGGACGGCGTGACGCACCACGGCGCGTTCGACCTGAGCTACCTGCGTTGCATACCCGGCATGGTGATTGCCGCACCCATCAACGAACACGACCTGCGCAACCTGATGTACACCTCGCAGCTGCCAGGGCATGGGCCGTTTGCCATTCGCTACCCGCGTGGCCGCGGAGTGCTGGTCGACTGGGAAAACGAGATGCGCGAGCTGCCCGTGGGGCGAGGCCGTCTGCTCTCCGATGGCGATGCGCCTGTGGTTCTCCTCTCCATCGGACACATTGGCAACAATGCCGCTCGCGCAGTGACCCTGGTCAAGGCCGAGACGGGCGTGGCCGTGCCGCACTACGACATGATTTACCTCAAGCCCCTCGACACTGCCCTGCTTGCCCAAGCCGCTGCCCGAGCCCGTGTGCTGGTCACCGTCGAGGACGGCACCATCACCGGCGGCCTGGGCAGTGCCGTGGCCGAGTGGCTCGAGGAACACAGCAGCACTTGCCGCCTGATTCGACTGGGCATTGGCGACCAGTTCATTGACCAGGGCACCCCAGCCCAGCAGCACCACCTGTGCGGCATCGACACCGAATCCATCGCTCGAACCATCAAGTCGTGCTTGTGATATTGACCTTTATAGAGTTAGAGCAATCTCAAGCCCTTGTGTCAACCGCTGTCAATAGTCCTTATGTCTAATCTTACCAGCTAAAGTGACGATGAAAACCCATGTCATCATCGTGGCCGGCGGCAGCGGCACGCGCTTCGGTGGCCTCATTCCAAAGCAGTTCCTGCCATTAGCGGGGCTGCCGGTACTCATGCGCACCATCGATGCCTTTGCCGCGCTTGGCGGTGAAATCATTGTGGCCTTGCCACAGGCCCATCAAGCCACATGGCAGCAGCTGTGTCGGCAACACGGCTACCACGTGCCGCATCATGTGGTCGCTGGCGGCGACACACGCTTCCACAGCGTGAAACACGCCCTCGACAGCATCACCGCTATGGACCCCGGCGACCTGGTGGCTGTGCACGATGGAGTGCGGCCCATGGTGAGCCGCGACCTTATCACGCGTGTGCTCGAAGCAGCCAGGCAGGGTGGGGGAGCAATCCCTGTGGTGCCCGTCACCGACAGTATACGCCAACTCGATGGCAGCGGCGGAAACCACCCCGTGGTGCGCAGCTCGCTGCGGGCCGTGCAGACACCGCAATGCTTCCATCTCGACGCACTCAAGCAGGCATATTCCTTGCCCGCCAGCGACACCGTCACCGACGATGCCATGCAATACGAACGCTTGGGCCGCAGCGTGACACTTGTTGACGGCGACCCGCGCAACATCAAAATCACCGGCCCGGCCGACTTGGCTATCGCCGAAATGCTCATCAACCATGGCTGAGTGGACCGATACCAACATAACCTACCTGAAAGGCGTGGGACCCAAGCGGGCTGAGTTGCTCGGCAAGGAGCTTGACATTCACACCTTTGGCGACTTGCTGGAGTATTTCCCGTTCCGCTACGTAGACCGCAGCACCATCCACCGCATTGCCGACATCAGCGGCGAGATGCCCTACATCCAGCTGCGCGGGCGTTTTGTCACCTTTGTCACTGCCGGCGAGGGAGCCAAGCGGCGCCTGCAGGCCCTGTTCACCGATGGCACCGGCTCAATCGAGGTGGTGTGGTTCAATCGCGTGAAGTGGATTCAGGAGAACTACCGCACCGGCGTGGACTACCTCCTCTTCGGCAAGCCCTCGCCCTACCAAAACCGCTACAGCATCATCCACCCCGAGATTGATGTCTACAAACCCGACCAGGCCACCCAGGGGCTTCAAGGCGTTTACAGCCTCACCGAGCGGTTGCAGTCGCGGTCGGTGACCTCGCGCACCCTGCGCACCCTGGTTACCACCCTGCTGGCGCAGCCCGCCGCCGCGCTCCTGCGCGACCCGCTGCCGCAGCACCTGCGCGACACACGCCGCCTGTTGCCGCTGCCGCAGGCTGTGAGAGCCATGCACTTGCCCGCCGACTACCGCGAGCTGCAACGCGCTCAGTTCCGCATCAAATACGAGGAACTGTTTGTGCTCCAAATCCACATCTTGCGCAACATCAAGCGCACCGCCAGCAAGGCCGCAGGCTTCGTCTTTGCCACCGTGGGCGAACACTTCAACCGCTTCTATCGCGAGGCACTGCCGTTCCCGCTCACCGGCGCACAAAAGCGCGTCATTCGCGAGATGCGCCACGACATGGGCAGCGGGCGGCAGATGAACCGCCTCTTGCAGGGCGACGTGGGCAGCGGGAAGACCATCGTGGCTTTCATGACCACACTCATCGCCATCGACAACGGTTTTCAGGCCGCCATCATGGCCCCTACCGAAATCCTTGCCACCCAGCACTACGAAACCATCAGTGCGCTGGCCGCGCAGGTGGGCGTGAACGTGGCCCTGCTCACCGGCTCCACACGCAAGCGCGAGCGCGACCGCATCCATCAGCAGCTAATCGATGGCGAGTTGCATACATTAATAGGTACGCACGCGCTCATCGAGGACACCGTGCAGTTCCGCAACCTGGGTCTTGCCGTCATCGACGAGCAGCACCGTTTCGGCGTGGCACAGCGCGCAAAGCTGTGGAGAAAAAACGTTTCGCCGCCCCATGTGCTGGTGATGACCGCCACACCCATTCCGCGCACACTGGCCATGACCGTCTACGGCGACCTTGACGTGAGCGTGATCGATGAGCTGCCGCCGGGACGCAAACCCGTCACCACCGTGATGCGCTACGAGCCCGACCGCGAGCGGATGTACCGTTTCGTGGGCCAGCAGCTGCGCCAGGGACGCCAGGCCTACATCGTCTACCCACTCATCGAGGAAAACGAAAAGCTTGACCTGCTCGCCTTGGAGAAAGGGTATGACGACGTGTGTGCGACCTTTCCGCACTACCGTGTCGCCTTTGTGCATGGCCGCCTCAAGCCCGCCGCCAAGGACCACCAGATGCAGCTCTTCGCCACTGGCCAGGCCCACATCCTCGTTGCAACCACCGTGATCGAGGTGGGTGTGAACGTGCCCAACGCCAGCGTGATGGTCATCGAGAACGCCGAGCGCTTCGGCCTCTCCCAACTCCATCAGCTCCGCGGGCGCGTGGGGCGCGGGGCCGACCAAAGCTTCTGCATACTCATGACCAAGTACCAGCTCAGCCACGACACACGCCACCGCCTCGAGGTCATGACCCAGACCAACGACGGCTTCGTGGTCGCCGAGGAGGACATGAAGCTGCGTGGCCCCGGCGACATCGAGGGCACCCAGCAGAGCGGCGTCGCCTTCAACCTGCGCGTCGCCAACCTCGCCCAGGACGGACAAATCGTCCAGCTCACGCGCGACGACGCCGAGGCATACCTCGCCCACGACCCCGACCTCACCACCCCCGAAGGCCGCCTACTCGCACACCGCGTCCACCAACTCTACGCCCACGACGCCGACTGGTCACAAATCAGCTGAGCAAAAAGGAGATGACGTGCGATTGGTGTTGATGCCATATCAGAGGCCCCTGCGGTCGAATTGCCTGAAAATCGAAAAAAGTCTCCCGAAAGGGTTGATGATGTCAGATTTTTGTTGTAATTTTGCCATGTCGTTCAGAGTTCCTTTTGGCTTTT
>JAFSYB010000020.1 GCA_017443765.1 Muribaculaceae bacterium | reverse complement strand
CGCAATACCGCGTCCACCGCAACCAGCCGCTACACTTCACTTTCACCATCACACCGATAGATTAGCCCGCGTTTTTTACGACACTCAAACTCCATTTTTGACAGATTTGATTCCCCCAAAAGCCCCGTTAGGGCAAGCGCAATGATGTGCCGTGGGTGCGCACGGCGCAATTCCGCCGTGGCGCGGTTGAGTCGCCTACGCGGCCAGACCAAGGCCAAGCCCCCACAGCCCCGACCACGAGTGCAGCCACCCAACGACATATGCCTACTGCCTAAATACCCGCTGCGGCACGTGATCCTTGACGAACCCGCTTGGCAATATCTGGAGGTGAATATAAAAAGAAAGAATGTGTCAACGATTTTCATATTTCTTGATTTTTTTGTATCTTTGCACCATCTATAGCGTTTTATTAGTAAAGGATAGATTTGGTATATGAATGGAAAAGCTCCACACATAGTGCAGTATCAAGGGTCGAAACGCATTCTTGCCCCACAGATGCTCCCTTATATGCCCAAGCGATTCGACCGTTTGGTTGAACCGTTTGCCGGGATGGCAGCTATCACCATCGCTGTAGCAAAGGCTGGACGAGCCAAACGTTATCTTATCAACGACTTGAACAAACCTTTAGTTGACATTTTGAGGTTGGCGATTGAATCACCCCATGAATTGATAGCGGAATATACATCGGTGTGGAGTGAACAGTTCACCTACAAAGACGGAAGTGTGGAGCATTATTATAAAGTGCGAGACGACTTTAACAAGGGTAATCAGTCGGCAGCCAATATGCTTTATCTTTTAGCTCGATGTGTGAAAGGCTCCGTACGCTACGGCAGCAATGGACAATTCAACCAGTCACCAGACAAACGCCGCCATGGGACTTCACCCAAAAACATGAGATTGAACATAGATGCCATTTCATATTACTTAAAAGGGCGCGCACAGTTCATGTCAAAGGACTATCGTGAGGTGCTGGAAGAAGCCTTGCCAGGCGATATAGTCTATATGGACCCTCCTTATCAAGGCGTTTCAAATGTTCGCGATTGTCGATATTATTCTGGAATAGAGTTTGCTGATTTTATTGATGCTATCGACCAACTTAACCGCCGCCACATTGACTTTCTAATCAGTTATGATGGGAAATGCGGCGACAAGCATTATGGAGAGGACTTGCCAAGCGAACTTGGCTTGCAGAAAGTTTTGCTCAACGCAGGGCTTTCGAGCCAAAGCATTCTGCTTGGCAAGAAGGAAGTTACATTTGAGGCTCTATACATTAGTCGAGGTTTGCAGCAGTATCTGCCACGACCAACGGAATCAGAACCCTTGTATTCTTTATTTGAAGCACCTGCGATATGAATAAGCTACCAAAAAGTTTCGTGGCAAAGTTGAACGCTGTTACTGCCAAGCGTCCAAAAACTGTGATTCAGCACATTCTCAAACATGGCTTTGTTACAACAGCAGAATTGAAGGCTCTTGGCTATGAACATGCTCCGCGAGCTGCTCGTGATGTGCGAGAGCTTGGCATACCATTAGAAACTTTCTATGTTAAAGATACGAATGGTCGGCGAATTGGTGCCTATCGTTTCGGCGACCCATCTAAAGCTGAAGACAAGCTATCGAAAACCACAGGACGCACTGTACTGTCAAAAGCCTTGAAGAAAGCTTTGATCGCGAAATATGGATCAACATGTTTTATCTATCAGCAATATATGGAAGAAAGGTTTCTACAAGTCGATTATCGTGTTCCTTACGAAATTGGCGGAGAGCAAGACGAAAAAGATATCGACTGCTATATGCTACTCAGTCCCTCGGCGAACCATGCCAAATCTTGGACTTGCGAGCACTGTTCCAATTGGACCCTAAAGGATCCGTCGTTCTGCATTAATTGGTTCTGGGCCCATCCCGAAAACTACACGCACATAGCAGGCAATGAACAACGGCAAATCATCATTACGTTTACGGGTGATGAGATAGAAGACTACAACAAACTCATAGCACTTGTTGGCATTAACAATGCAGAAGCAACTATCAAAAGATCGATTGATGAATACATAAAATAGTTTTTAGCATCAAAGATAACTAATATTATAGACCACAATCAACCAATATTCAGCATAAGGCTAAACGAAATTGGAACCCGACACCCCATATTGAGAATGGAATTGGTCGACACCTCGAAGGAATAGACAGAATCACCAATCACCCGACTTTTCATGTGTATTCAATAAAGCGCCAATAATGAAACGAATCCTTTTTGCGGCCTTTGCCGCAGTGCTGCTGTCATGCAGCGGGCGGGCCGCGCAACCCACTGCCACGCCGGCCGACGACAAGCATGAGTTCCGGGGAGCCTGGCTCCACATCATCGGCCAGCGGCAGTATGCCCGGCAGTCAACCCAGGAAAACCAGGCCTACCTCACCGGGCAGCTCGACCAGCTCAAGCGCGCCGGCTGCAATGCCGTCATCTGGCAAGTGCGCCCGCAGGCCGATGCCGCCTACCCCAGCACGCTGGAGCCCTGGAGCCGATGGCTCACCGGCACCGCCGGACAAGCCCCCGACCCCGTATGGGACCCGTTGCAGTTCATGATTGACGAGTGCCACCGCCGCGGCATGGAGCTGCACGCCTGGATCAACCCCTATCGCGTGACCAGCTCCCCCGACGAACAGCCCGCGCCGGGACACATCTACTATGCACACCCGGAATGGTTTGTGCGCTATGCCGACGGCAAACTCTACTTCGACCCCGGCCTGCCCGAGAGCCGCGACTTTATCAACCAGGTGGTGCACGACATCGTCACGCGATACGACGTAGACGCCATCCACATGGACGACTACTTCTACCCCTATCCCAAGGACGGGGCCGAGTTCCCCGACACCGCCTCCTATGCCCGCTATGGCCGTGGCTGGGGCAGCAAGGGCGACTGGCGGCGGCACAACGTGGACCTGCTCATCGAGCAACTGCACCACACCATCAAGCAGGCCAAGCCGTGGGTGCAGCTGGGCATCAGCCCCTTTGGCATCTGGCGCAACAAGAGCAGCGATGCCGACGGCAGCGACACCAACGGCCTGCAGTGCTACGACGCCCTCTACGCCGACTGCCCGCGCTGGACAGCCCTGGGGTGGGTCGACTACATGGTGCCGCAGCTCTACTGGGAGCTTGAGCACAAGCTGGCCAGCGACCTCACGCTGAGCTACTGGTGGAACGACCATGCCAACGGCCGGCACATGTACTACGGCCAGAGTGTGAACAACGTGATGACGCACCGCGACATTGCCGCCGCCGGCGGCGACACGCTCAACCCCACGCAGCTCGACCACAAGATGCGGCTGATGCGCAGTCTGGAGCATGTGCACGGCGTGACCTGGTGGCCGGGCTACTCGGTGACGGCCAACTTCCACGGCGTGCTCGACTCGCTGGCCACACACCATTGCGCCACACCGGCATTGATACCCCCTCGCGTGTGGCTCGACAACGAGGCGCCGGCACCCGTCAACACCCTCACCGTGCAAAAGGCGGGCAAGGGGCAAGTGGCACTCAGCTGGACGCCTCTCGCCACCACCGACCCCATGCAGCAAGCCGTGCGATTTGTCGTGTACCGCTTCGCCAATGGCGAGGAGGTGAACCTTGACCGCGCCGACCGCATCGTGGCCATCACCGGCGAAAACACCATCACCCTGCCACAGCCCAAAGGCCAACACACCTGGGCCGTCACCGCCGTGGACCGCAGCAACAACGAGAGCAATCCAACCACAGCAAGGAATTAGAAAAAACCAACCATCACCATGCAAGAGTTAGACAAGAAATTCTATAAAATCGGCGATGTGGCCAAAATTCTGGGCCTGCCCGAATCCACGCTGCGCTACTGGGAAACGCAGTTCACCATCATCAAGCCCAGGCGAAACGCCAAGAACATCCGTTTCTACACGCCCACCGACATCGAGACCATCCGCAAAATCTACTACTTGGTGAAGGAGAAAGGATTCAAGCTCGATGCCGCCCAGGCGCAAATCCGTGCCAACCGCGAGGGCGTGGACAAGCGCTTCGAGGTGGTGGAACGCCTGAAAGGCATCCGCGACCAGCTAAAAGCACTGCAAAAAGCCCTGAACGAAGTGGGGTGAGCTCCTGGCACGCCAATTGAATGGAACGGAATAGAAGAGATTTTTGTTGGAAATAATCGTCAAAAAAATAGGTCAGAAACTATCTTGCGGATTTGAGGTTTATCAGAATCTTCTGCTAAACTTGTCTTATCCTGTACTCAGGTTCTGGAAATGCCTTGCTTTGAATAAGCACAATAACCCCACACCATTTTTATGAGGTGTTCAGTCACGAAGCAGCCGTAACAATCGGTGCGGGTGCTATTACCATCATTTCTGTGTCAATGTCATTCAAATTATTCCCAAAATTGAGAATAGAATAGATGTCAATAACACCCATGTCAACAATGTCATCAGGCGACGACCGTGGCCAGTCGATTTCCCGAATCGCCAAAAAGGTAGTGTATTTTTTGTGAACAACCAAAACCTTTTGCGGATTTTTTGCCTATTTGCCGAACCGCGTGTCCTTTTACCTGCTCCCAAATATTAAGGTAGGTTCTATCAATTGCAAGAATAAAAACGAATGGTATGGATATACCAAGCTCAAGCATTTTATAGAATCCTCTTTAAGTGTTATTGCTACGAGTCTTATGACTCGAAAAAGCAAACATTTACTGACCAATTCGTCTTTCTAATCTCTGACATGAAAACACATAGTTAACGAATGGGTGTTTTTGGCAAAATGAGACAGAAAGCAATACCCTCTGTGCTGAAACGACGTATCATATAGCACAAGACTCATCTGGCAAATCCTTAACGTTCACATGCCAATTTTGTTCATTCGTCACAGTGGTGGATTTTTTCGCGGATTGGGCTTGAGGATTGCGAAAAAAGTTGTAATTTTGCGGCGTGATTTGGTGCCTGGGCTGTAATGGCCCGGGTGAAAAGGGAACCAGGTGCGAATCCTGGACAGACGGTGCTGCTGTGTGTTCCCGCCGAAAGTCGGCGTGCGCCTGCCGCTTTTTCACTGCGCTATGCCCCACTCCACGGGGCGTGTGGGAAGGAGGAGCGGATTTCGAGGGCCGGAGCGAGTCAGAAGACCTGCCAAGTCGTTAATAGAAACCCGGATGAGACGACGACTGACATTGTGGGCGTTCATCGTGCTGTGTGTTGTGGGCGGCCTGGCCCAGGACGCCGACACCGCGCACATCGATTCGATGCATTTCGAGCTAAGGCACGTCACGGTGTACGGCCAGCGGCCGTATGCCGAGGTGATTCCGGCGCAGCGGTTGGGCGGCAAGCAGCTGGAGGTGCTGAGCAGCCACAGTGTGGCCGATGCCATACGCTACTTTTCGGGGGTGCAGCTGAAGGACTACGGCGGCGTGGGCGGCCTGAAAACGGTGGACATCCGCTCGATGGGCAGCAACCACATGGGCGTGTTCTACGATGGCATCCAACTGGGCAACGCGCAAAACGGGCAGGTAGACTTGGGGAAGTTCTCGCTCGACAACATCGAGGAGGTCGCGCTGTACAACGGCCAGAAGAGCGACATCTTCCAGTCGGCTCGCGACTTTGGCTCGGCAGGGAGCATCTACCTGCGCACCCGCTACCCGAAGTTTGCCACTGGCAAGCGCGACAACGTGAACGTGACGATGCGCACCGGCTCGTTCTGCCTGGCCAATCCCTCGGTGCGCTGGGAACACAAGCTCAGCCCGAATGTGAGCCTGTCGCTCAACAGCGAGTACACCTACGCCAGCGGCCAGTACCACTTCCGCTACCGCCGCGTGTTCAGCGACGGCACGCTGGCTTGGGACACCACCGCCGTGCGCAAGAACGGCGACCTGCACGCCTTCCGCGCCGAGGGCGGCGTGTTCGGCGCGTCCAACGACACCCGCTGGAACGCCAAGGTGTACTACTACGACAGCGAGCGCGGCATTCCCGGGGCCATCGTCAACAACGTGTGGAAACGCGCCCAACGCCAGTGGGACCGCAACTTCTTCACGCAAGGCTCGTGGCAGCACCGCGTGAGCGACCGCTACAGCACGATGGCCAATGTGAAGTATGCCCGCGACTACCTGCGCTACCTCAACCCCGACACCACCTTGCTGCTGGTCGACAATGAGTTCTGGCAGGACGAAATCTACGTGTCGACCGCCAACAAGCTCACCATTCTCCCCGACTGGGAAGCGAACCTGAGCGTGGACTACCAGTGGAACTACCTGAACGCCACGCTGGTCAACTTTGTGTACCCCACGCGGCACACGCTGCTCACCGCGGTGGCCACCGCCTACACCTGGCGTGGGTTGAAGATGCAGGCCAGCGGCCTCTACACGATGGTGAACGACCGCCACAGCAGCCGCCAGGCGGGCACCACCGTGCAGCACCACAGCAACCACCTGCACCGCCTCACCCCGGCGGTGTTTGTCAGCTGGCAACCCTGGCAGCAGCACGACCTGAACGTGCGGGCGTTCTACAAGCGCATCTTCAGGATGCCCACTTTCAACGACCTCTACTACACCGACATTGGCAACGCCAACTTGCGTCCCGAATATGCCACACAATATAATATAGGAGCGCAGTGGCAGTGGAAGAGCGAGCGGGGGCTGGTGAGCGCCGTGCGGCTGAGCGCTGATGCCTACTACAACCGCATCGATGACAAAATTATCGCCATTCCCACGGGCAGCGGGCAGTACCGGTGGACGATGATGAACATTGGCCAGGTGCGTATCCGCGGCATCGACGTGAGTACGCGGCTGTCGCTGCGCCTGCCCGCCGGCGTGGCACTCGACGGCACGCTCAACTACACCTACCAGCGCGCGCAGGACTACAGCAACCCCGAGGACGACCACTACGGCGGCAGCTACAAGGGGCAGATTGCCTACATCCCCTGGCACAGCGGCTCGGCGATTGTGAACGCCGCCTGGAGGCAGCTGACACTGAACTACAGCTTCATCTATGTGGGGGAGCGTTACCACACCAGCGCCAACATCCCCGTCAACCACGAGCAGCCGTGGTGCACCCACGACCTCTCGGCAAGCTATGCCTTCAGCTGGGGCGCGGTGAACGGAAAAGCCACCGCCGAAGTCAATAACCTGCTCAACCAGCAATATGACGTGATTCTCAACTTCCCCATGCCGGGACGCAACTACCGGCTGACGCTTAAATTTGATTTCTGATGAACCCCAAGAGCCAAGAACCTGCCGCCAAGCGCCTCATTGCGAGGTTGCGCCTTGCGCATTGCTGCGTATGGTGCATGGTCTTACTACTGCTTGCCGGTTGCCGCAACGACGAGCCGCTCTACATCCCCGACGCGGTGCCGGTCACCATGCCCGAATACACGAGCGTGAAAGGCTTTTACCTGCTCAACGAGGCGAATATGAACAGCAACAAGGCCTCGATTGACTTCTACAACTACGAAACGGGGAAATACTACAACTACATCTACCGTGCCCAAAACTACGGCGTGGTGATGGAGCTGGGCGATGTGGGCAACGACATTGGCATCTATGGCAGCAAATTGTGGGCGGTGATCAACTGCTCGAACAAGGTGGAGGTGATGGACAAGAACACGGTGGTGCGCCTGGGGCAGGTTGACATTCCCAATTGCCGATACATCAAGTTCCACGAGGGCTATGCCTATGTGACCAGCTATGCCGGCCCGGTGGCCACTGTGTTCGATGGCACCCAGTCGCAGATTGGCTATGTGGCGAAAGTCGACACCGCAACCCTGCAAGTGGTGGACCGCTGCCTGGTGGGCTACCAGCCCGACGAGCTGGAGATTGTGGGCAACCGCATCTTTGTGGCCAACTCGGGCGGGTACAACCCCAACAACTACGAGAACACGGTGTCGGTGATCGACATCAGCACCTTCAAGGAGGTGGAGCGCATCCCCATTGCCATCAACCTGCAATATGTGAAGGCCGACCGGCGCGGCGTGCTGTGGATTTCGTCGCGCGGCGACTACTACACGGCGGGCAGCAACATCTATGCCTACGACACGCGCAAGCAGCGCGTCGTGGCAAAGCTCGACTGCCCGGTGGGCAATATGTGGCTCGACGGTGACTCGCTGTACGTGATCAGCAGCGAGTTCAGCAAAGTCAGCGACACCTACCGCACGGCTACCTATCAGATTATCAACACACGCGAGATGCGGGTGGTGAACGAGCATTTCATCACCGACGGCACCGAGCAGGCCATCGTACAACCCTACGGCATCGCGGTGAACCCAATCACCAAGGACATCATGGTCACCGATGCCAAGAACTATGTCACCCCAGGCCGCCTCTACTGCTTCGGCCCCGACGGCCGCCGCAAGTGGGACCTGCTCACCGGCGACATCCCAGCCCACTTCGTGTTCCTGGGCGAAAATGTGAATGAGCAATAAACCATAACGACAATGAAAAAACTGTTTTTCTTATTGGTTACATTGGCCGCGATAGCGGCGCAGGGGCAGAATAAGCCCTACATCACCCGGGTGTACGATTTCATGCCGGCACCGGGGCAGTTTGTCAACAGCTCACCGTCGTTCGCAGCGGGCGAGAGCCGCGAGGCGGTGATGGCCCGTGTGGAGAAAGCCATCTGCGGCCTCGACAGCATCCGCCGCATGGAGAAACTCGACGGCACGGTCATTATCGACACGCTCACCATCGTCAAGCCCGGCCTAATTAGTCTGGGCAGCTTTGGCGGCTATGTGGTGTTTGGCTTCGACCACCCCGTGGTGAATGTGCCCGACGCGCACGACTTTCAAATCTTTGGCAACGCCTTCGGCTCCGACAGTCTGAAGGTGAGCGGCGGCAGCTGCGAGCCGGGCATTGTGATGGTGAGCCGCGACGCCAACGGCAACGGCCTGCCCGACGACCCGTGGTACGAGCTGGCGGGCAGCGACTACGACAACCCGCGCACGCAAAAGCACTTCACCATCACCTATTACAAACCCGATGAGGGCAAGACCCCCGTGCCCGACCCCAACAGCATGTTCATCACCGACACCGAGTATGTGCGCTGGACGTGCAACAGTGTCGACAGCCTGCAAGAGGGTTATGTGTTCCGCAACTCGTTCCACAACCAGAGCTACTGGCCAGGCTGGGTACAGGGCGACACGCTCACCTTCACGGGCACCCGGCTGCCGGGCAACGCCATCAACGAGAGCCAGACGGGTGAATACTGGGTGCAGTACTTCCTGGGCTGGGGCTATGTGGACAACCGTCCCGACTATGGATATGGCCTTGTGAACGGAACCCAGCAGAGCAACCAGAACCTGGGGTTCGACATCGAATGGGCGGTTGACGACAATGGTGCGCCCGTACATCTGAAACAGGTCGATTTCATCAAGGTGTACAGCGGATTGTTGCAGCAGTGCGGCTGGCTGGGCGAGACAAGCACAGAGGTGTGCGGCGGCATCGACCTGCACCCCGACGCCGTGGCAAAGCCGGAACCCGCCGTGCGCGGCGACTTGAACGGCGACAGCGTGGTGGACGTGGACGACCTGAACACCGTCATCAATGTGATTCTTCACAAACTCCAAGACCCGGCCACCGAGCACCAGGCCGACCTGAACGGCGACACCGTGGTTGACGTGGAGGACCTGAACACGGTCATCAACATTATCCTGCACAAAGGATGATGAGCTACGAGTGACGAGCTACGAGCTACAAGCTGTAGTGAGCTCGTTACCCACTTGCGACAATTACCTAACCTCAATTAATAACCAACTAATTTTTATTACATTATGAAGAAAATCTTTACGCTTGCAGCTGCCGCTATGCTGGTGGCTGGTGTGAACGCCCAGGAGGTGATCACCCTCGACCTGACCAACCCTGCCAACCCCGAGACCATCGAATACAACGAAGATGGCTCGTGGACTGAGACCTACAACGACGAGATTCCCTACATCGAGTTCACCCCGTTTGCCTTCTCGCACGTGCTGGGCGGCTCGTGGGGCGGCTACTACTGGGACGGCTTCACCGTCACCAAGAGCGGCGACAACACCGACTGGTACTCGGTCGACGGCAACTGGACGGCCCATCAGTGGTACAGCATCACGGGCGGCGGCGTGAAGACCGAGAACGGCGAGATTGTGGCCGACAATGGCGTGGCCGAGGCTGATGCCAACGCCCCCTTCCTGGTGGGTTACTACGGCAGCGACTATGCCGGTGCCACCTACGAGGCTTGCAACCTGATGTTCAACGACGGCGAGCAGTACGAGGCGCTGGGCGTGTACGTGACCAACCACACCTGGCCCTACTACAGCTACACCAACGGCGACGGCTTTGCCCGTGCTTTTGACCAGGAAGGCGACTACTTCAAGCTCATCGCCCACGGCATCGACGCCAGCGGCGACGAGATTGGGACTGCCGAGTTCATGCTCGCCAGCTTCAACAACGGCCAGCTGCAGGCCGTGAACCAGTGGACCTGGTGGGACCTGAGCAGCTTGGGCATGGTGGACCAGATCAACTTCACCATGGATTCGAGCGACAAGGGCGACTGGGGCATCAACACGGCCAAGTACTTCTGCATGGACAAGCTGCAAGTGAGAGTAGCCTCCCCCACTGCTGTTGAGGACGTGGATGCCGCCCGCACGGTGGCCGGTGTGCACTATGTGAACATGGCTGGCCAGCAGAGCGAGCAGCCCTTCGAGGGCGTGAACGTGGTGGTGACCCGCTACACCGACGGCACCACCAGCACCACCAAGGTGGTGCGCTGACGCCCCCCGAGCCTCCGAGCGGAGGCGGCGGAGGGGCTAAGGACTCTAAGGGGCTAAGGACTCTAAGGGGCTAAGGGCTCTAAGGGGCTAAGGGCTCTAAGGCCTCTAAGGGTTCTATGTGGCGCAATGCACGATACACAGCCCCTTAGAACCCTTAGAGGCCTTAAAATCCTTAGCCCCCCTTTATTCCGCATCGTCGGCTTCGCCAGTGATGCGCTCGGCGTGGCTGAAGCGGCCGTACTTGTCGTGCGCCTCGCTGTTGCCATCGACGGTGAACGTGGCATAGTCGGCATCCTTCACCAAATCGCCCATGTACCAGATGTGCGCCTTGTCGCGGCTGTAAAAGCCCTGCCAGCACTCGTCGTAGGTGGCCGGGTCGGCCAGCGGCAGCACCTTGCCAAAGCGATAGACATGGTTGCAATCCACCGCCACAAAGATTCCTTTCACCTTGAACGTGGTCAGGTCTGCCTCGAAGCGCACCGTGTCGTAGTAGGCATAACGCGAGTCGCGTGCATAGAAATCGTCTTCGAACCACTGGAGCACCTTGAACGTGCTCACGCTGGCCACATGCATGGCCGTGGCTTGGTAGTAATAGTCGTTTTGGTCGCGCATCAGCGGCCTGCGCTCGACCTGCAGGGTAGCCGGGTCGGCACCGTCAACGAGCCGGTCCCGGTAAAACACATGGTCTTTGTCAGCACCCACCCAGTCCTTGACACTGTGGAACGTGGCCGCATCGGCACCGTGCACCGTGTCGTAACGCTGGCCAAAGCTGAACGTCCAGTAGGTGTAAAAGATGTTGTCGCCCTGCCTGACGTACTTGCCGCTGCTGCCGCACGCGGCAAGCAACAGCAACACCGGCAGCGTAACGAGGCAGCTAATCAATCGGTTGTTCATTGCAGTGGGGTTTTGCATCCTCGGCAAATGTACATCTTTTCACCCAATCCTGCAAATTATTACGCCGAAAGTTGCAGTTTTCAAAAATTTGACGTAAATTTGCCGCTTGAAATATCACTTACTAACAAAAATGCAAGAAACGATGAAAAAACTCTCTCTTCTGCTGGCTGGCTTGCTGTGTGTGCTGGCCGCCTCGGCAACCGACTACAAAGGGCGCATGATTGTCAAGGGCGCCACGGGTCAGGCCGTCAAGGACGATGCTGTGGTGACATTGACCCAGAATGCCAATGGAACCTACAAGGTGGTCATGCACGACTTCATCATTTTCTACAACGGTGTCAACTACCCGCTGCCTGAACTGGAATATGACAACCTCACGGGCACACCCGGCACCGATGGCTACACCAATGTGAGCGGCACGCAGTACATGACAGTGAAAGACATTCAGGGATATGAGAACTTCATTCCCGAGCAGTATCGCAGCTATCTGGGCTACGTCACCAACAAGCAATTCCCCGTCAACTTCAACGGCAAGTTCCGCGCTGCCGACATGATAGCGCACATCGACACCTATATCCTGGTCGAGGCCGAACCCTATCCCGGCTACACGATGACCTACTGCAACACGCCCATGGACATCGACTACACGGGCACCCTGGTGAACGTGTTCCAGGACGGCGATGTGAACGCCGACGGCACTGTTGACGTGGACGATGTAAACATCATCGTGAACATCATTCTCAAGCGCGACTTGGCCACGAACTACAACGGCCGCGCCAATGTGGTGCATGGCACCGATGTTTCGGTGTCGGATTTGAACGCCGTCATCAACATCATGCTCGGTCGCCATTGACATCATGCCCCACGCACGAGGCACCTCTCACGCCCCCGCCATCAAGCACCCCATTTTGGGCTTGGTGACGGGGGTGCTGTGTGTGCTTCTGGCGGCGTGCGGCGCGGCACCCACCAGCCGGCACATAGCCGACAACCCGCTGTTCACACTCTCGGGCGACACGCTCACCGAGGGCGGCATAGTGGTCACCGCGGCCACCCCGCATCACATCGAATCGACACTTACCCGCGACCGCCTCGACTCCATCGCACTGGCTTACTGCCACAGCCAAGGACATGACCGGCCGGCCGGCTCGGCCTTTGTGGGTGGCCAACCGTGGCGCGACACCGAGGCTCACCCCGGCCTGCCCCAGTGCACCACCGGCGGACGGCTGCTCGACGCTGTGTGGAACATGAGCCTGGATCATGTGTCGCTGTCAGCCCGGCACAGCACCTACGACGCCGGCGGTGACACCGCCAGCCTCTACTGCGCCATGGCCCTCGCGCTGGCATGGCTCGAGCCGTCGCGCACGCAACGCACCCTGCGCGCACTGGCTCCCGACGGAATGGTGAAGCCACTGGGGCAATGGCCCATGGACGCCTCGCGCATAGCGTGGGCCGAAGCAGCCTGGAACGCCTATGCCGCCACGGGCGACAAGCAGTGGCTTGCCGAGGCTCACGACGTGATTGAGCGCACACTCACCGCCGACGAGCAGCTCCTGGCCGACGCCACCACCAGTCTGGCGCACGGCGCCAGCTGGCCGGCAACAGGCTGTTATTACCCCACATGGATGCAGCCATGCGATGTGGCCGCCTCCATGCCTCTGCTGGCCAGCGTGCTCACCTGCCGCGCTCGCGCACTCCTTGAACTGGCCGACGAGGAGCTGGGACTGGAACACAACCACGCCGCCGGGGCACAGCACCTCAAGGATGCCATCAACCAGCACCTGTGGAACGAACAGGCCGGGCACTACTCGGCTTACCTCTATGGCCCAGTGGTGGCTGTGCAAGCCCCGGCAGCCGACAACCTGGCACAAGCCCTGGCCGTGCTTGGCAATGTGGCCGACGACGACCGCGCCGCCACTCTGCTGACCAAGACACCCATCGGCCACAAGGGTGTGAACTTAACCTCCCCCGACACATCGGCCGTGGAACCCTACTTCACCCACCCCGTGTGGCCTGCCGTGCAAGCACTGTGGACGCTGGCCGCTGCGAGGCAGGACAACGAGGAGGCGATGTGCCGCGGCCTGGCCGCCCTGATTCGCGCACAAGCACTGTTCCAGTCGCGGCACATCACTGTGGCCGGGTGCCCCACCAACGACCTGGTGACTGCCGCCAGCAGCCTCGCCGTCACCCTGCGCGCACTGGCCGGGCTGCACTACCTGCCCGACGGCATCGAGCTGCACCCCACCCTGCCCGACGCCCTGCCCGGCGGCCTCACCATCACCGGCCTGCGCTATCGCCAGGCCACGCTCGACATCTCCATCACGGGCACGGGCAACGACGTGGCCACGCTCACCATCGACGGCAATCCCACCGAGGGGAAATTTATTCCCGCCACGCTCACCGGGCGCCACACCGTGCACGCCACGCTGCGACACGGCCACACCACGAGCGGCATGACCATCGCCAACGCCCGCCACGCGCTGCCTCCAACCCCCGATGTGGTGTGGACGCCCGACAGCGGCTGCATCGTGAACTACGTGGCCGGCGGCAGCTACCGCCTGATGACCGACGGCCACCTGACGGGCACCGTGAGCGACATGGCGTTTGCCCTGCCGCCCGCGGGCAACGGCATGAGCCAACTGGCCGTGGCCATGGCCGGGCGGCACGGCTACGGCTTCACGTCGCGCCCCACCGTGGTGTGCGGCAGCGACAGCTACACCATCACCCTCGCACCACTGCCCGCCGACAGCCTCGCAGCGACCATCACCGCCGCCCGCAGCGGCACGCACCTGCTGCAAATCGACTACCGCAGCACAGCCCCGACGTGCGATGCCCTGCTGGTGAGCGCCAACACACACCCCCAGGGCACGGTGCTGCTGCCGCCAGCTCAGCCCGACAGCACGGCGCAGTCGCCCATGCTGCCCGTGAAGCTGCTGCGAGGCTCAAACCAAATCCTGCTCACGCGACCCCCTCAAGTCCCCCCCTCGGCCACCCCCATCACCTTGCGGATAATCAAGAAGTGATGAATTACCATGGGGGTAGCCCCGATTGGGGCGGAATATGATGCAATTACACCGGCGTGTCTTAGGACAAGACAGTATCTGCAAAACACACGGTTTTTCAGGGTGGCCCAGTTATTCCAACTTTTTGCCCCGACGCTGCGCCAGCGAGCGGGGTGCCTGCGAATCATTCCCGGGCAGGACTGAATGGCCGAAAGGGGCTGTAAGAGCCAAAAAAATCAAAAAAACGGCGATTTCGCTTGCGGATTCAGAAAAAAGCATTACCTTTGCAGCCGCAAAGCAAAATGGCGCTTGCATCAGCCGCAATAGCTCAGTTGGTAGAGCATTTCATTCGTAACGAAAAGGTCGCGGGTTCGAGTCCCGCTCGCGGCTCAAACACAGTCCACCACAGCCTTTCACGGGTTTGCGGTGGACTTTCAACACAAGCACACTCATGACCGATCAAACAGCCGCCAACACATCATGCCTGTTTACCGTTTTGGCCACAGCGTTAGTGGCGATTACGGGTTACTGGCCGGTAATAATGGGTACGCCTTTCGTTGTCTTTGTCGTTACTGCGCTGGTCACCTCCAGATTTGTCAAAGACCCCAAGCCGCCTGGCGAATCGCACCGGCAATCCGAGGATATGCATTACGACCCGCAGAGCGGAGAATGGGCCGAAGGCAGCAGCGACAGCACGCCGAATTTGAGCGGCAGGGGCGACTTGGCTGAAGAAGCACCAAGCATCGCTGTGGAGCCGACCAGCAATGCATTTCAAATCTATGGCCAACACATTTCGTCGGCCATTGACAATGATGATGACCTGGACTACAACGATCCGCCCGAAGAAGACGACCTGGACCTGAACCTAAACATCGAGAGCGACTACGACGAGCTGGACGTGGACGACGAAATCCTTGACGAAGAGGAATACGAAGAAGAGCTCGAGCGCTACTTGTCGGGCACGCACCGCAACAAGCGCCGACTGCGCCGACTGCGGCACTATCTGATGGACAACTGAAACCGGTAGCGCGACACCGGGCCAAACAACGTGCACCGCAAAAAAAGCAAAAAATCCATTGCCAATTCACAAACAATGCGTAACTTTGCAGCCGCTAAACGAAAGGAGGTTGTACGAATCCGCACAGTAAAGGACATCTAACCCACATATAACCAAGCAAAAAGGTGACACCCGCGCCACCTATTGTCTTGACCGCCGACGAGGCGCGACAGGACGCAAGAGCGTGGCATTTACAAGATAGAAAGAATTTTCATTAACAAAAAAACTATTAGAGCAAGAAAACTATGATTATTGTTCCCATCAAGGAAGGCGAGAACATTGAACGCGCCCTCAAGAAATTCAAACGCAAAACCGAGAAGACCGGTATCATCAAAGAACTCCGCACCCGCCAGGCCTACCAAAAGCCGTCGGTAATCAACCGCCGCAAGATGATGAAGGCTGTGTACGTGCAGCAGCTCCGCACCCGCGAGGAGTGATACCACCCAGCCATACCCGAAAGGGGTGAAACAAGGCAGAAACGAGCGCCGCACGCGCCGTTGCTGCCTTTTTTGTGCGTTTTTGCCAAAATAATTTGGAACATTCAAGAAAAATGCCTAATTTCGTGGCGGTCGCAAAAACGCGGCTCACCACGCCATGACCGATTCACTCATCGACCAATACCTGAACCACCTGCGGCACGAGCTCAACCAGTCGGTGCACACGGTGGTGGCCTACCGCCGCGACCTGTGCCAGTTTGCCGACTTTCTGGCAGGAGTGGGTGACAGAATCGCGCATCTGCGCGAGGCCGAGAGTGCCGACGTGCGTGCCTGGCTGGCGCTTCGCAGCGAGTGCGGCGACTGTGCGCGCACGCTGCGCCGCAAGCTGCAGGCCGTGCGAGGCTTCTACAAGCACCTGGCACGCCGCGGACTGATTGCCGACAGCCCCGCCGCCGACCTCGAGCTGGCACGGCTGCCCAAGCGGCTGCCGACATTTGTGCGCGAGGAGGCCATGGACAGCGTGATTGCCGCGCCCATCGACGACGACGACACGCAGGCCGTGCGCGACCGGCTGGTGGTGATGATGCTCTACGAGACCGGTATGCGCCGCGCCGAGCTCATCGGGCTGCTCGACCGCGACGTGGACACCGCCAAGCGCGAGCTGCGCGTGCACGGCAAGCGCGACAAGGACCGCATCATCCCCTTTGGCACGGAACTTGCAGAGGAAATCACACACTACCGGCAGCTGCGCAACCGCGACGGCCTCGGCGGTGAGCACTTCTTCACGCGCCGGGGAGGCCAGCCGCTCTACCCAAGCCTGGTCTACAAAGTGGTGCACAACGCCCTGGCTGATGCCGGAGCAGCCAAAAGCAGCCCGCACGTGCTCAGGCACAGCTTCGCCACCGCACTGCTCGCTCACGGAGCCGAACTGGCCAGCGTGAAAGAGCTGCTCGGACACGAATCGGTGGCCACCACACAGATTTATACACACGTCACCTTGAGTGACTTGAAACAAAATTATAAACACGCCCATCCACGGGCCTTAAAAAAAGGAGGATAACATGGAAACGAAAATCAAAGCCATCCACTTCGATGCCACAGAGAAGCTTGAGCAATTCATCAACAAGAAAGTGGAAAAACTCGCCAAGCACAACGAGGAGATATCAGGAGCCGAGGTGAACCTGCGGGTAGTGAAGCCCGAGAGTGCGATGAACAAGGAAGCGTCGATCAGGCTCAGCGCCCCGCAGCGCGACGACCTGTACGCGTCGAAAGTTGCCGACACCTTCGAGGAGGCCATCGACCAGTGCGTGGACGCCCTCAAGCGCCAGCTCGAGAAGGGCAAAGACCGTTAAGATAACACACTAACCGCGCAACAACAAACAAGCCGGCCAAGCAAGGGCCGGCTTGGCTTTTTTATGCATTCCGTTGACGAAGATGTTTCGCACAAAGTCGGCTCGGCCTACCACGACTATCACCGATACGACACATAACTGTTCCTATTTGTCCATCCCCCATACATCAGACTATATCAGCCCTCGCCAATTTGGAACTGTTGCACAAAATCGGGGCACCTACAAAATCCAGTGTTTCATTGTCTGCTCGGCTGTGGGATAGACGGGCAACCGAGTCGCCATAGAAACACAAGGTTTTGCAAGTGTCCTTATTATATAATAAGGTGTACCTGGCGTTTTGAGGGCGAGATCAGAAAAAAAACGATTTTTTTCAAAAAAAAGTCAGAAATATTTTGCCAGTTCAAAAAAAGGCAGTACCTTTGCACCGCTAATGAGAACCAACCCCTGCTCGGGTGGTCGGCTTAGTGAGAATGCCTCTTTAGCTCAGTTGGCCAGAGCACGTGATTTGTAATCTCGGGGTCGTTGGTTCGAATCCGACAAGAGGCTCAAAAAAACGAACGGGAAGATCGCATAGTGGCAATTGCGGCGGACTGTAAATCCGCTCCTTCGGGTTCGGTGGTTCGAGTCCACCTCTTCCCACGAGAGAGAAATGTTGCGGAAGTAGCTCAGTCGATAGAGCATCAGCCTTCCAAGCTGAGGGCCGCGGGTTTGAATCCCGTCTTCCGCTCAAAAAGAAATATTGCCTATGTAGCTCAGGGGTAGAGCACTTCCTTGGTAAGGAAGAGGTCGCGGGTTCAAATCCCGCCATCGGCTCAACGATGTAAGACGCTTCGCCTCTCACTGATTGCGGGTTAAGTTATCACAAGAGGTGGAGTGTATTACGCAATAAAGTAGAGTAATATTATCATACAATTTTTCAATAACAACTTACAGTTATGGCTAAAGAGCATTTTGAAAGAACAAAACCGCATGTTAACATCGGTACCATTGGTCACGTAGACCACGGTAAAACTACCCTGACCGCTGCTATCACCACCGTGCTTGCAAAGGACGGTGACATCGCCGGCGACAGCGTTCGTTCGTTCGACTCGATCGACAACGCCCCCGAGGAGAAGGAGCGCGGTATTACTATCAACACCGCTCACGTTGAGTATGAGACCAAGAATCGTCACTATGCTCACGTTGACTGCCCGGGCCACGCTGACTATGT
>JAFSYB010000019.1 GCA_017443765.1 Muribaculaceae bacterium | reverse complement strand
TCGTTTTAAAATATAAACGCCTACGACAACAGCCGCATGCCGCCACAAGCAGTGTGCTTTCTTTCGTCTGACATTAAATTGAATTATTAACCCGAAGTGCTGATTTTCAACACTTCACAACACAAATATTTTCGAATGAAACGCTCAATACTCTCGCTTGCCATTGTGCTGCTCCGCTCGCTGTGGATGCGCGGCCAGAAGTCGGCCTATTACGAGACCTACGCCATCCAGTGGAGCGATGTGAAAGCCGCCATCGCCCACGCGCCCGACAGCATCGGCGCGCTCATCGACCGTCTGGCAGCCGGCGACAGCACGCTGCGCACCCGCGAAATCCTCACGGCCTATATGGCCAACTCCTACGAGCACTGCTCGCCGTTTGGCGACGCCCGCGAGGCCCGCGACGCGCTACACAAGGGCGAGGTGGCCAAAGCGATGTCGCTGATGGACGCGGCCATCAAGAAAAACCCGCTGTCGCTCACCAACAATTACTACTACATCGTGTGCGTGCACGCCAGCCACCCCGAACTCGACGAGCAACCCAATGCCCCATTGAACGACAGCATCCGGCAGCTCTTGGAGCTGCCCGCCACCCGGCTCAGGCTGATTGAGTCGGCCATCTACTACAGCGGCAACGGCTCGGCGCGACTGCCCTACAAGGTGACCTCGGTGGACGATGAATACACGTTCATGCGCATGCTCGACCTGCCGCAGCACACCAGCCAGTCGCTCACCAACGACCTGCGCGACCACTTCACCCTGCCCCCGCACTCCTCGACGGCTTACCAGGGCAACGAAATCGACTTCGACGCCTCGCGCATCATCGAGCAAGAACAAGAATTATTCGGCGAATAAGCATCTTATCAACAAGATTTGCCATCTCAACAAACCTTCACTTCCATGGCCACCTACCAGTCGATTCGCGAACTCACGCGCGGCCTGCAGCAGGGCGCGAAATTGCTGAACGACATGTTTGTCAAGCGCAAGACCGTTGCCATCCGTTACGACGACGCGCTGGCAACGCTCGACGGCGATGAGAACAAACTGCGGCATTTGATTCACTTCGGCGTGATTGTCGCCACGGGCGACACCCTGGAGCTGGGCGAGGTGTACCAACGCTTTTTCGAGGAAGTGCTGGCGGTTAACGAGGACATCAACGTGGCTACGACCAGGAGGGTTTTATCGAGCGATAACCGCTCCTTGCATGATTCCATCTCAGGGTTCTTGCCTTTATGGCTGCTCGTGCAGTTGCGGCAGCGGCGTTGCCTCGCGATTGGCAGCCTCGCGGCTTGAGCGATTGCGCAGCAGTGCGATGATGCGCGCTGTGGCGATGTCGACCCCTTGGCGGCTGACGTGGTAGCCACCGTTATAGGCGCAGCTGTCGGGCACGGTGAGTGCGAGTGGCGATGCGGCAAAGGGATAGCCAATGCTGTCGAGCGATTGCGCGATAGCTGGTGCGTAGGTGCAACCAAAATGCTGCCGGGGACAGATGGGGGGCAGCATCACCACTGTGGCCCCACGTTGCCGGCAGGCATGAAGCGCGGTTTCGAGCCAGTGCATGAAGTCGGCATCGATGCCGCGCGGCGTGAACGGCCGCGACGGCTCCACACTGCCCGGCGGCAGCGTCCAGTGGCTCACCTCGTCGCCCAAGTCGTTAAAACCCGCAGCCACATAGCGGTAGCTGACGCTTGACGACGGCGTGTCGAGGCCGCCGCCCAAGGCCGCACGCAGCAGCCGCTTGGCATTGGCAGCCGCCAAGCGGGGGATTCCCGCCACCACATTCTGCCACTGCCGGGCATTCAGCCGCCCCATGTCGCGCCAGCCGGTGGCGGCCATGAGTGCGGGCAGCGTCTCGGGCTCGCCGTTGCCACCGCCGAAGAAATTGCCATACTCCATGGCCACAACCACCAGGTCGCCCTCGTGCAGACGTGCCTCCACATCCTCCAATGCCAGGCGGATGCCGATGCCGCCGTGCAGACCCATGTTCACCATGCGGCAATGCAACGAGTCCTGGATGCGGTGCGAGTCGATGCCGAAAGCCAAGTTGCTGCCCCCCACGAGAATGATTCGTGGCGGCGGAACGGTGTCGAGCAACGCCAGCTTGCGGTTGTAAACCCACAGATAGCCGTTTTCGTCGGGCGGAACAGCCACTGCCAACAGAACGACAATGGACACAAACGACACGATGGCCGCAATGGTGCGAACGAGAAAACGCCTCATGACCCAAATCAGAATTGAAAATAGATGAACTGCGACTGCGTGCCGGCCAACAGACAGATGGCCACAGCAAGCGTTGCATAGCAGCACCAGCGCAACGTGGCATGGTGCGCCAGCCAGGACGACGGAGCGAACTGCAACGGGTGCTCACGGCCGCGTGTGAGCCACTCGGCGAGCAGCAGCACAGCAACCGACACGAGAGGCAGCGTGGCCCCTGCGGCAAGGCCACCCCAAGGGTTTGCCACCACACACCCCACAAAACCGGCCGCATCGCCAATGGTTGGAGCGCGGAACAAGACCCACCCCAGTGTGACCACGGCAAAGGTGAGCAGCCTGCCCAATCCCTGCGACAGCTTCACGCCCGCCAGTCGCCACACGGCCAGCAGCACGCCGTGATAGACGCCCCAGGCCACAAAAGTCCAATTGGCGCCATGCCAAAGGCCGCTCAAGGCAAACACCACAAGGATGTTGCGCACGGCAACCCACCCCGGGCATCGGCTGCCGCCCAACGGAATGTAGACGTAGTGGGTGAACCACCGCATGAGCGAGATGTGCCACCGGCGCCAAAAGTCGCGCACATCGGCGGCGAAATAGGGTTGGCTGAAATTGCGCGTGAGCCTGATTCCGAACAACCGCGCACAACCCACGGCAATATCGCTGTAGCCCGAAAAGTCGCCATAGATTTGGAACGCGAACAACACCGCCGCCACCACAAGCATGACCCCGCTGTGATGCTGGTAGTGGATCCACACCTGATTCACCAACGTCGCACAGTTGTCGGCCACAACCATCTTCTTGAACAGCCCCCACAGCATCTGGCGCAGCCCGTCGACAGCCTGAGCATAGTCGAACCGCCGCTTTCGCACGAACTGCGGCAACAACGCTCCGGCACGCTCGATTGGGCCGGCCACCAACTGCGGGAAGAAACTGATGTAGGCAAAGAAAGCCACCACGTCGCGTGTGGGCGTCAGCTGACGGCGATACACATCGATGGTGTAGCTCAACGCCTGAAAGGTGTAGAAACTGATGCCCACGGGCAGCACCACATTCACTGTGGCCCAGTCGGAGGTGAAACCAACAAAGCCCAAGACTCGCGCCAACTCATTGGCAAAAAAGTTGAAATACTTAAACACCGCCAGAATGCCCAGATTGAGCGCCACATTGATGGCACACACCGCGTGCCGCGCACGATTTGTGCGGCAACAGTCCATCGCCAGCGCACTGCCGTAGCTGCACGCCGAGGTCAACGCAAGCAACCCCAGGCACCGCCAGTCCCACCAACCGTAGAACAGATAGCTGGCCGCAACCACCAGCAGGTTCTGACAGAGCAAACGGCGGTGAAGCAGCCAGTAGGCCACAAACACCACAGGAAGGAATATCAGGAACTCAATCGAATTGAACAGCATAGGGAAACAAGAAATATTTAATTGCCTTACACCGACAACAAGCCGCCAGCTGCGCTTTCGCATCCGTCATCTGCAATCATAATCTAAAATCTATGTTTTTCAACGCATTCATGGCGTTATTCGTATGCCGAAGGGGAATGTCACATCGAGTGGATGCTCGTTGCGGTAAGTCTCCACGGGGCTGCCAGTGGGGAAATAATAGCGGAATCCAGGCTCGAAATAAGCCTTGACGTGAGGCAGCAGTTGGTACTGCACGCCCACGCCGGCTCCCACCGACCATTGCCAGGGAGCCTTGACCGCGGCGTGTGTGGTGGGGAACACGAGCGAGTCGCCCGGCGCGTGCTCGTAGGGGCCGATGTAAACCCACTCGGTGGTCTCGCGGCCGCGCACGGGGACGTCGAGTCGCAGGTTGCCCGTGGCATAGAGCGACAACCGGTCATGCCGCCAGATGGTGTAGGTAGCTCCGAGCGGGAGACTCACATAATAGAGCCGCTGCGTGCGCCTCGTGATGTCGTTGCCATTGCCATTGTCGGCCTCAAAGGTCGACTTCATCCAGGTGAATCCCAGGCCGCTGCTAATGCTCCATCGTGGCGTGAGGGGCATGGCGAGCGACAGCTGCAGGGTGCGCGGACGCTCGTGATGCTTGGTTTCGCTCAGCGGTGTGGGGTCGTTGTATTTTTTATCGTCTTCAGTTAGATCCCCCTCATTGATTTGACGATGCCGCTGGGCGATGGCAGTCATGCGCAGTGCGTCCACAGAATCCATCAGCGACGCGTTCTCATCCACATAGCGGTAATAATCGCCCCAGGTGTAAAGACGCACATCGCGAGCCGATTCGCCACCGGCATAGTTCACCATGCTGAGGAAGTTGTCGGTGACGCTGCTCACCATGCCGCCGTTGGCGCCGTAGGCGAGGTGCATCTGCCACGGAGTGCGGCGCGACGATGCGGCTGCCTGAGGCTGTGTAACAGCGCAAGGCTCCACAACAAGCCCACCCGGCGGTTGCATGGTGGCCAGGCTCACCATGCGCGCCGGCACCTCGCCGGCAGCCACAAGCACACCGGCCAGCGAATCACTTTGTGCCGTGTTTCCGGCACCCTGCGCAACAGTGTCGATGGCAATCGGCTGCCCACCGCCCGAAATGGTCACGACCGGCTTCGCCCCGGCAAGCAGTCCGGCCTGACTGCGAGGAACTGCTTCGGATACCGGTTCCGCCTCATCGCTTTGGGTGATGCACACGGGGACGGCGGGAGCCGTGGTTTTGTTCTTCTTCAGGTGCATGAGCAGCAGTGCGGCAATGGGGGCGAGCAATGCCACCACCGCCAGTGCCCAATAGCGGCGCAGCATTTGCTGCAACAGGCCACGCGCCCGCGAGAGTTGCGAGCGGCTTGTGACGGCGGCAATGCCCAGCAACGCCCCGATTTGCTCATGAGTCAGTCCCTCAAAAGTGTAGAGGCGGAACACCTGTTCGTAGCCCTGCGGGAGGCGAGCCACCATGTCCATCATCACGGGCACCGGGGGCATGGCGGCCTCGACGGCCGGCTCATCGCCCACGGAGGCCGCCTCGGAAAGCGGCACACGCCTCGCCACCTTTTCATGCTTGAGATAGTTCAGCGCAGTGTTTCGCACAATGCGGCTCATCCAATAGGAGAGGCGCGAGGTGTCGCGCAACGAGGGCAGCGAGGTGAGAATCATCACCCAGGCATCGTGCTCCACATCGCGGGCGGCATCCACGTCGTGCACATAGCGCAACGCCATAGCCAACAACTCCTCGTGATAGTCACGGTAGAGTTGTTCCACGGCAACCACGTCGCCTGCCACGCATCGCGATATGTTGTCGGCCAAATCGCTGCCGACACGGGAGTGATGATTCATACATACAATAAGATAACCACAGTGCGCAATCGTTGCGCCAAGCACGGCAAAATTTTCAGGAAATGGCCTGCACGCACAATCGCACGACAGTTGTCAAAACCGCTCAATTCACCTTTTGCAGAAAACGTCCCTCAAAAATGAATCAGCGGAATTAAATCGCGTTTAGACTGGATTGCTCCGACAATCCAAGCTGCCTTGCGCGATTTATCAAAGTGGGGAGAATGATTGACTGCGATCCTGTCATGCGCCTGCCATGCGCCTGCCGACGCTACTGTGGCGTGAACGTCTCGAAGCGCCCGTCGCTGTAATAAACCACGATGTGCAGCACGCGGCGCTCATCGGCGGCCGGTGCTGCGCCAGGCTGGCGCACCGGCCGCGACTGCTGCGCGGCATGCGCAATGTGCTGCAAGGTGGCGGCCATGGCACCGGGTGCTGCGCCACGCGGCGCGGCAGCGCGTTGCGGACCGTAGGCCGCTTCGTCGCCGAAACTGATGGTATTCGATTTTTTGGCCGCCCCACTTGCCACCTGAGCATCACCAAGGGGGCCACTCTCGGCGGGTTGAGCAAACTGCGCAGCATCGCCGTTGTTCGCATTTGGAACAAACATCTCACCGTCGCCAAACATGAGCCACATGATGTTCAGGTGGGGATATGCCCGGTGGATTTTAGCAATCACCTCGTCGCTCACCTTCTTGTTTCGGCCGTTGAGCAGCTGCGAGAGGGTGGGACGAGGAATCTCACAATTGTCGGCAAACTGGGAATTGGCAATCCCACTCTGCTGAAGAAACGACTTCAAACGCGACACAATATCCATAGCGTTACACCTTATATATAATACATCATCATGCGGGTCCAAAACCGACCCGAAAATTCTTGCCCAAAAATCTGAATCAAGCCCGACGAGCGGTTGTCAAAACTTGACAACGCCAGAAAAATTCGGTTCTGAAATTTCCAGCTCAAAATGAGGAGAAAGCGAACAAAATTTTGTTCAGGAAAAACGCCCTGAAAAATCGCTAAAAATCGAGTTGGCACCAAAGCCCGAACCCAAAGGGTAAAGCCGATGGTAACGAACTGGCATCATTTGGCCCCAACCACGGCGCGGAAGGCTGTGTACATTCGCTAATTCGCGATTCGCAATCCCAAATTTTTCATTTGCAAATTTAGAACCAATTGTTGAGATACACAAATTTTATTACGAAAATCTTTCAATTCTCAATTCAAATCCGCAAATCGCGACGAAACGGGGCGGTTAACGGCGGCAAATACCATTCTTAAACCAACGATTTAAAATACACCTGCAATAGGTTGTATATCTGCGTTTTACAAAACGCCAAAGAAAACAAAACTTAAAGTTGTGAAACATCGGGGCAAATTTCTAAAGCACAGCTTTAAGCATTATGCATATTTTGCTGCTTTCCAATATATTATACCATATTATAACAAGTGTTAATGGCAGTAATTGATGCGGTTGCAAACCACACAAACGCAAATTCGTGAATGTAACGCCGCCGGGCGGCGGCGCAAATGGGAAATGCAATCCCAAACTGGTGCCAAAATTGGTAAACCGGAGATGTTGCAAATGGCAATTTCCGGGTTGGTTTGCGAATTTAAATCGGTAAACGGGGCGTGGTAAAGTCACCACAAAATGGCTCAACCCGATTTCTGTGGGTCAAAATCCGCCCAATCGGCCATTGATAAGGGGCGAAAAAACCTCAGAAAGTATAGAAAAGCGAAAAACAAGTGCAACCATCATTGTATCAGCGAAATAGCACACAAAACAGCAGAATCGCATTTTTGCGCCAAAAAATCGCCAAATCGGCAAATTTTAGCCG
The DNA here is from genome assembly GCA_017443765.1 of Muribaculaceae bacterium. Classification (GTDB taxonomy): domain Bacteria; phylum Bacteroidota; class Bacteroidia; order Bacteroidales; family Muribaculaceae; genus Sodaliphilus. The sequence goes on along the minus strand of JAFSYB010000019.1, from coordinate 8,036 downwards.
TACCAACGGTTAAGTTGGAGAAAAAACAGCTATCCCCCACCCTGCAATTCGCCTTCGAGGGGACGTTTTTTGGGGTAATCATTGCTATTCGGGTGCGGTAATGCATTAGCCATGCGCAACGCATAGCCGAATGCGCAACGCACGATGCATGATTGCCGCAATGCGATGATGGATTTCGACGCTGCCGTGACAACGGCCGAAAGAAAGGCCCGGCCAAAGTCAGACCCTACAGTGCCTCCTTGAGGTAGTGTGCGGTGATGGATTTGCGTGAGCGAGCCACCTGCTCGGGGGTGCCGGTGGCCACCACCTGCCCCCCACCCCGTCCGCCCTCGGGACCCATGTCGATGAGGTAGTCAGCGCACTTGATCACATCCATGTTATGCTCGATGACGATGACGGTGTTTCCCTTTTGGACCAATTTGTTCAGCACGCCCAAAAGCACCTTGATATCTTCGAAATGCAGGCCGGTGGTGGGTTCGTCGAGAATGTAGACGGTTCGGCCCGTGTCGCGCTTGGCAAGTTCGGCGGCAAGTTTCACGCGCTGGCTCTCGCCGCCCGACAGGGTGCTGGAGGGTTGCCCGAGCTTGATGTAGCCCAGGCCCACGTCCTGAAGCGTCCTCAACTTGCCGAGAATGGCTGGAATGGCCTCGAAAAATTCCACAGCCTGATTAATGGTCATGTCCAAGACTTCGGCAATCGACTTGCCCCGGTACTTAACTTCCAGTGTCTCACGGTTGTAGCGCATACCCTGACATTCCTCGCACGGCACGAGGACATCGGGTAAGAAGTTCATTTCCACCGTTTTATACCCATTGCCCTTGCAAGCCTCGCAACGGCCTCCGCTCACGTTAAACGAGAAACGCCCAGGCTTGTAGGCGCGGATGCGGGCCTCGGGGAGGTTGACAAACAGGTTGCGGATGTCGGCAAACACGCCGGTGTAGGTGGCGGCGTTGCTTCGCGGCGTGCGCCCCAGCGGAGATTGGTCGACGGTGACCACCTTGTCGATGTGCTCGAGGCCGTCGATGCTGTCGTAGGGCAGAGGCTCGGCAAGCGAGCGGTAGAGTTTTTTGCTCAAGATGGGCTGCAGGGTGGCGTTGATGAGCGACGACTTTCCGCTGCCGCTCACCCCGGTGACGCACACCAGGGTCCCCAGCGGGATGGCCACGTCGACGTCCTTGAGGTTGTTGCCCCGGCAACCGCGCAGGGTGAGCGTGTGTCCGTTTCCCTCGCGGCGCTCGGCGGGCACGGGGATGGTGCGTGCGCCATTGAGGTAGTCGGCGGTGATGGTGTGGCTCAAGAGCATCTCCCGCGGCGTGCCTGCGAAGACCACGCTGCCGCCCTTGCGCCCCGCACCAGGCCCGATATCGACCACATAGTCGGCCTCGAGCATCATGTCGCGGTCATGCTCGACCACGATGATGGTGTTCTCGGCGTCGCGCAGCCGCTTGAGCGAGTCGATAAGCCGCTGGTTGTCGCGCTGGTGCAACCCGATGCTGGGTTCGTCGAGGATGTAAAGCACGTTGACGAGCTGCGAGCCGATTTGCGTGGCGAGGCGAATGCGCTGGCTCTCGCCGCCCGACAGCGAGGCCGACGCGCGGTCGAGCGACACGTAGTCGAGCCCCACGTCGAGCATGAACTGCAGGCGGCCCGAGATTTCCTTGACAATCTCGGCGGCTATGGCCCACTGCTTGTCGGTGACGCGGCTGTGCAGGCCATCGACCCACTGCTTGAGTTCGGCAATGTCCATGGCGGCGAGCTGCGCGATGTTGTGGCCGTTGACACGAAAGTGGAGCGCCTCGCGGTTGAGGCGTTGGCCGACGCACTCGGGGCACACCGTGCGCGAGTAGAACTGCCCGGCCCACTTCTGTGCCTGACTGGTGGCAGTGTCGTCCTGCTGAAGCTCGATGTACTTGACCAGTCCCTCGTAGGTGAGGAAATAGTTGCTGGTGCTCAGGGTCTCGGTGCGAATGTTCAAGCGCTCGTCGGTGCCGTTGAGGATGTCGTCGAGCGCCTCGTCGGGCAGGTTGCCGATAGGCGTGTCGAGCGTGCAGCCGTACTTCTCGCAAATGGCCTGGATTTGCCAGAACACGAGCGAGTTCTTGTACTTGCCCAACGGCAGGATGCCCCCGCCGCGAATGGTGGCCTGTGGGTCGGGCATGATCTTGGCACGGTCGATGAGGTTCACAACCCCCAGCCCTTTGCATTTGGGGCACTGCCCGAGCGGGGAATTGAACGAGAAATTGTGTGGCGCCGGCTCGCGGTAGCTGAGGCCGGTGGCGGGGTCCATGAGCGACTTGCTGTAGTAGCCCAGCTCGCCGCTGTCGGTGTCGAACACCATGAGTTGGTCGCCGCCCTGCTTGAACGTGTTCTCGACCGACTGCAAGAGGCGCTGTTGCTCTTTTTTGGCAACCCGCAGGCGGTCCACCACCAGCTCCACGCTGTGGTTCTTGTAGCGGTCGAGCTTCATGCCGAAGGTGATTTCGCGCAGCTCGCCATCAACGCGCACCCGCACGAACCCTTTCTTGCGCAGGTTCTCGAACAGGTCTTTGTAGTGTCCCTTGCGGTTCTTGACCACAGGCGCGAGCAGGTAGATTTTCCGGCCGTCGTACTTGTCCAGGATCAGCGAACAAATCTTCTCGACGGTGTATTTCACCATCTTCTCGCCCGAGAGATAGCTGAAGGCCTCGCCGGCGCGTGCAAAGAGCAGGCGCAGGTAGTCGTAGACCTCGGTGGTAGTGCCCACGGTGCTGCGCGGGTTCTTGTTGGTGGTTTTTTGGCCGATGGAGATGACCGGGTTCAGACCCGAGATTTTGTCGACGGCGGGCCGCTCGAGCACGCCGAGCATGTTGCGCGCGTAGGCCGAGAACGTCTCGAGATAGCGCCGCTGCCCCTCGGCAAAGATGGTGTCGAAGGCCAGCGACGACTTCCCACTGCCACTCAGCCCCGTGATCACGGTGAGCTTGTAGTGTGGGATGTCGACATCGATATTCTTCAGGTTGTGCACGCGTGCGCCCAGCACGCTCACGCAGTCGTTGTCCATGTTGCTCAATCCAAAAAAAGCGGTGCAAAGTTACTGCAAACCGAGCGAAATGCAAAACAAATAAGGAACGAATTTGATTTTGCATTGCCGAGGTGCCGCGTAACTTCGACGAAGTCAACGTTACTGCAAACCGAGCGCAATGGCAAGAAATCGGCAAACAAAAGGGATACCCGAAAAAGTCAGTGGCAATCTCTATCCAAACATAGCGTCTTGGCACGATACAAGTGAGATACATTGGGTCACCAGCAAAAACCTGTGTGTGAAATCTTGAGCAGGCTGACCAATCGCCGACAGGCGATAGAAGACCATCTTGGCATCTCCGTAATAATCATGACTCTTTATCAATAACACAGGTTTTTGCGGGTGTCCCGGATTCTCCCTGACGATGCCAAATCGATTAATCGTCTCATTCAGACAGATAAACTCCTAAGCAATCCCGGTATCGTCATAGCAATAATCGCTTTATGATTTCACATCCAATAATAACACGATCTTCAGTATCGACACCATCGGCATCTTGTGGAATATCAATCTTCTCGATAAGTTCATTACTTGCCTTGTCGAATACCTTATAACATTCGTTCTCCATTGAGAGATACACTTCTTTGTCTTCTTTTATAACAAAGAGTTTGTCTCTATCTTCGTTGTTATACATGGAGAACGAATACTCGCCAAGTTGCAGGTGAGCGTTGTTGTCACCGTTATTCAGTTCGTAAATGGTCTTTAGGAACACATCGAAATTACGTCCTGACAACGAATACTCAGTTGACATAGCAATGAGATTGTAGCGATGAGATTTCTTGTCGCCATGCCAATAGTACTTTCCGAAGTGGCTTTGGCGCATTGTAGGATATTTCACAAGGTAATAACGCCATGACAAACTTATAGAGTTGTTCAAGAAATCCTCTGCGACTGTTTTGAGTGTGTCATTGTCGAAATTTTCGCCACACGAAAGTAGTTCAACAAGAACAGCTTTGGTTTTGGCGCGATCGTTGCTTCGGTCGCCAACCGGGCCGAACAATTCACGCCAGATGCGCGGCATGTCAGGCGATGCAAGTTGATAACGGAAAGTGTTTACTTGTCCGTAGTCACCGATGGCGAGCATTGCACGACCGATAACGTCAAAGTTACACTTCGGGTTTCGGTCTTCATCAATGGGGAACAAATTGTAGAATCGGTCAACCAAAGCAACCACATTCTCCAATCCGATTACGGCGATGCTGCCATTAAGCAATGGATGGTCTTCAAGACGATATAGAGCCTCGGCATTGTCCGGGTTCTCGTCAGTCCATCGGCGTTTCTCAATTTCTTCAAGCGTTTGAATATTGTTGAAGTGGTCTTGTCCTTCTTTTATTTCTACAATGTTTCCATTGACTATGATGTCTTCAGTCTGTTTGACCAAACCTGCGATTAAACGGTTTCTTAATGCGTCTTCCGAATTCTCAATAAGGTTATTGAGGATGCGCAGACGGCGGCGGAACTCGTCCTCGCCAATCTTATCTTTGTTCTGCAAGAATAGAACAAACGCGTAGAGCAATAGGAAACGAGGCAAAGCAAAACGACGACGGTCGCCCTGTCGCAAACCGCTATTGCGGCAGCAGTCATCGAAAATATCGGTTTCTTTTCCAGCCGGCACTCTGTTCTCTGCATGACCAATTGAGAGGAAGCGGTTGAAAAAGTCGGTAAGACGCAGCCGTCTGCCTCGCTCATCAAGAGGCTGGACTTCTGCCCACACATCGAACAGTTTTTCAAGGTATTCGGCGTTCTCTTTCGCTTTCTCACATTTAGCAGAGAAAAGATTCTCAATGATGTCAAAGTCTTTCTCAATCTCACCGTCGCCGTTCTTGAAGCAGATAATGTCGGCAACGAAATGCACATAGTGAAGAAACTCATCGTCAATGACCGAATCAGCTTGCGCGTCGCCTGTCTGCGAGTCGCGATACGGCCAAAGCAGGTCAGTCCAATCCATATCAATCTTTGCAGGAATACGTATTGATAATCGTTTTGATAATCGGTTATCTTCTATGATATCTTCATCTTTTATACCCAATTTATCGTCAACCTCTTTGAGTGCCAACTCAAACTCTGCTTTCCAATGTTCAAATTGCGTGAGCGGTTTGCCGCGAGAGTTCATCTTGATGTAAAGCTCATCGGTCAACCCCATTTCATTTATTGGTAAGAAATAGAAAGTGATGGCATCATCAGTTATTTTTCCCCACAGGTTGCTTGTGTTATAGAATTTCTTATGAATGCTGTCAAGCATGACAAGCATTGATTGAACGGTGGGGTCGCTTTCCCATTCAAGCAAGAACCAGGCCTCATCGGTGATTTGCTCGGTTAAAGTTGGCTTTGAGAAATCGGGGGCGAAATCAATCAATTTCTCACAAAAGTCACGCGAGCCAGCACGAGTCTCGTAGGAGAAATTCTTTAAGAACGCGTATTCATCGGCAGGGATATTTTCATTCTTGGCGATGTAGTAGTGCAGCAGGAACAGCGTGGTCAAACGCTGCTGACCGTCAAGCGGTGTGAGCACGTTCATCTTTTTATCGTGCAACTTTATGTGCTCGATATTGCCGTAAACAAAGTCAAGTGTTTGTTTTTCACCATCGACAAGCGCTTTGTATAGCGATGTAAGGAAACGCTCACGGATGCGGTTCACGTCATCACTTGTGCGTCCTTGCGCATAGTCGCGCTGAATAATCGGAATGACAATGCCCTCAACGTGTTGGCCGTCTTTCTGCCAACTGAAAATGTCTCTGAAATTATGTGGTGTAGTTTGTATCATGGCTGTATCTCCTCTGCTAAATAAGTTTTAAGTTCACGGTTCATAGCTGCGACGTAGGCTTTGCGGTCAGCCGAACTCCAGCAGAACATCTGTTTCTCGTCGGCTCGTTCAGTGTAATATTTCAAAAACACCATGCGAGTGCAGTAAGGGATATATTCGCCTCGGCGATCCATGTTAATTATTTTCCGTCGCTTGGCATCAAACAGCGAATTGTTCAAAGCCGAGTTTTGGTCTTTGCTCAGCAAAGCCATGTTCGACAAAGAGTGTGTCAAGTCGTCACCGCTTTTGTCGCTGAGCGCGTTTAGCACTTTGTCGGCTATAGTCTTGAACATATCCATTGTTACTTTTTCTTTGGCGAGGAAGTCTTTCATTTCGCCAAGCAGCGATTGCTTGCGAGTGGCAGCATCTTCATCAGCCTCACCCAACTCGCTAACCGAAGTGAGGTGGTTTGCCACCCAGTCGCGCCACAGTTCCTGTCGGGGCGGCATGACTTCGGGGTGCTGCGGATGAATGTGTTCAAGACTCCATTCGGTGTTGTTATATTTCTTAAACGGGAATCGTGCGACACGGCGGTTCATCACCGAAATGACATTGAACAGCAAGAGGATGCGGCTGATGTAGTCGTAACCAGTAGAGTTGTCATAGCGAAGCTCACTGTATTTAACCTTTGGGAACTTGATGCTGCTGCGTATTTCCTCATCGAGATATTGTTCCAATTCCGACTTGCGCATATCAGTGGTTTCATCGACGATTGCGCTCATTTCCTTATGTCCGCTAGCTACAAGATAGCCGATTTTGTGATAAAGCCGGTCTTTCTTGTACCACTCTTTGAGACGGTAGTAATATTTCAGCACATCTTTCCAGTATTCTTGCAGATTGGTCTTGGCGCTGAAATAATAGAATGTGCTGTATGGGTCTTGTGAACGTTGGTCTTTGGGCACCATGAAATTGAAGATGAGTTCAATGCGTGACGAGTAGTTGTCGGCACTCTCACGAGTGAGGAAGTTCCAGAAATCATCGTCATGCAGTTCACGCTCGATGGTATCCCACTGCAAGGCTATTTCCTGCTGCCATTTCTCGGCTTGCACATTGTCTTCTTTTCTGCAAAGGAAAAGTGCTTTGACAAGTTCGGCGTTGGTTAGGGGTATCCGCCCTATATTCAAACGAGTGAAGAGCGAGATGGCATCCTTGTCCTCAACATTCTGCACCTCATACCAAATGAAACGGACATTGCCGCCAGTGCTGTTGCCCACTTTCGGGAAGAAATACAACACGAACAGGTCGGCTGCCGATTGGTCTTTGCCTTCCGCTTCCATCTGCTTGAACCATCCGTCAATGGCGAGATAAGCGTTATACATGAAGCGGTAGTCAATATAGTCATCGGCATGTTCTTCTGTCATATTGTTAAGGAAATCGCCCGAACCTTTACGCATTTGATATGTCAAGGTGTACTTGATGTTCAAGCGCGGTTTATATTCTCGCTTGAGGTAGTTTAGCAGGATGTAGATTGTAGTCAGTCGTTGCTGACCGTCAATCAGCTCAAACTTGCCGTCATCACGTTTGCGGACGACAACAGGTTGTAGACAATACGGCTTATCTCCGTTATCCATGATGTCATTCAGGAGCGTTTCAACCTGCTTCCGCTCCCAACGATAACCACGTTGGTAACTTGGGATGATAAATTCACCCTCAATTTCACCAACGAGTTTATCTTCCAATGTTATCTCTTTTGTCATATAATAAGGATATTGATTTTTTGCTCTATAGGACTACAACGGTACATAAAATCCGTGTCCTCTCGGTAAATATTTTGATAAAGTTTCTCATTTCGGCTGCAAAGTTACAAAATAATTGTACCATAACGCGGTACAGATTGGAAAAAATATAGGTGGGTTCTATAAATTCGTTTTTTGAGCCGCATTGGGGGCAGAACCCTGTTTGGCCCTCGGTCGAGGCTCGTCTATTCGCTTGCAAAGTTACTGTTTTTAATTCAATTCTCCATCACCCCCCATTTTTAACATCAATTAATACAATTTAATGCAGTTGTAACTATTTGACTAATCCTAAAATTGGTGACCTATGGCTCATTTTGCAGGATGTGACATCGCTTAAACACCGATTCCCACTGGTGTTTTGAGCAATTCAAACATTTCAGACCATAAATCGACCTTTGAAAACGCCCTATAGCTCATTTTGCAGGACAGGACAGAT